>NC_013441.1:3063883-3370271 GCF_000024785.1 Gordonia bronchialis DSM 43247 | reverse complement strand
CGTGCGTTCGTCCACGTCGGCGCTGATCCGCATGCGGTCGGTCTCCTGATTGTTGACCGCGAAGTGCTTCAGCGACGCCCCTACGCCACGGCCCTGGAGACCACGGACCCAGGCCGCGCCGAGCCGTCCGGTGAGGAACGGATCCTCGGAGAAGTACTCGAAGTTGCGTCCGCCCAGCGGCGAACGCTTGAGGTTCACACCCGGTCCGAGCACCACCGACACCCCTTGGGCGCGGGCTTCGTCGGCGATGGCCGCGCCCACCCGCTCGGCGAGATCCACATCCCAGGTCTGGGCGAGTCCCACCGCGGGCGGAAAGCAGGTGGCGGCAACGCTGCCCGACAAGCCCAGGTGATCGCTGGCACCCTCCTGCTTGCGCAGCCCGTGCGGGCCGTCGGTGAGCATGATGGACCCCAGCCCGCCCTCGGGTTTGGTGGTCCAGAAATCTAGGCCGCTGGTGAGCTTGGCCTGCTGCTCGACACTGTGGTGGTGGTCGGTCATCGGGTCTCCTTCGCCGGTGCGGTCCACACCGACGGTAGCCGGTGTGAAGCTCTGCGCCGGTCACCCGCAGTCGGTCACTACACTGGTCGCGTGGCAGGCCGAATTCCCGATCGCGATATCACGGCAATCCGTGACCAGACGCGCATCGAGGACATCGTCGGCGAGTACGTCGCCCTGCGTCGGGCCGGTGCCGACAGCCTCAAGGGACTGTGCCCCTTCCACGACGAGAAGACACCGTCGTTCCACGTCCGCCCCAACCACGGACACTTCCACTGCTTCGGGTGCGGGGAAGGGGGCGACGTCTACAGCTTCCTGCAGAAGCAGGAGCACGTCAGTTTCGTCGAAGCCGTCGAACAGCTTGCCGACCGCATCGGCTACCGCATCAACTACGAGGGCGGCGGTACGGCGATCAAACGCGATCGCGGCACCCGGGCCCGGCTCGTCGCTGCCAACGCCGCGGCGCACAAGTTCTATGTGGCGGCGCTGCAGACTCCGGAGGCGCAGAAGGCGCGCGACTACCTGACCGAACGTGACTTCGATGCGGCCGCTGCTGCGCAGTTCGGGTGCGGGTATGCCCCCGATGGCTGGGACACGATGAGCAAAGCCCTTCTGTCGCAAGGATTCGAGTTCAGCGAGCTGAAGGCTGCCGGGCTTTCGACGGAAGGCCGCAAGGGGCCGATCGACCGGTTCCGGCGCCGCCTGCTCTGGCCGATCCGCAATCTCGGCGGCGACATCATCGGATTCGGGGCCCGCAAACTCTTCGACGACGACACCATGGGCAAGTACATGAACACGCCGGAGACCATGCTGTACAAGAAGTCTCAGGTGTTGTTCGGTCTCGACCACGCCAAGAAGAACATCGCCCGCGGGCATCAGGTGGTGGTGGTGGAGGGCTACACCGACGTGATGGCGATGCATCTGTCGGGTGTGACCACCGCCGTCGCGTCCTGCGGTACCGCATTCGGCGAGGATCACCTGTCGCTGATCCGCCGGCTGATGATGGACGACTCGTACTTCCGTGGCGAGGTGATCTACACCTTCGACGGCGACGACGCGGGAAAAGCTGCGGCGCTCAAGGCTTTCGAAGGTGAACAGAGCATCTCCGGGCAGACGTTCGTGGCGATCGCGCCGGACGGTATGGACCCGTGTGAGCTGCGCCAGGCCAAGGGCGATGCGGCCGTGCGCGATCTGATCGCGCGGCGTGTTCCGATGTTCGAGTTCGCGATCCGGACGCTGCTCACCGAGCACGACCTCGACACCGCAGAGGGGCGGGTGCACGCCCTGCGGGAGGCGGTCCCGGTGGTGGCGCGCATCAAGGACATCGCCCTGCGCGACGAGTACGCGAGGCAGCTGGCCGGCTGGGTCGGCTGGGAAGAGGTCGGTCAGGTGCTCGCGCGCGTACGTGAGGAGGGCGCAAAGGTGCAGCGCACCAGCGTGTCCCGGGATCGGTCCACCACGGTCAACGGGGCGCGGCGCGGACGTCCGGAGGGTGAGTCGCGTCCGGTGATGGCGCGGCCGCTGGCCACCGATCCGCGGCTGTGGCCGCAGCGGGAGGCGCTCAAGGCGGCGCTGCAGTACCCGGGTATCGCCGGCACGGTCTTCGATTCGCTGCCGGTGGAGTGCTTCACCGAGCCGGCGTATGCGGCGGTGCGGCAGGCGATGACGGCGCTGGGCGGGACGTCGTCGGGGCTCGGTGGTGCCGGGTGGGTGGATGCCGTGCGCACCGCCGTCGACGACCAGTCGATCGAACCGCTGGTCACCGAACTCGCCGTGGAGGGCATGCCGGTCGACGAGGACAACATCCCGCGCTACATCTCTGGCGTCCTGGCGCGACTGCAGGAGGTGTGGGTGGGTGCCCAGATCGCCGACATCAAGTCGCGACTTCGGCGCATGGCGCCCGGCGAGGACCCCGACGGCTACAACGCCGTCTTCGGTGATCTGGTGGCGCTGGAGGCCTACCGGCGCAGCCTGCTGGAGCAGGCCGTCGGGCCCGTTGTCGAGGCGGGATGAGCAGGTCGCCCCGCTGCTGGTCGAGCCGCGACCGTTGAGCGAAGCCGCCGAGCTGAGTAGCACCATGCGAGGAACGAGCCTGGTGCGTATCGAAGTCGCGACGGCCGCGCGCCGAAACCATCAGCGACACAGGCGTATCCGCAACTACCAACCCTCGGGGTCAGGCAGCGGCCGAGCGCACCCCTGGACGCAGTTCCTCCGGGAACATGGGCCGATGCGGGTCGTCGGCGTTGTATCGGCATCCTCCGGCGTAGGTGTGGGCACCCTCGCACCGATCCGGTACCGGGCCTGGACGGCCCCAGATGTGCTGACTCATTGTTCGCCTCCCCTTGAGCTCCCGGCGATTTACCCAGTATCGGGGCAACCTGTCCGAAAGGTCAGGTGAGCGGAACCATGTCACGCGGCGTCGTCTGGTGTGGACGCCGTCACATCAGGTGAAGCAGTTCGACAGAACGCGTCGCATCGCGTCCTTCTCGGCGGCGGTCACCCAGAGGCCGTAGAGGGACTTCACCGTGACCTGCTTGGACACGTAGGTGCAGCGGTACGCCTTGTTCGGCGGCAGCCAGGTGGCGGTGTCTCCGGCTCCCTTGCGCTGGTTGGTGTTTCCCGACACCGCGAGCAGGTTGCGCGGGTCGTTGGCGAAGTCGCGGCGTTTGTCCGCAGACCACTGCTGGGCACCCTTCTGCCAAGCATCGGCGAGGGCGACCACATGGTCGATCTGGACCTTCGAGGAGTGCGGACCGCGCACGAAGTCGATGGTTGTCCCGGTGTACGGGTCGACGAGCACGCCCGAGAGCACCACACAGTCCCGTGTGCCGGTTTTGAACCGGACGTCGCGCAGGTCGCGACGCAGGATGTCATTGCGGGTGTCGCAGCCGTTGTGGCCGCCGCCGACCGTCACGTCGTCGGACCAGGCCTGCCCGAATTGCGCTCGCGTGTAACCGGTTTTGGGCGCCCGGCCCTTCACGACGAGTGCGTCGAGCTGACGCAGGACCGGTGAGCCCGGGGGCGCCGGGGCAGGGGAGCTCGCTGGAGGGGAGCTCGGAGCGGGGGAGTTGGATGGCGGACTGGCCGGGGTCGCCGCTGCGCAACCCGGCGTCGCCAGCAAAGCGAGGATCACGAAGCCGACGACGACGAACCGGGTGTGCATGGTCTCTAGATTCACATACCCGGGTCGTGACTTCTGACACCCGGTGCCGCCTGCGTCCACACCTAGCTATATGCGTATCTATGCGGATAATGTAGTTCGCGATCGGAGTGATGTCGATGACCGCGCGAGGAGGACCATGGGCTCGATCTTCGGAGTGCGTGACTATCGGCACCTGTTCGGTGCTCAGCTCGTGGCGCTGTTCGGGACCGGCCTTGCGACGGTCGCCCTCGGGCTCCTCGCCTACGAACTCGCCGGTCCGAACGCGGCGGCCGTCCTCGGGACGGCGCTGGCGTTGAAGATGGTTGCCTACGTGGTCATCGCGCCGATCGCCGGCGCCTTCGCCGATCGGCTGCCCCGCCGCCGGGCGCTCGTCGGCCTCGACGCCGTGCGGGCGGCGGTGGTCCTGGCGCTGCCCTTCGTCGATCACGTCTGGCAGGTGTACCTACTGGTCGTCGTGCTGCAATCGGCGTCGGCCGCATTCACGCCGACGTTCCAGGCGGCGCTGCCTGATGTGCTGCCCGACGAACAGCAGTACACCCGGGCGTTGTCGTATTCGCAGCTGGCGTCGACGATGGAGACTCTACTGTCGCCATTGCTGGCGGTGGTGCTGGTGACTGTGGTCAGTTTTCACTGGTTGTTCGTCGCGACCGCGGTGGGATTCGTCGTATCGGCGGTGCTCGTCGGCTCCAGCCGGGTTCCGGACGCCTGCGATGTGCAGCGCAGCGCAATCTTCGACCGTGCGCTCGCCGGTGTGGCCATCTTCCGTGCGACACCGCGTCTTCGGGGCCTGCTCGGGATGAACCTGGTGGTTGCGGCGGTGGGATCGATCGTCATGGTCAACACCGTCAACTATGTGCAGGAAACGCTCGGTCGCGCGGCGTCCTCGGTGGCAGTTCTCCTGGCCTGCAACGGAATCGGGGTGATCGCAGCGGCCGTCGTGGTGCCGGGACTGCTTCGGCGGCGCCCTGAACGGGCTGTCATGCTCGGTGGTTGTGTCATCCTGATCGGCGCGACCGGCGCGGCGCTGGCGCTCTCGCTCGCGGGCGGTGGCGGGTGGCGGTGGCCAGTGGTGGGGACTATTTGGGCGGTGATCGGCGTCGGGACCGGTCTGGTCCTCACTCCGGTGGGGCGGGTGTTGCGCCGATCGAGTTCGGCGGGCGACCGGCCCGCGGTGTTCGCCGCGCAATTCTCGTTGTCACATGGTTGCTGGCTCGTCGCCTATCCGCTGGCGGGTTGGGGCGCAACCGCGTGGGGGTACAGGTCCACCTGGGGGTTGCTGGGGCTTCTGGCCGTCGCCGGTGTCGTCACGGCTAGCCGCGCGTGGCCCACCCACGATCCCGACGTTCTGGTGCACGAACACGATGCACCCGTGGAGGTCGACCACCTCGTGCATGCGGTGCCGGCGGACGGGGGACGGTGGCGTCACGAGCACGCCTTCGTCATCGACGATCGGCATCCCCACTGGCCCGACGTAGCATCAGTCCATGTCCACCGATGAGCGGGCCGCCCCCGAGCTCGCCGACGACCAGGTCGCGCTCGTCGTCGAGGTGTTCCGAATGCTCGCCGACCCCACCCGCGTCCGGCTCCTGTGGGCACTGGCCGACGCCGAGCTCTCGGTGTCGGAACTCGCTGTGGCCGTGGGGAAGGCGCCGTCGTCGGTGTCGCAGCACCTGGCCAAACTCCGCATGTCACGGCTGGTGCGCACGCGCCGCGACGGCACCACGATCTTCTACGGCCTGGAGAACGACCATGTTCGGCAGCTCGTCTTCGACGCCGTGCGCAACGCCGAACATGCCGGTCCGGGGGTGCCTGCCCATCACCGCGACGACGCTGTCGACGAACTTCGGCGCGGGCGGTCGCGCGGGTGAGTGGGGCGGGCGGGGCTCGAACCCGCGACCTACGGATTATGAGTCCGCGGCTCTAACCAACTGAGCTACCGCCCCGTGGGACCGTTGACGAAGCGCCATGGTCCGCGGGAGGAGATTACCGCACGGCATCGGCCCCTGAGCGTCAGGTCGGACCGGTGCGTGGAGCGTCGCCCGCCCTCTGCAGGCGTTTTGTCCTCTCGGCACTCGATACGCTAAAGTCAGCGTTCGGTTCTGCTGCCGCGTCCACCAGGGCGGGGCGGAAGTGCCAGAGCAATCCCCCATAGCTCAATTGGCAGAGCATTCGACTGTTAATCGAACGGTTACTGGTTCGAGTCCAGTTGGGGGAGCAAGTAAACCGCCTGGTCACAGGCGGTTTTTTGCTTTTGCGAGGTGGTTATGGCCCGCGTGCGGTCGCCCCAGGGCTTCCGCCGTCAGTTCAGCGAGCCGAATCGCGGCTTGGTCTTGTTCGCCGGTGGCGTGGCGGAGGCAGTTGGCCGTCGCGTAGGGGCCGGCCGAGTCGCTGTAAACCAGATCACCGGACTCGATGTCACGGATTGTGCACGAGACCGAAGCGCCCGAATACGACTTGACTGATACTCCGAAGGTGTCGCCGGGCACGATGTCGTGTTGCGTGACCTGATAGAGGTAGCACTCGGTGGACGTCGTCCCTTTTGGGCCACGCAGCGGTTGAACAGCCACGTGAGGTGGCCACCGCGTGGCGTGCGCGATTGTTCCGACGCCACAGAGGGCCATCGCCATTGTCGCCGTAAAGATTACGAGGGTGCCGTGCACATGTCCTCCGGGGATCGAGGTGTCCAACATACGACTGGCGCACCGCTGACTGGCAGGTGCCGACTCCGGATTCACCTGACCGAAAGAAAGTCGAATTCCACAGGCGGTCGGTGTCGTCCGATCGAAAGCATCTGCAGGACAGTAGGTTCCGCGCGAGCTGACCTCCATGAAGATTCTACTTCGGATCTTGTTGCGCACTCGACCGAAGTTGTGTAGCATCGAACATGTATTCGAGAGACGGGCGGAGGGGGCCGGGGGTGAGCCTGAACGGGCAGTCATCGGGCGAGCAGTCGTTGTCGGTGGTTCCGGCGTTGCTCGCCGAGCTCGGTGGGGTGCTCGATCGCCTTGCCGCCGCTGACGTGTCGCAGTGCACCGATGCTGAGTTGGTGGACGTTGCGCGTACCCATGAGCAGTTGATCAACCGGATGTTGTTCGAGGGGGATCGGCAGATCGTGGCGCTCTCGGATCGGGGTGTGCCCCGCGCAATGGGTTACCGCAGTCTGACGAACTTCATGAATGTGGCGTTGCGGGTGTCGGATCCGGGCCGCCGCACAGATCAGATGGAGGCGACGGCCTGTTTCCGCCAGCTGTCCGGGGAGGTGTCCGACCCCAAGTATCCGACGCTGGCTGCCGGGTTTGCCGAAGGTGCCGTCGGGGCGGCGCATGTGCGTAAGGTCGCCGAGATCTTGGACAAGATCCCGCACCGGTTGCCGCACGACCGTAAGGTCGCCGCCGAGAAGACGCTGGCGGAGTTGGCGCGTGAACACACCCCGGCCGAGTTGACCACGCTGGGGATGCGGCTACTGGCCCATCTCGACCCCGACGGTGAGCTGACCGATGCGAAGGATCGGGCACGGCGACGCAATCTGTGGCTCAATCGGCAGGACGCGCAGAAGATGTCGAAGCTGACCGCCAACCTGGACCCGCAGACGCGTGCGTTGCTGGAGATGATGTTGGCGGTGTGGGCCAAACCGGGGATGAACAACCCCGACGACCCGGACTCACCCTCGGGTGGTGAGGACGACGCCGACATCGAACAGGTCAAGGCCGCCGCCGCCCGCGATTCGCGTTCACAGGCCCAACGCAACCACGATGCGCTCAACGCGCTGTTGACGGCGGTGTTCGCTGACGGGCTGTTGGGCAAGACTCATCGTGGGTTGCCGGTGTCGTTGATCATCAAGGCCAACCTGGCGGATCTGATCCGGGAAGTCGGGGTTGGCGACCACCGCGACCGGGTCGGTCATCCCCATCCCCGAGTTGATCGGGCTGGCCGGGCAGATTCAGCCGTACCTGGCGATCTTCGCCGATGCCACCGAGATTCCGCTGTACTTCGGTCGCGGCAAACGACTGGCCACCCTGGCGCAGCGGTTGGCGTCGCTGGCCCGCACCGATGGGGAGGTGTGCTCAGCGCCTGGTTGTGATCAGCCGGCGACCAATGTGGAGATCCATCACGCCGCCCTCGACTACGCCGAGGGCGGCACCACCGACATCGTCGACCTCGCCCCGGCGTGTCCGTTCCACAACCGCAAGGTGGGTCACACAGTCGGGGAATTCACCACCGGGGTCTACCGCGACGGCCCGCATGCCGGACGCACCTGGTGGCGACGCAACAACCGGCCGGGAGCACCGCCGAACCCGAAACGACTCAACACACGTCCCGACATCGTGACGCTGTATGAACACAACCTGCGACGCGCGCGCGAGGCGATCCACGGCCCACCCGCCGACGACGGACCACCACCGGCGCGCCTACATTTCACCGAGACGATCCACCCACCGTCCTCGGTCGTCGAAACACGCCTGGCCGCCGAACTCTACCGACTCACCAGCCAGTGACGTGGCCGCACGGGCGATGACACCTGACCGTCATCGTCCGTGCAAAGCGTCAAGGCGGAGTCGGTGCTCGCGCGTACCGTTGGGTCCATGGCACTCACGATTCCCGAACGCGAACAGTTCTGTCCGAACCGCACATCGCAGCGCTGTCGGTGGAAGCCGAAGGCGGCCGTGCGCCGCTGACCATCCCCATCTGGTACCAGTACACGCCGGGGAAGAAGCCCTGGGTGCTGACTGGGACAGGATCGCGCAAACTCGGATTGATCCGGGCTGCAGGGAGATTCACGCTCATGGTGGACCGCGTCGAGCCCACGCTGCGGTACGTCGCCGTGTCGGGTGCGGTGGTCGACTACGTTGACGGAACCCGCGACGATCTGCGTGAGATGGCCGCTCGGTATCTGCCCGAGGAGAAGGTCGGGCCGTATGTGGAGATGGCCGAGCGCGAACACGGCCCCCAGACGAGGGTCACTCTCGACCCGCAGCAATGGTTGTCAGTCGACCTCGGCAACATCTGAGACACCGGGGGTGGGTCCTCGGCCCCCCCGCACGGCCGAGGACCCCGGTAACCGGGCTGTAGCCGGTGGTCTTGTGTCGCAGCATCATTCCCAGATGCCCGCAATCATTCCCAGATACCCGCAGCCTCCAGGTGTCGGGTGAGACGCGTTGCGCCGTCGATGAATTGGCGCCGGGTCTGTTCGACGACCCCATCGCGATCGCCGGCACGATAGGCATCGATCAGCTGCGCATGGCTGTCGACAGCCACGTCACCCCACTCGGGGTCTGTCGCATAGAGCCGGGCAGGCGTATAGCGGGTGGCGGCCAGTAAGAACCACGCGAGTTTGCGGCCATCGGCGACGTGGTTGTGTACCCGGTGGAAGTCGAACTCGGCGTCCTGCACACCGGTAACGTCTCCCGAATCGAGCGCGGACCGGAGCCGACGGTTGCACCAGTCCAGCTCGCCCAGTTGATCTTCGGTGATGACATCGGCGGTACGCAGGGCCAGCTTCACCGCGATCTCACCCTGCAGCCAGAACAGATCCTCGACGTCGAGGCGGCTCAACTCGGCCACGACGTAGCCGCGCCGCGGCACGAGGTTCACCATGCCCTCGCCACGCAGCGTGAGCAGCGCCTCGCGGACCGGTGTGACGCTGACCCCGAGTCGCTGCGCCGTCTCGTCGAGACGAACATGGTCGCCGGGGCGGAGCGCCGCCGTCATGACCTGTCCGCGCAGATGCGTGGCGACCTCCTCGGACAATTGTGGCCTGCGCCGGAATGTCTTGTCCGGCTTGGCCTCAGAGACCGAAGGTCTTGCCGATGATGTCGCGCTGGATCTCATTGGTGCCACCGTAGACGGTTGAGATGATGGCGCCACGCATCTGCCGCTCGGCGTCGAACTCGGTGGCATATCCGTAACCACCCATCATCTGCATCGCGTCGATGGTCATCGCCTTGGACACCTCGGTGGCCTTCAGCTTCGCCATCGACGCCTCGCGCGGGAAGAGTTTCGTCGGGTTCTCGTCGGCGAGTTGCGCAACGCGGTACACCAGCAGCTTGGTGCACTCGATCTCTGTCGCATGATCGGCGAGCCGGTGCCGCAGTGCCTGGAAGGTACCGACCGGCCGGCCGAACTGCTTGCGTTCGGTGACGAAGGCAAGCGTGTCAGCGAAGGAACGTTCGGCGACGCCGAGTTGCATGGCGGCGAGAATCAGGCGCTCGGTGTTCAGTCCGGCCATCAGCTGGTTCCAGCCGTTGCCGACCTGGCCCACGACCGCCGAATCGGGCACGCGCACATTGGTGAAGTAGAGGTCGTTGACCTCACGACCACCGACGGTATCGATTCCCTTGATCTCCAAACCCGGTGTGTCCGCGGGAATGTGGAACTGGGTGAGCCCCTCGTGCTTGGCGCCGGTCCGATCGGTGCGCGCGATCAGCAGGATCGACTTGGCGAAATGCGCGTTGGAGCACCAGGTCTTCTGGCCGTTGATGATCCAGCCGCCGTCGACCTTCTCGGCGCGGCACGTCAGATTCGCGACGTCTGAGCCGGCCTCCGGCTCCGACATCGAGACCGACAGCGAATCACCGTCGACGACACCGGTTAGCACTTCCTTCTTGAGCTGCTCGTCGGCGAACTTCTGGTAGGCCGCCGCGGTGATGAGCGTCGGGCCGATGCCGCCGATCGGGGCCATCGCGCGCATCGAATCCTCGAGCAGGATCGACATCTCGACGTTGCCCGCACCGGCACCGCCGTACTCCTCGGGAACCAGGATTCCGGTCCAGCCGAGTGCGGCCATCTTCTTGTACAGCTCCTGCGAATGCAGTTCGGCGCCGTTGGCGGTGAGTCGATCGCGCTGTTCACGGGTGCCCGCCTCGCGCTGGCAGAAATCGGCGACGGCCTTGGCGAACGCCGTCTGTTCAACGGTGAAGGTCAGCATCTGGTGCCGGATTCCTCTCGCAGATGTCTACAACGCGGTCAAAGTATCACATCAAATATATTTGATACGTCGAGTCGTGATGTGGACCACAGTAGGCTGCCGCTACATTGGTGTGATGCCGAAGTCACGCCACGTGCCGGCCAGGGGACTGGACACCGGGGAATCCGCCGATGACGTGGACGTCACCACGACCGATACCGATACCGATACCGATACCGATATCGCGACTGATACCGACACAACGACCGGTATCCAGGCCGCGACCAGAGGCGCCGAAGGTCCGGAGGCCGGGGACGCCATGGGTGGGGCGACCACAGCGGTCACCCCTCTCGACGGCGCCGCGTTCCTGGAGGCGAACCGAACCAACCGCGAGAAGTACCGGGCCGAGGCGGAGAAGAAGGCCGCGAAACGGGAGTCGAAGGACGAGGCGTCGGCCGGCGATCGGGTTCCGCGCAAGCTCGCCGGCTCCGGGTCGCGGACGTCGCGGTTCACGGTGGCGGGCAGCCGCAAGGTCTTCGTGGCGATCTGTGCACTGGTCGTCCTGGTGATCGCTTTGGCTGCCTCCACCGCGATTCTTGCCGTCGCCCATCGCGATGCGAACTCACGGCCGACGGCCTCGACGTCTGGCCTCGATCCGACCTCGCAGGCAGCGATCGACGCCGCACGCAAGTACGCCGTCGAACTCACCACCTACGATTCGACGAACTTCGGTGACCTCGATCGTCGTATCGAAGCCATCTCGACACCCGCGTTCACCCAGTCGTATGTGCAGGCCTCGCAGGACGCCCGACGTCGCAGCGCCGCCGTCAACGCGGTGTCGTCGGCGAAGGTCGGCAACGCGGGGCTCATGTCGGTCCACGACGGCAAGTACGTGGTGCTGCTCGCTCTCGATCAGACGCTCACCTCACCGCAGATCCAGAAGGACGTGCCCGAGGGCATCTTCTATCAGTCACGCGTGAAGATGACGGTGGAACGCGCCGCCGACGGCGGTTGGCTGATCAGCGATCTGGTGGTCGTCTGAAGCTCACTCGCCCAACAGAATTCGGGTTCCCAGCGCGGTGATGCGGGCGGCCGACGGTTGCGGAGACGTGCGGGAGAGATCGGTGATCGCGCCCAGAGCCGCGTGAACCAGGAATCGGGCCTGGGTGGCGCTGAGCTCCGGGCGGCAGCGGGTGACCCAGGTGGCCCACTCCTCGACGGTGATCCGCTGCTGGTTGCGCAGCGCGGTGCGCTGTTTGGGGCTGACGTGCCCGATCTCGGTGACGTAGACTGTGATCAATTCGGTACTGCCGCAGGACAATCCGACGTATCGCGAGACGAGTTCGACGATCGCCTCGTGCGGGGTGGTGGCTGCGGCCAGGGCGTCGGCGATGGATGCGGTGACCCGGTCGGAGGCGCGCCAGAAGGCCGCCTCGAGGATCGCGGCCTTGCCCTCGAAATGGCGGTACACGCCGGAGGCGGGAATGCCTGCGGCCCGGGCGATGTCGTCGATGGTGACGTCGCGGAACCCGCGGGTGGCGAACAGGGCGATCGATTCGGCCAGGATCACCTCCCGGCGTGCCGCCGGGACGAGACCCACCGGTGTCGGTGGGGTGAGCTGGGCAGGCGCCGGTAGCTCGACGCTCACCAGGCTGAGGGCGGCGGCACGGATCAGCGCCTCGGCCTCCCGTGCGGGCAGTGCGGCGCGATGCGTGGACGGGCTCGCGACCACGCTCGTCATCGCGGCGGTGATCAGGTCGGCGTCAGCGTCGTCGAGACTGGGGCGCCGATGGCGAAGTGCCGACCGGATGCGCCGATGCTGATTGATGATGACCTCGCGGACCCGCTCGCCGTCAGACGACTCGAGATACCGCGACTCCCACCGATAGAGTCCGCCGGTCCGACGGTTCTCGATGGATGTCGTGGTGATGGCGGTGAGCAGATCGTCGAGTTCGCCGGGATGCCCGCAGCCCACCGCACCGACGGCGTCGGCGAGCGCGTCGGCCAGCCGGGCGGTGGTCTCGGCGAACAACGCGTACTTGGTGGGGAAATGCCGATAGAGGGCAGGCGCGGAGATGCCGACGGCGTCGGCGATGTCCTCGAGCCGGACAGTGTGGTAGCCGCCGGCGCTGAATGCCTTGGCCGCGGCGTCGAGGATGAACTGCCGACGCGCGGCCGGCCGGCGTCGGCGGCTCTCGGCGGCATCGCCGGTCGCCGCCGCCTCAGACGACGGTGCAGCTCCCTGGTGTGCGGTCATCACGCTCCAGCCTAACCGGATGCGGTCTTCGCGATCACCATTTGCGAATCAGGTCACAAAAGACCAGGAAGAGCCACTGTGTGTTCGACATAAGTTAATGGGTATTCTCGTGATGTGCATCGCATTGTGGTAGTACTGTAGGGGCCTGATGGGACGGATATGCCCGGTTGTTCCTAGCCGGGCGGTTTTGCTTTCAAGGCCCGACGCGACGTCGGGACGGACGAGGAGTGCTGTGAGCGACGGTGCGGTGACCGACGATGTGATCGAGAGCGGGGTCGGGGTCGCGGTCGATGACCGGGGTGTCGGGCGACTGACGATCTCGCGTCCCGAACGGATGAACGCCCTCGACACCGGGGCCACCGTCGCGATCATCGACACGCTCGCCGCGTGGTCGGCGCGCGACGACATCCGCGCGGTGGTCATCGACGGGGCCGGGGGGAGCTTCAGTACCGGGGCCGACGTGATCTCGATTGCGGAGAACGCCGCGAAGAATGCGGCATCCGGAACCTCGGGGCTGACCTCTGAGCAAGCGCGGCAGACGATCTCGGCGGGATCAGAGCTGGCACGGGCAGTACGAGGGGTGCCCGTGCCAGTGATCGCATCCGTCGACGGAGCGGCGGTGGGTATCGGGGCATCACTGGCCTTTGCCTCCGACCTCGTCTACGTCACGTCGCGTTCCTACTTCCTGCTGGCCTTCATCAACATCGGACTCATGCCCGACGGTGCGGCCTCGATGTCGGCGGCCGTCTCGGTGGGGCGGGCACGTGCCAACGCGATGGCCCTGCTGGGCGAGAAACTGCGTGCCGCAGATGCTTTCACGGCCGGTCTGGTCACCGCCGTCGTCGACGACCGCGAAGCGCTCGACGCCGTGGTGGACAAGGCCGCCGGCAAGATCGCATCGTCGAGCCCGGCCGCGATGCGACTGACCAAGTCCGCGCTGGACGCGCACACGATGGCCGGATTCGAAGCCGCTCTCGAGCGCGAACTCGACGGCCAGACCGAACTGCTGCAATCCCCGGAGTTCCAGGCCGCGCTGGCGGCCTTCACCGGCGGCTGACACCACGCCGGCACAACCCGCCGCCCACAACACGTTTCGACATCTGAACCAGACGAAGGAGATACACCGATGACCGTGACCCTCGACTCGAGCAGCGATCTCGCGACCGAACCGTTGCGCTCGCGCCGCAACCACTGGAACAACCAGATCCGCCGGCATGCGTTCATGACCCCGGACAATCCGGCGCTGAAGTTCATGGGCAAGGTCACCACGTGGCGTGAACTCGACGAGCGTTCGCGCGCCTTCGCCGCGGCACTCAGCCGCCGGGGCGTGCAGTTCGGCGATCGCATCCTGCTGTTGCTGCTCAACCGTTCCGAGTACGTCGAGGCGACCCTGGGCGCCAACCTGATCGGTGCGATCCCGGTGCCGGTCAACATCCGGATGAACCCGGCCGAGATCTCCTTCCTGGTCACCGACAGCGGTGCCAAGGTGATCGTCACCGAGTCGCTGCTGGCCCCGCTTGCCGACGCCGTGAGTGCGGCGACGGGCGCGATCGACGCCACCGTGGTCGTCGGGGACACCACCAACGAGGCACACCTGCGTTACGAGGATCTGGTGGCCGGAGACGCCTCGGATCTGCCGGAGATCGACGTCCCCGAAGAGACCGTCGCACTCATCATGTACACCTCGGGTACCACCGGAAAACCTAAGGGCGCCATGCTCACCCACCAGAACATCCAGGCCCAGGCGGTGACCTGTCTGCAGGCCCTGCACACCCGCTCCGACGACGTGGGCTCGTGTGTGGCGCCGATGTTCCACATCGCCGGACTGGGCGCCATGGCGCCGCTGTTCTACATGGGTGCGCTGTCGGTGATCCACCCGCTGGGGGCCTTCGATCCCAACGACATGCTCGACACTCTGGAGCGCGAGGGCACCACCTCGATCTTCCTGGTGCCGGCCCAGTGGCAGGCCGTCTGTGCCGCCCAGCAGGCCAAGCCGCGCGACCTGAAACTGCGCGTGATCAGCTGGGGTGCCGCGCCGGCGTCGGACACCGTGCTGCACGCGATGGCCGACACCTTCCCGGACGCCATCAACGTGGCCGTCTTCGGCCAGACCGAGATGTCGCCGATCACCTGTGTCCTCGAGGGCAAGGATGCCCTGCGCAAGCTCGGCTCCATCGGCAAGGTGGTGCCCGCGGTGACCGCGCGCATCGTCGACCCCGAGATGAACGACGTCAAGCCTGGCGAGGTCGGGGAGATCGTCTACCGCGGGCCCAACATGATGAAGGGCTACTGGCAGAACGAACAGGGCACCGCGGATGCCTTCCACGGCGGCTGGTTCCACTCCGGTGACCTGGTCCGCCAGGACGACGAGGGCTTCATCTACGTCGTCGACCGCGCCAAGGACATGATCATCTCCGGCGGCGAGAACATCTACTGCGCCGAGGTCGAGAACGTCTTGTTCGGCCACGAGAAGATCAGCGAGGCCGCGATCATCGGTCGCGCACACGAGAAGTGGGGCGAGGTGCCGGTGGCGGTCGTCGTCCTCGCCGAGCGCGTCGACGACCTGACCCTCGAGGACCTCGAGCCGTACCTGAACGAGAACCTGGCGCGCTTCAAGCACCCCAAGGACATCGTGATCGTCGACGAACTGCCCCGCAATGCCGGCGGCAAGGTCGTCAAGCCGACGCTGCGCAACACCTACGGCAGCAAGGACGCCGGTCTGGCGCACTGACGCCACCTGACCGCACACCCTCGGTTCACACACGCCGGCCCGGACACCTCGCCACGGGTGTCCGGGCCGGCGTGTCTCGTAGGTGCTGAACTGCGACGACACGACTCAGAAGAAACACAGACTAGAACACGTTTCATTTTTCGCTCCGAGTGACTACCCTCACAAGGGAAATCACCATTGCGGGTGGAATTCCCGGCATGCACACGGTGCCGGGGCGAATGGAGGATGTGAAGTGAAGACCAAGGGTGCGCTGCTGCGGGAGCTCAACAAGCCGTGGGAGATCGAAGAGATCGAGATCGGGGACCCGGCACCGAGCGAGATCAAGATCCGGATGGAAGCGGCGGGCATGTGCCACTCCGATCACCATCTGATGACCGGCGGGATTCCGATGGCCGGCTTCCCGATACTCGGCGGACACGAGGGTGCGGGTGTCGTGGAACAGGTCGGCGAGGGTGTCACCGACTTCGAGGTCGGCGACCACGTGGTGCTCTCGTTCATCCCGTCGTGCGGGAAGTGTCCGTCCTGCAAGGCGGGCCTGGCGAACCTGTGCGACTTCGGGGCGATGCTGCTCCAGGGTGAGGCGGTGTCGGACAACACCTTCCGCATCCATACCGCCAAGGGGGAGAACGTCTACCCGATGACGCTGCTGGGCACCTTCGCGCCGTACATGGTGGTGCACGAGGCCTCGGCGGTGAAGATCGACAAGGACATCCCGTTCGAGGTGGCCGCACTCTGCGGTTGCGGAATCCCGACCGGCTACGGGTCGTCGACGCGCAGCGGTGACGTCCGCCCAGGTGAGGACGTCGCCATCGTCGGCGTCGGCGGTGTGGGTACCGCTGCACTGCAGGGGGCGGTGATCGCCGGTGCGCGCAACGTCTTCGCCATCGACCCGGTGGAGTGGAAGCGTGAGCAGGCGCTGAAATTCGGTGCGACGCATGCCTTTGCCTCCGTCGAGGAAGCCGCGATGAGTATCGCCGAGATCACCCACGGCCACATGTGCCACAAGGTCATCGTCACCGTCGGCGAGGTGCACGGACGCGACGTCGACACCTGGATGGGTATCACCGCCAAGGCGGGCACCTGCGTGCTGACCGGCATGGGCAACATGATGGAGAGCGATGTCACCCTGAACCTCGCCATGCTGACGTTGCTGCAGAAGAACCTGCAGGGCAGCATCTTCGGCGGTGCCAATCCCAAGCTCGACATCCCGCAGCTGCTATCGATGTACAAGATCGGCAAGCTCAACATCGCCGACATGATCACCCGGCAGTACCGTCTCGATCAGATCAACGACGGCTATCAGGACATGCTCGAGGGCAGGAACATCCGCGGCGTGATCCGCTACACCGAAGCCGACTGGTGACGCCGACCGCCGGCCATCACGATCGGCGGGCGGGGCGGTAACGTCGGCTTCGTGTCCGTACTGGAGTCGCTTGCCGCCTGGCCGGTCGATCATGTGTCGGCGGCGGTCATCACCACCGACGGGGTCGCCGAGACATTCGGCGACCCCGACCGCGTCTATCCACTCGCCTCGGTGACCAAACTGTTGGTCGCCGAGGCGATTCTGGTCGCGGTGGAGGAAGGGGCCGTCGAACTCGACGAGGAGGCCGGCCCCCCGGGGGCGACCATCGCCCACCTGCTCGCCCACGCATCCGGGCTCGCCTTCGCCACCCGCGACGTGGAGGCCGGAGTGGGGGAGAAGCGCATCTACTCCAGTGCCGGCTTCGAGGTCCTCGCCGAGACGGTCGAGGCGGCCACCGAGATCGCCTTCGGGGACTACCTTGCCGCCGCCGTCTTCGAGCCGCTCGGCATGGCGTCGTCGGAGTTGGCCGGGCCCGCCGGACACGGTGCGCGCTCGACCGTCGCCGACCTCGGCGCCTTTGCCGGCGAACTGCTCGACCCGCGACTGGTGTCGTCGCAGACCGCGCACGCCGCGCGGACGGTGCAGTTTCCCGGGCTCGACGGTTTTGTGCCGGGATATGGCCGGCACCGTCCCAATGACTGGGGTCTGGGCTTCGAGATCCGGGCGCACAAGTCACCGCACTGGACCGGGTCGACAAACTCGCCCGCGACCTTCGGGCATTTCGGGCAGTCCGGCACCTTCCTGTGGGTCGATCCCGAGTTGGCGGCGGCCTGCGTGGTGCTGACCGATCGGGATTTTGGAGCTTGGGCCAAGCCGCTGTGGAGCGAGTTCAACGACTCCGTCGTGTCGGCGCTGTCGGACTGACGCATCGTCGCGGTCGCGGTGCCGCCGTCGGTCGAACCGCCACTTTCTCCGGGTGCCACTAGCGCAACACGCGCACCATGAGGCACAATAAACAACAGCAGTGTGATATCCGGTGTCTCGAGGTGTGTTGGGGAAGACGTTCCTCGTCGACAACCGGAGGTGAACAAGGTGCGCAATCTGAATCAGTTTGCGGACATGACGACTGGAGTGGTGTACATCCACTCGGCGCCGGTGGCGCTGTGCCCGCACGTGGAGTGGGCTCTGTCGTCGACCCTGAACGCGCGGGCCAACCTGAAGTGGTCCGCGCAAGAAGCCGACCCCGGTTTGCAGCGTGCGACGGTGGACTGGGCCGGCCCGGTGGGCACCGCAGCCCGCCTGGTGACGGCATTGCGCGAATGGTCGGCGCTGCGCTTCGAGGTCACCGAGAACGCCAGCGACGGCGTCGATGGTGAGCGGTTCAGCTATGTTCCGGGACTCGGACTGTGGCGTGGCTCCACCAGCGCCAACGGTGACGTGGTGATCGGCGAGATGCAGTTGCGCGCGATGATCGAGGCGCAGCCCGACAGCGCCGGACTCGCCGGCGAACTCGAGGCCGCCATCGGGACCGCCTGGGACGACGCACTCGAGCCGTACCGAATGGGCGGCGCAGGTGCCGAGGTGACCTGGTTGCAGCAGCGCGTCGGCTGACACCGGTCCTGCGCTCGACCCCGGCCGTGTCCGGCCGGGGTCGAGCGCTGTTCTCAACTGTTGAGGGCGGTGCTGACGTAGATCTTCTTCTGCAGTCCGTCACCGAAGTCGACGAGATATCCCGCGGTCGCACCCAGATGGGCGGTGGCGCCGCTGAGTTGGTAGCCGACACGACGCGAACCCGGCAGCGGCGCGGCGTCGTCGGGTACCGAGGGGTGGGCCAGTTGCGCGGACCGCAGTGCTGCATCGATCCCGTCCGCTCCGCGAGTCCCCGAATCGCCCTGGGCGACGGGCGGTTCCAGGACCGGCTGTCGGCGTGCGGCGTCGACCGGCCGGACGGTCACGTCGGCGGACATCGCGGTCCCGGCAGCGTCGAGATGCACACGGACATAACCGGATTGCGGCGTGATGACCTCGATGCCGTCGACCTCCTGCCGGTACTCGACGACGTATCCGCTGACCGTCCCGGGCGATTCGTCGGTCCCGTCAGCGCGCGCCCCCGCGGACCGCTGGGTCCGCACGAGGTGCCCCCGCAGCTCGATGTCGTCGAGATCGAGAGCCGAGCGGACGCGATCGGCGGACTCCAGGACGGTCTCGTCCGACGGCGGTACCGACACCTCGAGGGCGGCTGAGGACTGCGCGGTGAGTTCGACGCGTGCCAGTCCGTCGCCGACGACGTCGGTGCGGCCGACACCGTCGAGTGCCGGAAGCAACCGCGATACGTCACCGAGTTCGAGGACATAGGCCTGTTGCGGAACGGATTCCAGCGTCGTCGCCGGCGCCACCGAACGCGCTGCGGTGTACCAGGTCCACCACCACCAGTTCTGCGCCGCGGCACCCCACTGCAGCGTGCCCAGGTTCTCACCCTCGTGGAAGACGCGGTTTTGCGCCTCGGCCTGCGATCCGCCGATCCCGACGGCACTGGGCGCCTGATCGTGTCCGGCGTCCCAGCCCGCGTCCATCCATGCCTTGGAGAACGACTTCCGCATGTTCCAGTGATCCCAGAACCGCCGGCCGTAGACCGGGCTGTCCCAGCTGACTGTCTCCCAGCCGAAGATCATCCGCACCCCGGGACTGCGCCCGTTCCAGGTGCGGATGGGACTCTGGCCGTCGAGGACTCGCAGTGACAGGCAGGTCGACCAGAACAGGTAGCGCAACCGCTCGTTGCCCAGCAGCATCTGGGTGCTGTTGACCCAGTCCTTGTTGTCCCACATGGCGCCCAGCGGTGCGTAGAAGACGCCGTTGCCATCCATCGTGCCGTGGCCGGAGTGGTAGAAGGCCTGCACGGCGTCGGAGCCGAAGGTGCCCTGCCAGTCGTCGTAGGGCTCGGTGTACTCCCAGAACTTGACCTGTGCGTCGCGGTACCGGAAGTTGCCGGGGCTGAAAACGTTGAGATAGTCGGTGAAACCCTGTGCGTCGGCGTGGGTCTGGCCCAGCGAGCCGGCCGAGCTGAAGGTCTGGATGCTGCACTCGCCATGGACATTGGCGGCTTTCGTGGCGGCCTGGCGCGGTGCGTCCTCGGCTGGCCCGAATGGGTTGTGTCCGGCGGTGGGTTCTGCGGTGGTGGTCATGGGTTCTCCTCGGATCCGATGGTGACAGCGTCGAGAGTGATCTCGTGTCGGCGGATTCTCGTGAGTAGTCCACTACCCGAAAAGTGCGCCCGGCCCCCGACGGTTCGTCGGGGGCCGGGCGGCGAAAGTGAGTGCTACCGCGTCGTTCTACAGCGGGATGTTCTTGTGCCGACCGCGCCGTGCGGGTGCGGCAGCGAGTGCCTCGGCGATGATGCTGCGGGTCCGTGCGGGATCGATGATCTCGTCGACGACACCGATCGACTGGGCGCGGCCGACACCGCCGGCGATCGCCTCGTGTTCGGCGGCCAGCCGTTCGTGCAACGCCTCGCGCTCGTCGTCGGGTGCGGCGGCCAGAGCCTTCTTGTGCAGGATGCCGACCGCGGCCTTGGCGCCCATCACGGCGACCTCCGAACCGGGCCACGCGTAGACGGCAGTGGCGCCGAGGGCGCGGGAATTCATCGCGATGTAGGCGCCGCCGTAGATCTTTCGGGTCACCAGAGTGACGCGGGGGACGGTGCATTCGGCGAAAGCGTGCAGCAGTTTGGCACCGCGCCGCACCACACCGTTCCACTCCTGGCCCACGCCCGGTAGGTAGCCGGGCACGTCGGTGAGGACGATCAGCGGGATGCCGAAGGCATCACACAGTCGGACGAATCGTGATGCCTTCTCGGCACTTTCGGAGTTCAGGCAGCCGCCCATGCGCAGTGGGTTGTTCGCGATGACACCCACGCTGCGCCCGGCGAGGCGCCCGAACCCGATGACGATGTTCGGAGCCCATTTCGCCTGCAGCTCTTCGAAACTGGAGATCTCGGTGTCGCCGTCGGCGGCCAGCTGCGTGTCGAGCAGCTTGGTCACGATCGGGTGAACGTCGTAGGCACGCCGATTGGACTCGGGGAGAAGGGCTTTGAGATCGGTGTCGCCGGCCCGGGCCTGCTCGGTGTCGACGTGTCCCTGACGGCCGAAGGTCGAGACGAGACGACGTGCACGCCACAGGGCGTCGGGTTCGGAATCAGCCACGATGTGGCACACGCCCGACTTCTTGCCGTGGGCGAGCGGGCCGCCGAGGGACTCCATGTCCACGTCCTCGCCGGTCACGCTGCGCACCACGTCCGGCCCGGTCACGAAGACCCGGCCGGCGGGGGCCATGATCACCACGTCGGTGAGTGCCGGCCCGTAGGCGGCGCCCCCGGCGGCGAAGCCGACGACGACCGAGATCTGCGGCACGTACCCGGATGCCCGGACCATGGCCTCGAAGACCTGTCCGACGGCGTGCAGCGCCTCGACGCCTTCGGCGAGCCGCGCACCTCCCGAGTGCCAGATGCCGATGACCGGCGCCTGCTCGGTGATGGCGGTGTCGATGGCGTTGACGATGTGGGCACACCCCACGACACCCATGGCACCGCCCATCACGGTGCCATCGGTGCAGTAGGAGACGGTGCGAATGCCGTTGACCAGGCCGATGGCGGCCTGCACACCCGATTTGTCGCGTGGGTGAAGCAGCGACATCGAGCCTTCGTCGAAGAAGTTGGTCAACCGCAACAGCGGATCACGTGGATCAGCAGCTTCCTCACGGCCGGTGATGGGAGCCAATGTGGTCATCGCTGTCTCCTGAGGGTGTCGGGGGTGCGGAGATGATCCGCTGGGGATCAGTAACGCCCGAAGGCGATCGCCACGTTGTGGCCACCGAAGCCGAACGAGTTGTTCAGCGCGTAATCGATCTGCCCATGGCGTACCTCACCGTGCACGACGTCGAGGTCGCACTCGGGGTCGAGATTCTCGAGGTTGAGGGTCGGGGGGATGACCCCTTCCTCGACGCTCTTGACCGTGAGCACCGACTCCAGCGCCCCGACCGCGCCGATGGAGTGTCCGAGAGCGGACTTGGGCGCGTACACCGCCGCGTGCTGACCGATCGCGGCGTTGATACCCGCCGCCTCGGCCGTGTCGCCGATGGGGGTCGACGTCGCGTGGGCGTTGATGTGGGTGATGTCGCTCTTCTGCAGACCTGCGGTCTGGATCGCACGGGTCATCGCCCGGGCGTTTCCCTGACCGCTCGGATCCGGGGCAACCAGGTGGAAGCCGTCGGATGTGATGCCTGCGCCCAGCACCCGGGCGTGGATGTGCGCACCGCGCGCCTTCGCGTGCTCCTCGCGCTCGAGGATGAGCATCGCTGCCGCCTCGCCGAACACGAAGCCGTCCCGATCCTTGTCGAACGGACGCGATGCGGCCGCCGGATCGTCGTTGCGGGTGCTCATGGCGCGCATCATCGAGAACGCCGCGATCGGAATCGCGTCGATGTGTCCCTCGACACCACCGGTGACCACCATGTCGGCGTCGCCCATGACGATGTGGCGCCAGGCGTGCGCGATGGCCTCGGCGCCCGACGAGCAGGCCGAGACCGGCGTGATCACGCCGGCGCGTGCACCGACGTTGAGGCCGACAACGGCAGCCGGACCGTTGGGCATGGCCATCGACACGGCCAGCGGGGAGACCTTGCGGTAGTTGCCGGACTCCTCGATCGCCTTGACGGCGTCGACCATGGCGTCCCCGCCACCCTGTCCGGTACCGAGCACGACGGCCAGCCGGTCCGGGTCCACCTCGGGTTCACCGGCCTGCGCCCACAGACGCTTGCTCATCACGTGAGCGATGCGCTCGACGTAGGCCATCCGACGAGCCTCGATGCGGGTGACCTCTTCGGCGGGGTCGGCCAGCAGCCGTCCACCGACACGGCACGGCAGCACGCCGTACTTGGTGATGAAGTCGTCGGTCAGTTCCCGGATGCCGGTCTGGCCGTCCAGCAGGCCCTTCCACGTCGAATCGAGGTCGACGCCAAGCGAGGTGGTGGCCACCATGGAGGTGACCACCACGCTCGGGAAGTTCCCGCCCAGCGTGGAGTAATCGCGGAGGGAGGGCGAGCTCACGAGTTCTTGTCTGCCTCGACCTGAGCCTGGATGGCGGCGGCGGCCTCGGGGTTCTCGGCCTCGAGCTTCTGGATGTAGGAGACGGCGTCGCCGACGGTGCGCAGTCCGGCCAGATCCTCATCGGGGATCTTGACGCCGTACTTGTCCTCGGTCTGCACGGCGATCTCCACCATGGACAGCGAGTCGATGTCCAGGTCGTCGACGAACGACTTCTCCATCGTCACCTCGGACGGCTCGATGCCGGTGACTTCCTCGATGATCTCGGCGATGCCGGCAATGAGTTGTTCCTGGGTGGCAGCCACTGTGTGGTTCCCTTCTTGATTCGCTTGTGTGTTGTCGCTCCGGAATGCGATGCGGGTCGTGTGACGCCCATGCGCATGTTGGACAACCGGCGGTGCCGGCCTTCCGGGGGTCACGGACGAGTGCCGTGACCGCTATCCAAGTTCGGTGATCTTCGCGATGTCGGCGGGCTCCTTGAGAGCGACTGACGGTGTGCCCTTGAGCTCGCGCTTGGCGATTCCGACCAGTGTTCCGGCCGGGGGCAGCTCGACGACGCCGCTGACGCCCTGCTCGCGCAGGTAGGCCGAGCACAGGTCCCATCGCACCGGGCTGGTGACCTGGGCGACCAGTTTGGTCAGTGCGTCGGCACCGTCCGCCGCCGGCTGCCCGTCCGAGTTGGACAGCAGGGTGCGGTTGGGATCGGACGGGGTGATGCGGGAGGCGGCCTGCGCCACGGCCTCCTGGGCAGGTGCCATGTAGTGCGTGTGGAATGCGCCGGCGACCGGGATCGTACGGACCCGGGCCTTCGCCGGCGGCGCGGCCACGAGTTCCTCGATGGCCGACACGGCACCGGCGGCGACGATCTGACCGGCCGCGTTGCGGTTGGCCGGCACCAGAGCGAGTTCGTCGAGGCGGGCGAGGACCTCGGCCTCGTCACCACCGAGAACGGCGGCCATGGTGGTCGGCTCGATCGCACACGCACGGGCCATCTCGGCCCCGCGGACCGCGGCGAGCGTGAGTGCCTCGTCGGAGCTGATGACGCCGGTGATCGCGGCGGCGGCGAGTTCCCCGACGGAGTGGCCGGCGATCACGGCATCGGCCGGGAGTTCGGAACCCTTGCTGAACTCGTCGAAGGCGAGCAGCGCCGCGGCGACGACGAGCGGCTGGGTGACTGCGGTGTCGGTGATTTCCTCCGCGGTGGCGGTGGTACCGAGGCGTTCCAGATCGAGGCGGGTCAGCTTCGACCAGGTCGCCAGTTGATCACGTACGCCGGGAAGATCCAGCCATGGCGTGAGCATGCCAGGCGTCTGAGAACCCTGTCCGGGAGCAAGCATCGTGAGCACGTGACCAGAGAACACCGTTTCGAGGACATATGTGGGTGTAGAGAAGCATGAACCTTGACCAATGGATTTGTAGGGTTCCTACAAAATTGATCGTTGTGCAACCTGGTTCGTCATCACTCTGAGATTCGTTACTCAACCGTGTCTTTTATGGTCCCAACTGCGCAAACGCGCATTTTCGGCTGTGGCGTGTGAGGTTCATGTTTCTTGTGATAACGATTCGTGTCGGAAGTGTGTCAGTCGACCTACTGTTGCCGCGATCCTCAAGACATACGCGTCGCGAGGGTTAGTTGGATCACGTCCTGTGATTTCAGAAATTTTCTTCAGTCTGTAACGAACCGTATTTGGATGGATATACAGTACGCGGGCGCACGATTCGACCGACCCTCCCGAGTCGAGGTACGCCTCCAGAGTCGTGTTCAGAGTCGCCCCGCCTTTGGCGAGCGGACGCACCAACGACTCGCTCAACGCGGCCATCGCCGACTCGTCTCCGTTCAGCGCCCGCTCGGGCAGAAGTTCGAGACTGTGCACCGGCCGGGGAGCGTTCGGCCAGCCGACGACGGCTTCGATCCCGGCCATCGCCTCGGTCGCGCTCGCGTGCGCACTGCCCAGGTTGGGCATCGTCGGCCCGATGACGACCGGTCCGTCGGCGAAATGCTCGAGTAGTGCGCTGGTGAATTTCTCGGTCGGTTTGAGCGCCCCACTGACGATGGCGACCAGGAACTTGCCCTGCACCACCGACAGTGCCGACCGGTCGTGGGCCCGGGCGGTGTTGTGGATCGCCAGCGGCACCGACACATTTTGCTCGGGTGGTGGAGCTCCGACGAGAACCGTCGCCGGCGCATCGGAATCCCAGTTCAGAGCGGCCGCCCGGGACAGCAGCTGCGGTCCGGTGTCGCCGCGGACCACGGCGTCGACCACGAGTGCCTCGAGCCGGGAGTCCCACGCACCGCGTGATTCCGCGGCCGAGGCGTAGATCGACGCCGCGGCGAATCCGATCTCGCGGCCGTACCGCAGGACGGATTCGGTCAGGGCCCGCAGCTGGGCGTCGTTGCGGGCGAGCAGCGGCAGCCACTTCTCGAAGAACTCCATGGCGACGCGCACCATCTCGACCGTCTGCAACAGCGTGATCCGACGCGCGAGGTCCTGGGGCACCACCTGGAAGGCCTGCACCGTGAACTTCACGTTGCCCTCGGGATCCTGGATCCACTCGACGAAGTTGACCACCGCGGTCTGCACGACCAACTGGACACTGGCGCGCTGCGCGGCATCGAGATCCCCGAAGTAGGGGAGCTGATCCTGCATCGAGTGCACGGCCTCGGTGGCCAGCCGCCCGCTGTACTGCTTCACGCGTCGCAGCAACGTGTCCGGCAGCGCGTCGTGCACCGTCGCCGGGGCAGGGACGTGCGCGCCGCGCTCGCCGAACACGTCCATGCCCGGGGGCTGTTGATTCATCCGCGCGTCCGACACCACTTCAATGTAGTGCGGTCAGGCGCGGCGGCAATGGACTGCCGCCACGCCTGAGAATCTTCAGGCGCTGCCGGTGTCGGCGTAGGAGACCTCGGCGGCGCTGACGTCGGTGATCTGATACTTGTCGGCGGCCTCGCGGGCCACGGTGAACGGGATGTGCCCGTCCCGGGCGAGCGCCACCAGCACCCCGACGACGATCGACTCGGCGTCGACGTTGAAGAAGCGCCGCGCGGCCGGACGGGTGTCGGAGAAGCCGAAGCCGTCGGTGCCCAGCGTCAGGTAGGTGCCGGGCACATACGCGCGGATCTGTTCCTGCACGCCGCGCATGTAGTCGCTGACCGCCACGAACGGTCCGGGGACGTCGGCGAGTACTTCGGTCAGGTACGCGCGGGCACCGTCGGCGGACGGTTCCCGGACGGCGGCGCGGTCGGCCCGGATACCATCGCGGGCGAGCTCGCTCCACGAGGTCACCGAGTACACGTTGGCGCCCACGTTCCACTCCTGCGCCAGCAACTCCTGGGCACGCAGGGCGTCGGGCATCGTGACCCCCGAGACCAGGATGCTGGCCGGGTGCTCTTTGCCCTCGGGGGCGTCGGCGAAGCGATAGATCCCCTTGAGTACGCCGGCCACGTCGAGGTTCTCCGGCCGGGCCGGCTGGCTGATCGGCTCGTTGTAGACGGTCAGGTAGTAGTAGACGTTTTCCGGGTTCTCCCCGTACATCCGCTCGAGCCCGTCGGCGATGATGTGCCCGAGTTCGAAGGCGAAGGCCGGGTCGTAGGCGACCACCGCCGGGTTGGTGGCGGCGAGCAGCGGAGACTGACCGTCCGCGTGCTGTAGGCCCTCGCCGGTCAGCGTCGTGCGTCCGGCGGTGGCGCCGATGAGGAATCCGCGGGTCATCTGGTCGGCGGCCGCCCAGAAGCTGTCGCCGGTGCGCTGGAAGCCGAACATCGAATAGAAGATGTACAGCGGGATCATCGGTTCGTCGTGGGTCGAGTAGGAGGTACCGACCGCGGTGAATGATGCTGCCGACCCGGCCTCGTTGATGCCCTCGTGCAGGATCTGACCTTCGGAGCTCTCCTTGTAGGCCAGCATCAGCTCGGCGTCGACCGCGGTGTAGAGCTGCCCGTTGCGGTTGTAGATCTTGAGGCTCGGGAACCACGAATCCATCCCGAAGGTGCGTGCCTCGTCCGGGATGATCGGGACGATCCGCTTGCCGATCTCCTTGTCGCGCAACAGGTCCTTGAAAATGCGGACCAGCGCCATGGTGGTCGCGACCTGCTGTTTGCCCGAGCCCTTGGCAGCGGTTTTCAACGCCTGGCTGACGTCGGGCCGCAGCACCTTGGAGGAGGTGCGCCGCGCCGGGAGCGAGCCACCGAGCGCCTTGCGGCGGTCGAGCATGTACTGGATCTCGGCGGATTCGGGTCCCGGGTTGTAGTACGGCGGCAGGTACGGGTTCTCTTCGAGCTGCGCGTCGGTGATCGGGATCCGGTTGTTGTCGCGGAAGGCCTTGAGGTCGTCGAGGGTCAGCTTCTTCATCTGGTGGGTCGCGTTGCGGCCCTCGAAGTGGCTGCCGAGGAGATAGCCCTTGATGGTATGCGCGAGGATCACCGTCGGCTGACCCTTGTGTGCCATCGCCGCGGCGTAGGCGGCATACACCTTGCGGTAGTCGTGCCCGCCGCGCTTCATCTCCCAGATGTCGGCGTCGGACATGTTCTTGACGAGTTCTTTGGTCCGCGGGTCACGGGCGAAGAAGTGATCGCGGATGAATCCACCGTCGTTGGCGCGGTAGGTCTGGAAGTCGCCGTCGGGCGTGGTGTTCATCAGGTTCACCAGCGCCCCTTCCTTGTCGGCGTAGAAGAGCTTGTCCCACTCGCGGCCCCAGATCACCTTGATGACATTCCAGCCGGCGCCGCGGAAGAACGACTCGAGCTCCTGGATGATCTTGCCGTTGCCGCGCACGGGTCCGTCGAGACGCTGCAGGTTGCAGTTGATGACGAAGGTGAGGTTGTCGAGGCCCTCGGTCGCGGCGAAGCTGGCGAAGCCGCGCGACTCGGCCTCATCCATCTCGCCGTCACCGAGGAAGGCCCACACATGCTGGTCCGAGGTGTCCTTGATGCCGCGATCATGCAGGTAGTGGTTGAACCGCGCCTGGTAGATGGCGTTCATCGGGCCGAGGCCCATCGAGACGGTCGGGAACTGCCAGAAATCCGGCATCAGCCGGGGGTGCGGATACGACGGCAGGCCGCCGCCCTCACCGGCGTGGCTGTGTTCCTGGCGGAATCCGTCCATGCGGGACTCGTCGATGCGGCCCTCGAGGAAGGCACGGGCGTAGATGCCCGGAGCGGCGTGGCCCTGGATGAAGATCTGGTCGCCGCCGCCGGGATGGTCGAGACCGCGGAAGAAGTGATTGAAGCCGACTTCGTAGAGCGTCGCCGACGACGCGTAGGTGGAGATGTGGCCGCCGACACCGACGCCGGGTCGCTGGGCGCGGTGGACCATGATCGCCGCGTTCCAGCGCAGGATGCGGCGGAACCGTCGCTCGACGGCCTCATCGCCAGGGAACCAGGGCTCGCGTTCGGTGGTGATGGTGTTGACGTAGTCCGTGGAGGTCAGCGACGGGATGGACACCCGCTTCTCGCCGGCGCGCTCGAGCAGGCGCAGCATCAGGTAGCGCGCCCGGGACGGACCGGCCTGATCGATCAGCTGGTCGAGGGACTCCAGCCACTCGCCGGTCTCCTCGGGGTCGATGTCGGGCAGATACGATGCGACTCCCTCGCGGATCACCCGGACGCGGTTGGACGCGTGTCCGTTGCGCTGGGGGTCCGCGTCGGATCCGCTGCGCTCACTGGTGGTGTCGGCGCTGCCGGTCGTGCCTGCTGCCTTGTCGGTCACTGTGTTGCCTACTCCCTCGGCTCGGCCGGGCCAATGGGTGGCGGACCGGCGTGCGATGACGGTGGGTACCGCGCCCTCGTCTGATGGTGAGAACTGCGGTGTCCCTCTCACATCGTGCCCCATGTGAGTTCTTTTGGCACCGGGTGGATGCGTGTTGGTCATCTCGGTCCCGCGGGGTGCGGTAGCGTGTTGACCTTGTTACTAGCGCGTAGGGGGAGGACATGGTGGGTTCCCCGTGGTCGGCGGCCCGGCCGGTCGAAGCAGTCCTCGGACTCGTGGTGGGAAGTGTGCTGATATCGTCGTGTGCGACGACGGTGCCCGGGTCAGGGGTGGCTGCACCCGGTGAGGTCGCCGCCTACCGCTCGGAGGTGGGCGCCTCGCGCGAGGCGGCGGTACGTGAGGCGGGCGTCGACCTGTGCCGGGAGGGCATGGCGGCGATGGTCGTGATGGTGCGCGGCTACAACACCTTCCTGACGCGGCTCAACACAACGGACTCCTACGCGCAGTTGGGCGATCTCGACGAGAAGGCGCGGGCCAGCCTCATCGCAGGTTCCGATCAGATCCGGCGGCACCTGAACGACCTCACTCCGGCCGATGTCGGCGATCCGGCGCGGGCTTTCCTGGCGACGAGCAACCGGCTGCAGGACGCGATCGCCCGGGAGCGGTTCACCGGACTCAACCCGATCGCCGATCAGTGGACCGGCGACAAACAACGACTGCTCGACGCCTGCGTGCCCTATGTTCCGATGCCCGCCGCGACATCGGCCACACCCCGTCCGCAGATCCCGTCGTCGACGCCCACGCCGACCGGATAGCGACGCGTGGGCGGTTCTCTCCGAGACTGTGTGAGAAACGCCGGGGTGAACCTCCTGTTCGGCTTGCGGTGCGAGGCCTTAGGCTGTTCTCTAAGCTGATGGCGAATTCTCGCCCGGCATGGATCAGCATTTTCTAGGAGGTTGCGCGCGGTGGTAGCCGCCACAGACGGTAACTCTGCGGACAGTAGGGCCCAGAAACTCGGCTTGCAGTCCGGAATGGTCGTGCAGGAGCTCGGCTGGGACGAGGACACCGACGACGATCTGCGCGCCGACATCGAGGACGCCATCGGGGCGGACATGCTCGATGACGACTCCGACGACGTGATCGACGTCGTCGTGCTCTGGTGGCGGGATGACGACGGCGATCTGGTGGATGCGTTGATGGACGCCATCGGACCGCTCGCCGACGACGGGTTCGTGTGGGTGTTCTCGCCGAAGACGGGCAACGACGGTTACGTCGACCCCAGCGAGATCGCCGAAGCCGCACCCACCGCGGGACTGACCCAGACGTCGGTGGTCAGCCTCGGGGAATGGTCGGGATCGCGTCTCGTGCAGCCCAAGGCACGCTCCGGCAAACGCCCATGAGCGATTCCGCATCACCGTCGGCGCCGGACCGGGCCGCGGTCGGGTCCAGCGCGCCCGGGTTCGAGCTACGTGACCAGAACCATCAGGTGGTGTCCCTGGACAAGTTGCGGGCCGACCGCGCTGTGCTGATCGTCTTCTTCCCGCTGGCGTTCACCGGGACATGTCAGGGCGAACTGGGCTACATCCGCGACCATCTGCCGCGTTTCGACAACGACGCGGTGACCACTGTCGCGGTGTCGGTCGGACCGTCGCCAACGCATAAGGTGTGGTCCTCGGCGCAGGGCTTCCTGTTTCCGATCCTCTCGGACTTCTGGCCGCACGGCGAGGTCGCCCGGGCCTACGGGGTTTTCAACGAACAGCAGGGTATCGCCAATCGCGGAACCTTCGTCGTCGACCGCGACGGCACCGTCGTCTTCTCCGACATGGTCGGCCCGGGCGAGGTGCGCGAGGCCGATCTGTGGGACAAGGCGCTCGCCGCCCTCGACTGAGGCCGGCGAGCGGCGGCGTCTCGTCAGCCGCGGCGTGGCGGCCCGCCGACCGGGGACAGGGTCGGCGGTGGGGCGATGACGTCGGAACTGCGCAACACGCAACCCGCCGGCGCCAGATCGTGGGCCGGAAACACCGTCGCGAGCGCGATGGCGAACCGGTAGGCGCGCTGGATGTAGCCGGCCTCGGTGTAGTGGATGCCGTCGCTGAACCAGTCCGGCCGCGCCTCGGCTGCCCAGTCGTAGATCCGTAGATTCGGATACCGCGCACACGCTTTGACCAGCGCCCGATTGAACCGGCGCATCGCGCGATTGTCGTAGGCGGGATTCTCGTTGATCGGGCTGGTGATGACGGTGGGCCACAGCACGGGCTGGCCGCGTAGCGGCCCGAGCAGGCGGTCGATACGCATGTCCACCGGGCCGGGGCCGCCGACCTCGACGTTGGCCGTGTCGTTGATGCCCATCGCCATGACCCAGCATCCGCGCTGTCCCTCGAGCAGACCGACGAGCCGGATCAGCTGATCGATGATCGAGTCGAGCAAGCGGGGGATCATGGGCTTCCTCACGACGGGACGGGCACGCAGAGCAGCACGCAGGCCGCCGCGACGGATGGGATCTTCGACGTAGCGCCAGGACAGCGCCGACATCACCACCGTGAACGCGACGACGATGGCCGCGTTGGCCACCGGGTATCCGGTGCGGATGGTTGCCGGGACGAAAGCGATGACCGGCATGTGCCAGAGGTAGATGCCGTAGGAACGTTCCCCAATCCATCGCAGCGGCGGGAGTGCGAGCACCGTGGCGACGAGCGTCTCGGGAACCACGGTTGCGATCAGGACCGCGATGGTCGCGACGGAGAGCAGCGCGATCCCGCTCTGGTACAGCGTGATCGCGCCGTCGGGGGTGTTACGCGCCAGCGACACGATGACTACGAGCCCGGCGAGGGCCGCCACGTCGATGGTGCACCGCATGCCGTGGGTGACGGTGCGCGCGCGAGCGGGCCACCAGAACGCGAGTGCCGCGCCGAGGAGCAACCCGCCGGCCCGGGTGTCGGTGCCCTCATAGGCCCGCGTGTTGTCGAAGCCGATGTGCGCGGTCGCGTCGAGGAGATAGAAGGACAGCAGGGCGAGCCCGATGATCGCGAGCGTCACGAACAAACGGCGTTTGAACATGAACAGCAACCCGGCGAGCAGCAGCGGCCAGATGAGATAGAACTGCTTGTCGATCGACAACGACCACAGATGATCAAAGGGTCCGGGTCCGGCAAACCGGTCGAAATAGTCATCGGCCGAGGCGATGTTGTGCCAGTTGTTCACGTAGGCGAGCGCCGAAACCCCTTGCCACCAATACTCATTGAGCTTGTTCGGCATAACCGCCGCGGTCGCGGCAATCGAGGTGGCGAGCACGAGCAGCAGCGCCGGCAGGAGGCGTCGGGCACGGGCCGGCCAGAACCGGCCGAGGGCGAAACCGCCGGTGCGCTTGCGGGTGGCGAGCAGCAGTGAGGTGATGAGAAACCCACTCAGGGTGAAGAACACCCCGACGCCGAGTAGTCCGCTGCTGAAACCGGGTACGTGCAGGTGATAGAGGACGACGAGTATCACCGCCAGCGCGCGGAGACCGTCGAGAGCCGGCAGGTAGGTCGCCCCCCTGTGTGTGGGGCGTGGCATTGGTTGTGGTGCAGCCTTCTTGGGGGAGGGAGTGCAAAAGTCGCCGCGGTGTCGGGATGCCCGACCGGGCGTCGGCGGCCTACCTTACGCGCTTTGCACGACAGCGCTGTCAGCCGGTCGGACGATTCTCCGGCTACCGAGAAGTCAGGTCCGGACCCAGCGCACTGCGGGTGTCGTCGCGCCCACGGGGAAGGCGACGGCGAGTGCCGCGGCGAACCGTCGGTTGCGTTCGGCGGTGCCCGTTGCGGTGTAGTGGATTCCGTCGGCGAACCAGGCCGGCGACACCTCCGCGGCCCAGTCGTACACGGCGAGGTTCGGGTAGCGCGACAGGGCACGACGCAGGGCGTCGTTGAAACTGCGCATGCCGGCGGCGCTATATCCGCGCACCGTGGTGGAGCCGGTGACGACCGTTGGCCACAGCACCGGTTGCCCCCGAAGTTGCTTCATGATGCGGTCGATGCGTTCATCGGCACCCACACGGCTGCCGACGACGATGTTGGCGGCGTCGTTGACTCCCATCGCGATCACCCAGCAGCCGCGATCACCCCGCGCGAGATGTGTCGCGACGGCCTCGTCGGCGTTCGGCGCTCCGTTCACGCGCTCGACGATCGATCGTCCGCCGACGGCGTCGAGGGCGACGGTCCGCGCGCCGACCGAGCGATACCGTGCCGTCAGACGGTCGGCCGGGTTGGGTGCGTGGGAAGCATCGTCGATGCCGACCGACGTGGAGTCGCCGATCTGGATGACGTTGCCGCATCCGGTGCGGCCCGACGACGGGTCCGTGCGCGGGGCGAGCAGGTCGCGCAGGAACGGGATCTGAGTCAGGTCGAGGCCGTCGAGTCCGAGTTCGGATGAACTGTTCGGGAGCATGGGGTCGGCGTGAGCGCGCCCCCGTGTCGTGGAGTACGCCGATGCCGGCCAGCGAGAGGGCGGCCAGGCAGGCCGCAGCGGTCCGTCGTACGGGACGTCGCCGGCAGCGGGATTCACGGTTACCTGAAATCACAATGGTCCCACTGAACTACAGCAGTCCCATCCGTCGCAATTCATGAATGGCTACGGGTTCATCAAGGATCGGGTACGGGTGAGTCTCATCGCGGTGGTGCTCAGGCGCTCGGTTGCTGGTCCCGGCGGGTGAGCACCGTGAGTTCGTCGACGATCCGGTCGGTGTCCGGTCCGTACGGGCGGGCCTGTGCCCGACTCACCCAGTCGACGAGGAAGCCGAGCGGAACGGGCATCGGATCGCCGATCTTGCGGTGGGTCCGGTAGACGAGGATGGACATCGGGACGATGATCGGCAGTCCGATCAGCAGGATGAGGATGATGGCGAGTGCGGTCATGAAGAAATTGTTCGTCCACGCAGTTTCTGCCACCAGTGGCGGGAAAGCCAATATTCACAAATTATCTGCCATCATGGAGGCATGCTGCGTTCGGTCGGTGTGCTCCTGTTCGGAAACGTCGCGCTCTTTGAGTTCGGCGTCCTCTACGAGGTGTTCGGGACCGACCGCACCGACGACGGTGTGCCCGCCTTCGACTTTCGGGTGGCCTCCCCCGAACCCGGGTCGGCGCTGACTGTCGGCAACGGGATTTCGATCGCCGCGCCGTATCAGTTCGCTGATTGTCGGGACGTGGATCTGGTGGCCATCCCCGGTGGCAGCACCTCCGGTGATTACCCGGACGAGGTCCTGGACACGCTGCGTGCGGTGGTCGACAACGGGGGGCGTGTGCTGACCGTGTGTTCGGGGGCGTTCGTGGCTGCTGCCGCCGGTCTGCTCGACGGTCGGCGCTGCACCACGCACTGGATGTACGGGGCCAAGTTGGCGCGCATGTTCCCTTCCGCCGAGGTCGACACCGATGTGTTGTTCGTCGACGACGGGCCGGTCACCACCAGCGCCGGAACTGCCGCGGGCATCGACGCGTCGCTGCACCTCGTGCGGGAGTCGTGGGGGTCCGCGGTGGCCAATCGGATCGCCCGGCGGATGGTGGTGCCGCCGCACCGCGACGGCGGTCAGCGGCAGTTCGTCGACACCCCGATGCCGACTTGCGCCGACGACGGCTTCGGGGAACTGCTGCAGTGGCTGATGGAGCACCTCGACCACGACATCGCGGTCGACGACATGGCGACCCGCATGCACATGTCCGGCCGCACGTTCGCGCGCCGGTTCGTCGAGGAGGTCGGGGTGTCGCCGCGGCGCTGGCTGACCGAGCAGCGCGTGCTGGCCTCCAAGAGATTGCTGGAGACCACCGATCTGCCCATCGAGGAGGTGGCCAGGCTCGTCGGTTTCACCTCGGCGACGTTGCTGCGTCACCACTTCGCGACCGCCGTGGGAGTGGCCCCGCTGGTCTACCGTCGGCGCTTCGCGTGCGCGGGCGAGGAGGCGGGCTGACCCGTGTCCGGTGTCGCCGCCGACCTCGTCGTGGTTCTCGACAACGACGAAAGCCGTTGCCACACATCGCACATCGACGGTCGTCGGGCGGGGTCGAGGTGGACCATCTCGAGCAGCAGATCGCGCAACCCGGCCGGGAGGTGTTCGGGCACGCCGGCGGGCCGGCGTGGCATCCGACCCTCGCGCAACGGGATTCGGCGTCGTGACGACCAGACGGCCTCCCGGCCGAAGGGGCGTTGACCGGACAGGCTCTCCACCAGGGTGACGCCGAGTGAGAAGGTGTCGGCCGCCGGTGTCAGTGCGCGGCCGTCGGCCTGCTCGGGGGCCAGGTAACCGCGGGTGCCCGCGCCGGCGCGCCGCTCGCCGGGCCCGGTCAGCAGGCCGAGGTCGATCAGCGTTGCCTGCCCGCCGTGCACGATGATGTTCGAGGGTTTCACGTCGAGATGAATCCAGTTGTGGCCGTGCAGATACTGCAGCGCCGAGGACACCTGCAGGCCGAGTTCGACGGTGTCCGCGGGGTCGAGGCATCCGTCGTCGATGACGACATCAAGGGTGGCCCCGGGCACCGTCTGCATGGTGAAACCGACCGGTCCGTCGGCGTCGGGGGCGTCGCCGAACATGCCGTAACCGCGGACGAGGTGCGGATGTGACAACGTCTGCAGCGTGACGCCCTCGCGGATGACCGACGTGCGGATCTCGTTGTCACCGCGCCGATGCGCGCGGATGACCTTCACGATGCAACGGGTCCGCCGCACGGTGTCGAAGGCGTCCCAGGTGGTGGTCCGCTTGCCGGTGGCCATCAGTTCGAGGATGTCGATGTGGTCGAGGTCGGGCGCCGGGTCGGTGGGTGGCGGACGCAATCTCATCGCACACTCTCCGCCAACGATTCCGACGGTAAGGTCACCACGCGGTCGACGTAGGCGAGGACCACCGGGTCATGGGTGAGGATCAACCAGGTGCGGTCGCGCTGGTCGCACAGCGTACTCATCAGGCGGTGCGCGGCAGCGGGGTCGAGGCCGGTGGTCGGTTCGTCCAGGATCATCAGATCGCCACCGTGCAGCAGGGCCCGGGCCATGCTCAGCCGTTGCCGTTGACCGCCGGAGAGCAGTCGCCCGCGCTGTCCGATTCGGGTGTCGTATCCCGACGGCAGCCCCACGATGAAGTCGTGGGCGTCGGCGCGTCGCGCGGCGAGTTCGATTTCGGCGCGGGTCGCGTCGGGCCGCGCGAAGGCGATGTTCTCCGCGACGGTGGCGTCCATCAGCAGTGTCTCCTGCATCACCGTGGTGACCGACGCCCGCACCGACGCATGGGTCAGCGACGCGATGTCGTGCCGGCCCAGCAGAACCCGGCCCGACGCCGGTGCCGGGGTGCCGTCGAGCAGCCGGGCGACGGTCGTCTTGCCCGATCCGCTGGTGCCGATGAGCGCTACCCGCTCGCCGGGTTCGACGGTGAAGCTGAGATCAGACAGCGCATCGCGCGTGGTGTCCGGATAGCGCGTGCTGACGTCGTCGACGACGACCCGGTGGCGACCGCGCGGCAGATCGGTGGCCCCGGGCCGGTCGACGACCTCGGGTTCGTCGAGGAGTTCACGGACGCGCTCGACGCCGGCGCTCGCGGCGAACAGGGAGGGCAGCAGGTCGCCGAGATCACGGATCGGGCGATAGCAGCGTCCGAGCAGGGTGAGGAAGGCCAGCACCCCGCCGAGGGTCAGTCGGTCGGTGGACAGCGCCCATACCCCGAGGCCGATCACGGCGAGGATACCGATGAGTTCGAGCAGGTCGACCAGCGGCAGGAAGAGTGCCCGCACCCGGCTGCCGGTCAGTTCCGCACTCATGATCGCGCGATTCTGCCGGTCGTAGTCGGCCACGGCCTGGCGCATCATGCCGTAGCGCTGCACGAGCGCGGCGTTTCCCAGGCATTCCTCGGTGATCGAACCGAGCGAGCCGGCCCGTCGTCGCCGTTCACGCGACACCGATTTGGTGAGATCAGCGAAATGCCTTGCGGCCCACCAGAAGAACGGGATCACCACCAGGGATGCCAGCGCGAGCTGCCATTGCATCCAGAACAGCGCCACGAGGTACACCACAAGGGTGCACACCTGCCCGACGCCGCGGGTGAGCTGACCGACCATGAACGATTCGACGGCCGCGATATCGGAGGTGAGACGACTCAGAACGTCCCCGAGGCGGTGCCGGTCCAAGCGGTGTGGCGCCAGGGCCAGCACGTGGGCGAAGGTGTCGCGGCGCAGTCCGGTGAGGAACGTCTGGGATACCCAGGTCCCCAGGTAGTCGTCGGCGGAGTCGACGAGCGCGCCGAGCAGGTTCAGGCCGATGTAGGCCAGTGCGATCCAGAGCAGTGGGTGCGGATCGGCGGGCACCAGCACGTCGTCGACGAGCTTGCGGAACAGCGTGATCTCGGCGACGGCGATGAACGGAGCCGCCACCAGCAGTGCTAGCCCCAACGCCAGCCACCAGCGCAACGGTCGCAGGCGAGGCCAGAACTGCCGAATGACGTCGAGCAGGGTCATCCCGGCCGAGATCTCGACGATGGGACGGGTGTCGGCCTGCGGGTGTAGCAGGGCGGCGAGACGGGCGCGGAACTCGGCCATGGTTCTCCTGAAGGATGTGCGGGCGGCCACCGGAGGTGGGGGTGCGTATCGAGGTCCGCACCCCCCCCACCCGGGAAGTCAGTCCGTGGTGATGACCGGGCGGCGGGGCCGGCGCGGAAGACGACGACGGAATCGACCGATGTCGGTGGTGGTGAGGACGTTGCGGCCGCGGACGGCGGGTTCGAGGGCACTGAAGATGGCGGAGCGGGACATGGTGAGCCTTTCGTGAATGGTTGCTTCGGGCCGGTCGGCCCGACTCCGTCTTGCGGAGCCACTCAGTACTTTTCCGCCCCGCCGTGAGGCGACCATGAAGCGTTCATGAGGAACTTTTCATCCGCGTCGAGTGGGGTCGATCGAGCAGGAACCCGGCCGTTCGAGCGGGGACCGAAGCGCACCCCGTCACGGTGCCGTCGGACCCGGGCGGGCAAATTCCGGCACATCCGGCGAACACTCCTGTGCCCTCGGTGATCTCACAGCTGTTTGGCAGCCTCAGGCCACCTTCTCCTCAGTGGGCGTGGCGCACGATCGGAGCATGGTTCACACCCTGCCCCCGGCCTCTGCCGACACCGCTTGCTCGGAGTCACCCACCGAACCGACGGTGGCGGTTCCGGCGCTGCCCCCCGCGACGCCGCGTGATCGCATGTTGCTCGCGGCGTTGCTGCTCGGCACCGCGGTCCTCTGTCCGGGCGCATCTTCGGCTATTCGTCGGCCAGCCTGTTGATTCCGCAGGCGCTGATGGGGGTGGCCGCGGTGGCGTTGCTCTATGCGGCCGTGACCCGGATTTCCGGGCGTGCCGCGGGACTCGTGGCCGGGGCGGCACTCGCGGTGACCCCGGTGGCGGCGATGACGTTCCGGTTCGACAATCCCGACGCGTCGATGGTGCTGCTGATGACCGCCGCGGCCTACTGCACGGTTCGTGCGTTGCCGCGAGCATCGGTGCGCTGGCTCGCGTTGGCCGGCGTCGCACTCGGATTCGCCTTTCTCGCCAAGATGCTCGAGGGGCTGATGGTGTTGCCCGCGTTGGGCGCGGTGTATCTGTTCGCCGGGGCGGGCGGTTGGGTCCGGCGGGTGCGTGACCTGTTGATCGCGGCGGTGGCACTGGTCGTGTCCGCCGGATGGTACGTGGTTCTCACGATGGTGTGGCCCGCCTCATCACGCCCATATCTCGCCGGCTCCGACGACAACAGCTTCATGAACCTGGTCTTCGGCTACAACGGTCTCGACCGGATCGAGGGCGGCGGGCATCGCAACCCGGCCGCCGGCGCACCCACCGGTGCTCTGGCACACCGATTCTCGGGCATGTTCGGGAACCCGCCGGGGCCGGGCCGGTTATTCGGCGGTGAGTTCGGCGGCGAGATCTCCTTTCTGCTGCCGACAGCGCTCATCGCCCTGCTCGTGGTGGTGATCCTGCGTGGACGCGCCGCCCGCACCGACCAGGTTCGGGCCGGCGCCGTGATGTTCGGGCTCTGGCTGCTCGTCGACGGAATCGTGTTGTCGTTCATGGGCGGAACCGTCCATCCGTACTATTCGATGGCCATCGCGCCGCCCATCGCGGGACTCGTCGGCATCGGTGTCGTCGAGGCGTGGCGGGCCCGCGACGATGCCGCCGCGTACCGCCGGTGGGTGGCCCGGGGCGGACTGGCGGCGATGATCGTCGCCGGCGCGATCTGGGCGTTCGTGGTGCTCGACCGCGAACCGACGTGGCAGCCCTGGCTGCGATGGGCGGTACTCATCGTCGGATCGGTCGCGGCGCTCGGTGTGCTCGTCCCGCGGCGATGGAGTCGGCGGATCGGCCTGGGGGTCGTCGTCGCCGGGGTGGTCGCGGTGCTCGCGGCGCCTGCCGCCTACGCCATCACCGGCGACGGCGTCGCGCATACCGGGGGTAGTCCGTCGGTGCTGCCGCAGGCGCACTCGGGTGCCGGTCACGGGGCCACCGCCGGCATGCACTCCGGCACGTGGGGGAGTACGCAGGACTCACCGGCCCTCGATCGCCTCCTCGCGGCGAACCACGACCGCTGGGCGGCCGCGGTGAACCGGACCGGCACCGCGGCGTCGCTCGAACTGCAGGCGCGGGTGCCGATCATGGGTATCGGTGGCTTCTCCCACGATCCGGCACCGACACTCGTCCAGTTCGAGCGCGACGTCGCCGACCACGAGATCGGGTATTACGTGATGTCCGGCAACGGAACTGGGAACGCCGCCACGACGAATGCGGCCACGCCGCGACACGGTCGGACGGGGCACGAGACGAGGTCGGTTCGTCACGCGTCGTCCGGTATCGGGTCAGGGCTCGGTTCACGTACGCGCGGCGGGGTGAGCGACGAGATCGACGAGTGGGTGATGGCGCACTACACGCCGCGGACCGTCGGGAATTACGTTGTCTACGAACTGGATTCGTCGAACTGACTCAGCCGAACCATCCGCCGGGCCGCGGGGTGTTCTGGGGCGAGTCGGTCAGTGTGCTGCGGTCTAAATGACATGACGCCGTGGGCGGGCTCATCGCAACGGTGCGCGCAAAGGGATTCGAACCCCTGACCGCTGGTGTGTAAGACCAGAGCTCTACCGCTGAGCTATACGCGCGCGGACCACGCCCGCTCGGGCGCGCCAACAAACGAATGTAGCGGGTTACCAGGCGGGATACCAAAACATGCGCGTGGCGCACGATCCAGAAAGGTCACCCCTGCGGTGGCCGACATGTACCGGTGCACCCCGACCCCCGCAGCGGTGACCTTTCTGGACACGGAGCGTGTCAACCGACGGCCCGGCGGTACCGCTGTGCAGCCCGCTCGTGGTAATCGGCGACCGCGGCGCACTCGGCGCGCAGATCGTCGGGTTCGAGGATGGTGAAGTCCGCGTCGAAGGCGTGCATCCATCGGGCGATGGAGGTCAGTGAGGTGCTGTAGACCACCAGTTCGCAGCTCGCGTCGTCGCCGGCCTCGATGGTGCCCCACGCGTCGTTGACCATCGCCGCCACGGTTTCGAGTGGGGCGTGGATGCGGACCCGCGCGGTCGCCTGACGGTAGACCGCACCGAGGTTGCGGGCAAGGTAGGCGGCGGCCGAGTCGTCGGGGAGTTCGTGTGGGGTGAACCGGGGACCGGTCGGCGTCTTGGGGGTCATGCGGTCCACGCGGAACGAGCGCCAATCCTCCCGCGTCAGGTCCCAGGCGACGAGGTACCACCGATAACCGTTGCGCACCAGTCGATATGGTTCCACCTCGCGTCGGCTCTCGTCGCGGTTGGGCCGTCGGTAGTCGAAGCGTAGGCGCTCCGTTCGATGGCAGGCCGTGGCGATCTCGGTGAGGACATCGGCCGAGACCGCGCTGGCGGGCTGCTGGTGGGGGACCGCCTCCACACGGAGCGCGTCGAGGCGATGCCGCAGCCGGGACGGCATCACCTGACGCAGTTTGGTGAGCGCACCCGCCGACGCCTCCGCCATGTCGGCGACCGCGCCCGTGGTCACCGCGTCGAGCCCGAGCGCAACGGCGAGTACCTCCTGGTCGTCGAGCAGTAGGGGCGGCATCTCGGCCCCCGCGCCCAGGCGGTATCCGCCGCCGACGCCGACCGTTGCGTCCACCGGGTACCCGAGCTCACGGAGCTTGTCGACGTCGCGCCGGACGGTGCGGGTGGTGATGTTGAGCCGGTCGGCGAGCTCGTTGCCCGACCACTCGCGTCGCATCTGCAACAGGGAGAGCAGTGCGAGCAGACGGGCGGATGTTTCCAGCATGCTCACATGCTGCCCCATCTTGCGGACAGGTTCTGACCTCAATGAGAACCGAGTGCCGCCGAAAACCTGGCTTGCTGGGCACCGCCACGTGCACCATCCAGCCGGCGGACTCCCACGTACATATTTCGGCGCCCGGACGCGGCCGCCGGCTCAGCAGGTGAGGTAGGTGCTCGGGTCCGACGTGGTGTCCAGCCACTTGCCGTAGGCGTCACCGCCGACCTGGTTGCGCAGGGCGCAGATGTCGGCGAGCGTCGACCCGGCAACCTTGTAGACGGCATAGATCGGGTTTCCGTTGAGGCTCTGGCGCAGCGACGGACAGGACTGATCGGTGCGGAGGTAGCTGAACCCCGGGTACTGGTTCAGATAGTTCTGCACCTCGGTGGCATAGCTGCCCGGGGTGGTCGCGTTGGCGACCACCACGATGCCGGTCCCGTCGCACGCGGGCCGGGAGATCGGAACGGCCAAGCCCAGATCTCCGGCGCCGCGGGGATCCGCCGTCGGTGTGGATGCCGTCGGTGTGGTTGCGGCTGGGGGCGTCGTGAGGGGGGGTGTCGTCGCCTCCGCTGACGTGGTCGTCGGATCGACGGTGACGTAGCGCGTGGGCACTTCGGAGACCGTTGCTGCGTTCTTCCCGTCGTCGGAGTTCGACGACAACAGCACCCAGCCGACGGCGCCGATCGCGATGACCAGCACGACGATTGCGGTGATCGCCGCGGGCAACAGGATCGAGGATCGGGGCGGTTGCGGTACCGGTCCGGACGGCGCGTACGGATGGCTCGGGTATCCGCCCGGCCCGGCCGCCGTTGCCAGGTACTGCGGACCGGATGTGCTCACCGGTGGCCGTGGCGGCATGACGGTCGGGGGAGCGGCCGGAGCGTAGGTCGCGGTCGAGGACGGTCGTCTCGATGCGGCCCGGGCATCGTCGACGAGTGCGCCGGCACTCGAATACCGCGCGGCGGGATCCTTGGCCATCGCTGCGGCGATCACCGCGTCGAACGGCGAACCCAGCGCGGGCGGCTGCTTGGCGAGATGCGCGGCGATCAACTGTTCGACGGTGGTCGCGGACGCGAAAGGGTGTGCGCCGGCCAGACATTCGTACAGCACGCAACCGAGTGCGTAGATGTCGGCAGGTGGCCCGACGGGATGATCACCGAATCGTTCGGGCGCCATGTATCCGAACGATCCGATGGCGGTGCCGGCGCTGGTCATTCGGGTGTCGGTGTCGGCCTGCGCGAGACCGAAATCCACCAGATATGCGAAGTCGCGGTTGTCGATGAGCACGTTGTCGGGTTTGACGTCCCGGTGCACCAGACCACTGCGATGGGCTGCGTCGAGCGCGTCGGCGATCTGGCCGAGCACCGACACCGTGCGTTCGCCCGACAACGGGCCGTCGGACTCCAGCACGGCCCGCAGATCCCGGCCGTCGACGAGCCGCATGTCGATGTAGAGCAGGCCGTCGATCTCACCCCAGTCGTGGATGGGGATCACGTGCGGGTCGTTGAGTGAGGCCGCCACCCGTGACTCGCGCAGGAACCGATCGCGGAACGACGCGTCGTCGGCGACGGATTCGCGCAGCAGTTTGAGCGCGACGACGCGGCCCTTTCGGGTGTCGGTTGCGCGATACACCTCACCCATCCCGCCGCGGCCGAGTAAAGACTCGATCGCGTAGTGCCCGAGGACGGTTCCCGAGCGATCGTCTGATGCCACGACGATCAGCCTAGTGGTCGGTGCCGGCCACCGACGGTATGGCGCGAATCGTGCGGCACCACCCGCACACACCGCTACGGTGAGTCGAGCAGCCCGGAGACCAACCGCGAGGAGAACGACATCATGGCCACGACCTTCGTGCCCATCGGCCCCGTGACCGAGGCATTGACCGCTGCGTGGGCGGCGATCGCAGAGCTCGGCCACACGCTCGACGACGACGGGTGGACGTCGCCGTCGGTGCTGCCGGGATGGACGCAGGGCGACATCGTCGCGCACATCATCGGCACCGAGAGCATGCTCGCCGGCCGCGACGCCGACGAGGTGCCGGACGTGGGTTCGCTTGCGCACGTGCGCAATCCGATCGGCGAGCTCAACGAGAAGTGGATCACCCAGTTCCGTTCTGTCGCGCGTGGCGACGTGCTCGCCGCGCTCGACGAGATCGTCGCCGTGCGCGTCGGTGCGCTGCGGGCCATGACCCAGGAGGACTTCGACGCCGAGACGATGACACCCGCCGGCGCCGACACCTACGGGCGGTTCATGCGGATCCGCATCTTCGACTGCTGGATGCACGAGGTGGATCTGCGCGACGGCATCGGCACCTCGACCATGCCGACCACGCCGACCACGCCGACCACGCCGACCGCGCCCGACGCGCTGACCACCGACTGGGCGCTGGCCGAGATCGCCGCGTCGTTACCGTTTGTCGTCGGCAAACGGGCCGGCGCAGCCGCCGGTTCCACCGTGCACTTCCGGATCACCGGTCCCGCGCCGCGAGACGTGCGCATCGCGGTCGGAGAGCGCGCTGCGGCGGTGGACGCTTTCGACGGTGGCGACGACACCGCCACCGTCCGGCTCACCGTCGATGCCGTCGACCTGGCGCGACTGGTCGGCGGGCGACGCGACGCCGACCCCGCCTCGGTGAGCGTCGACGGCGATGCGGAGCTGGCGGCGCGGATCGTCGAACGAGCGAACTACGTGATCTGACCGCTAACCAGGCGTGATGACGGCCCGCTGAATGATGATGGTGGACTTGGGTTTCCCGTAGGTGTTGCCGGCCTCGGACGGAATGAACCCGACGTTCACGATGCTGTCGAGAACCCCGAGTGAGGACGCGTCCACGGTGCCGACGATCGTGTACCTCAGCGGCAGGTTGATGTCCTTGGAGACGAAGAACAGCATCGTCGAACCGCCGTCGGAGCTGATCTCGCTGGACGGGAACACCGCGACCGTGCCACGCGGATAGGTGAAGGTGTCCGCACCGCTGGTGTTCTTCCCGCCAGGGGTCAGGCCCTCGGGGAGTTCGTCCGGACTGGTCCAGCCGGGGTTGTTGTCGACCCTGCCGTTGGAGGACCCGCAGAAGACGTAGGACGTTCCGAGTTCGCCACAGCTGTTGCCGGAGTAGAAGTTTCCGCCCTGGATCACCTCGGTGACCGCACCGACGTTGCACGGCGCCTTGGACCGGTTCATGGTGACCGCCAGATCGCCGAACTGCGCGAAGGTGAACGTGGCATGGACGGTGCCGTCCTTGGGCTGCTGCCCGGCCGGTTTGGGCTGAGACACACCACCGACGACGGTCCGGTCGGTGTAGTCGCATGCGATCGTGGCGACCGACGGGGTCGTCGACGAGGCCGCGGGGTCGTCACCGCCACCGCTGGCCGCCCGCACGGCGAAGAACACACCGGCGCCGACCAGAGCCAACACCACGATCACTGCGACGCCGATGAGTGCGACACGAGAACCGTTGGAGGTCTTCGGTGTCGGGCCGGGGCCTTGTGGAGAGCCCCCCCATCCGTACAGCGATTGCGGGCCGGAACCGGGCGGAGGTGTGTAGCCGCCACCGGGCGGCGGGGTGTGCGGGCCCGACGGGGCGCCCGGTCCGGCGTGGGTGGGTCCCGACGGGCCGCCGGGGGTGGGCCCCGAGTACGCCGAACGCACCTGCGTGGGTCCCGACATGCCCGGACCCGCCGGTGTCGGCGTCGACCCGGGACGCGACGACGGGTAGGACGGACCGGACGTCGTCCGCGGGTGGGACGGACCGGTCGTGGGACGTGAACCGCCCGGCGTTCCGGTGAACCCGGGAGGTGCGGTGGGTCCCGAGCCGGGGGTACCGCCCGGCGGTGGGCCGTACGGCCGCGGCGGCGGTGTCACCGTCGACGGGGTGTGGGAGATCGCGGCGGCAGCCGCGCGCATCATCTCCTTCGCGGTCCCGAAGCGTTGCGCCGGGTCCTTGGCCAGACCCCGGGCCAGCACCGGGTCCAGGGGGCCACCGGTCATCGGCGGCGGCTGGGTCAGGTGCGCGGTCATGATGCCCGCGTCGGTCTTGGACGGGAACGGGACCGAACCGGTGACCGACTCGTAGAGGACGCATGCCAGTGCGTAGATGTCCGACGCCGGTCCGGCCGGGACGTCGTTGAGGCGCTCGGGCGCCATATAGGCCAGCGTCCCGAGCGCGGTGCCCACCATCGTGAGGTGTTTGTCGGAGGCGCCGTGCGCGATCCCGAAATCCACCAGGTAGGCGAAGTCGTCGAGGTTGAGCAGGATGTTGTCCGGCTTCACGTCACGGTGGACGAGGCCGTTGCGATGCGCGGCGTCGAGTGCACCGGCGATCTGGGTCAGGATGTCGATCGCGCGGTCGGGTGCGAGCGGGCCCTTCTTGAGGAGGGTGCGCAGATCGTGCCCCTCCACCAGTCGCATGTCGATGTAGAGCACCCCGTCGTGCTCGCCCCAGTCGTGGATCGGGATGACGTGCGGATCGGACAGCTTCGAGGCGGTCTTGGACTCGCGTTCGAACCGTTCGCGGAAATCGGCGTCGTCCGAATAGTGCAGCGGCAACAGTTTGAGCGCCACCGTGCGCTCTTTCACCGTGTCGAGTGCCTCGTACACCTCACCCATACCGCCCCGGCCCAGCAGACGGCCGATTCGATAGGGACCCAGCATGGTGCCGGTCCTCGACTTCGGCTCGGTCACGTCACCCCTCGTTCGTGTTGTGGAATCAGGTGCGTCCGTTCGCACCACGGACGCAAGCCTATCGAGTGAAGCAGGTCCTCGTATGTCGAGTGGTGGGGGGACACGCACCGCACCCCCCACTCGAACCCGTGTACGACCAGGTTGCACTGAGGTGAATACCAGGATTCGTGCAACGAAATCTCATGTCGTTCGCCTGAACGATTGACCCACTGTGTTCGCGATGCAGTCAGAGGTCGGCCTCTATGTGGACGCCGGCGTCGGTGCCGCTGTGGACGTCGTGGCGGACACCGGAGCCGAAGGCCCGGGCCTCGGGACCGTCGACGACGCGGGCCGGAAGGGGATCGCTGAGCAGGCGCCGAACCAGTGCGGCGGATGCGGTCAGCGGGCCGTCGCTGCCCGCCAGGACCACGTTGCCGGTGCGTCGGCCCTTCAGCATTGGCGGATCGGCGATCACCATCACGTTCTGGAACACCGACGCGATGGTGGCGAGCTCGGTCCGGGCTTCCTCGAGCCGACGGCCATCGCCGCAGTTGGCCAGGTAGAGCCCACCCGGCACCAGCACGTCGTGCACCGCGGACGCGAACTCACGAGTGGTGAGATGACGGGGCGTCCGGTCGCCGACGAAGGCGTCGCGAACCACGATCTCGCGGGTCGCCGGCTGCAGGCTCGTCGTCACCGCCCGCGCGTCACCGACCCGGATGCGCAGCAGCGGCGCGCGCGGCAGATCGAACCACTCGCGCACCAGCCGGGCGAGTTCGGCATCGATCTCGACCGCGACCTGCCGGGCGTCGGGGAACCGGGACGCAAGACAGCGGGGCAACGCACAGGCGGCGGCGCCGAGATGCAATACGCGTAGCCGTGATCCGGTGTCGTGACGATCCTCGATGACGGCCGCCATCTGCCGCAGGTACTCGAAGTCGAGCAGCGTCGGGTCCGGATGGATGTGCGAGCTGTGCGTGCCGTTGATGGTCAGCAACCAACCGCCGGCCACCGGGTCGGGCGCGAGTTCGGCGGTGCCGCCGTCGATCGGGTACGTGCCCGCGACCGGGTGCGGTGGGGTCCTGGCCACGACGCTAGTGTCCCGCGTCGGAAACTCGTTGACGATTCCGACACCCGGGCGGGCCCTCGCTGTGTTGGCGTCGTCGCAGGTACATCCAGTAGCTGCGTGCTCGGCCGCCGTGCGATGCATCCACCTGGATCGCCGGACCCGCGCAACGAATTTCCAACACGGGACACCAGTCTCGCACGCGCCGGTCGGTCGGCGGATCGCCGCCCGATACGATCTCCCGCGTGATCCGATCGCAGCGCACCGGAGTCCGCCGCACCCAGGTGTTCTCGACCGCGGCCGGCCTTGCCGCGGGCTACGCCCTCGACCGGATCGCCGCCGATCCGCGGCGCGGACACCCGGTCGCCGTGTTCGGTCGCCTGGCCGCGGATGCCGAGCGGCATCTCTATCGCGATTCCCGGTGGGCCGGAACGCTGTTCGTCGCCGGGACCGTGGGTCCCGCGGTGCTCGGCGGGCGTGTGCTGCGCGACGTGTGCCGCTCGGCCCCGGCCCGGTGTCTGGCCACGGCAGCGGTGACGTGGTCTGTGCTCGGCGGGACGTCACTGACCCGGGTCGGCGCGCAGGTGGCCGACGCCCTGGACGCCGGGGACATCGTTGCCGCGCGCGCGCTGGTGCCGAGTCTGTGCGGCCGCGATCCAGAATCGCTGGATGCCGCCGGGATCTGCCGGGCAGCTGTCGAATCGCTCGCGGAGAACACCTCCGACGCGACCGTCGGCCCACTGGTGTGGGGTGCGCTGGGCGGCATCGGTGGCCTCATCGGCTACCGGGCGATCAACACGCTCGACGCGATGGTCGGTTACCGCAGCCCGCGATACCGCAATTTCGGATGGGCGGCGGCGCGGACCGACGACATCGCGAACCTGGTCCCGGCCCGGCTGGCGGGTGCGCTCACCGTGGTGGTCGGCGGTGCGCCGCGACGGGCGGCGGCCGCCTGGCGTGCAGATGCGCACGCGCATCCGAGTCCCAATGCGGGCGTGGTGGAGTCGGCGTTCGCGGGAGCGCTGGGCGTGCGCCTCGGCGGTCCGACGGTGTACCCGCACGGAACCGAGGATCGGCCCGTTCTCGGTGCGGGTGCTCCGCCGACGCCGGATGATCTGCGCGCGACCGTCCGCCTGTCCCGGCGGGTCCAGATCTCCGCGCTGGTTGTCGCGCTCGGGCTGGCCGCACTCGGCGGTCCTCGCCGCAGGCGATCGGTCAGCCTCCGTAGCGCTGGCTGAGCTTGTCGCGCACCTGATCCGGGGTGCGTTCGGCGTCCGGGCCGCTGCCGACCTGACCGACCTGACGCGGATCCGGGGCGGTACTGGCGGCACGTAGGTCACTGCGAACACGTCGTCGACGCTCGGCACGTGCCGACGACGCCGCTCCGGCGGTGTCCACGGCAGGTGCCGATTCCGAGGAGGTCTCCGCGGTGACGGTCGATGACCGTGCCCGGTTGGCTGCGGCGCTTCGGCGCCGTTGCCGGATCTCCGAGTAGAGGAAGTAGGCGGCACCCAGCGGAGCCATGATGCCGAAGGCCAGCCACTGCAGCCCGTAGGACAGGTAGGGCCCGGAATCGAGCTGCGGCAACGGGATCTCGCCCAGCGACCCCGGCTGGGCCGGGGAGAGCTGGACGTAGAACCCGTCCATCCGGAGGCCGGTGGCGCGCCCGATCTCGGCCGGATCGATGGTATACACCGCGAGCATGTTCTCTTCGGAGTGCGCGCCGCGGCCGGGTGTGGTTCCCTCCGGTGCGCGAATGCGTCCGGAGATCGTGACCTCGCCGGTGGGGACCGCCGGGATGGGCGGGGCGGCGCCCTCGGCGGGCCGCACGAAGCCGCGGTCGACCGCGATGACCCGGTCGGTACCGGCAACGGCGAACGGAGTGACGACCTCGATGGCGGCCTGCTCGTCGACGTTGCGCAGCCGTACCAGCGTCTGTGCGGCCGGCAGGTAATGACCGCTGATCGTGACCTCACGCCATTCGTTGGACGCGTCGAAGGCGCCCGTCGGGGCGAGTTGCGCCAACGGAACCGGGCCGGTGTCGGCGGCGGCGCGGATGAGGTCGTTGCGGTGTTCGGTAGAGGAGTTCTTACCCAGCTGCCACGGCGCGAGCAGCGTGAAGCAGGCCACGGCGAACGCGATCACGACGACACCCAGGGCTATCCACCCAGGTCGCAGTACGGTTCGCAACACATGCACGGTTCAACGTTACCGAGGCCGGGTAGCGTGGAACCAATGCGCGACTTCTTATGCCGCAAATGCGGACAACGCCTTTCCTTCGAGAACAGCCTCTGCCTGCATTGCAAGAGCCCGCTCGGGTTCTGGTTGCCGACTCGGTCGATCTACGTGCTCGACGAGAAGGAGCGCACCGAGGTCGACGGTGTCCTCGTCGAGCGGTGTGCGAACAACAAAGTGGCGCAATGTAATTGGCTGGTCGAATGGACCGGCAAGTCGGAGCTCTGCGCGTCGTGCCGGTTGACCCGGACGCGTCCGGCCGACGACGACACCGACGCGCTGCCCGCCTACGGGCAGGCCGAGACGGCCAAACGCCGGCTGATCCTGGAGCTCGACGAGCTGGGCCTGCCGATCCGCGGGCGTGACGAGGATCCCGACACGGGCCTCGCCTTCGACCTGCTCTCGAGCGCCCGCGAGCCGGTCGTCACCGGCCACGCGAACGGTGTCATCACCCTCGATCTCGCCGAAGGTGACGACGTGCATCGCGAACAGATGCGGGTGGAACTCGCCGAGCAGTACCGCACGGTGCTCGGGCATTTCCGGCACGAGATCGGCCACTACTACCAGCTCGTCTTCCTCGACTCGGCCCGAGCCGGCTTCGAGGCGCTGTTCGGCAACCCCGACGAGGACTATCAGGCCGCCCTCGACCGTCACTACTCGCAGGGTGCGCCGGCCGGGTGGGAGCAGAACTTCGTGTCGTCGTACGCGACGATGCATCCCGCCGAGGATTTTGCCGAGACCTTCGCCCACTACCTGCACATCCGCGACACCCTGGACACCGCGGCGGCGTTCGCGATGGCACCGGCGGGCGCCACACTCGACGGCATCCTGCCCGGCGACGTCGGCTTCGAGCAGATCGTCGAGTGGTGGCTGCCGCTGACCTGGGCGCTCAACCAGATCAACCGGTCCATGGGCCACCCGGATCTGTACCCGTTCGTGCTGCCCGCAAAGGTGCTCGAGAAGATCAAGTTCGTGCACAACCTGGTGATGCCGCAGGCGTGAGGCGAGTCAGGCCAGCCGGTCGACGGCCCAGACGACGAGCCCGGGCATCGACTTCTCGATCTGCTCGCGTGTCACGGTGAAGTCCTCGGTGCCGCCGTAATACGGGTCGGACAGGTCGAGATCGGCGGGATCGGCCGTCGGATCGAAGGAGCGCAGTAGCCGGACCCGGTCGCCGAGGCGTTTGCGTTCGAGTTCGTGCACGTGCCCGGAGTCCATGGCGACCAGCAGATCCGCCTCATAGTGCTCGGGACCGAGCTGTGCGGCGACGTGGGCATCGGAGTAGCCGTGGGCCAAGAGTTCGGTGCGGGCCCGGTTGTCGGCGGGTTCACCGGTGTGCCATCCGCTGGTTCCGCAGCTGGAGACCCGGATCTCCCCGGTCAGCCCCTGCTCCTCGAGGGCGCGGAGAAAGATGTTCTGTGCCATCGGTGACCTGCAGATGTTGCCGGTACAGACGAAACAGATGTGTAGCCGTTCAGACACCCAATACCTCGCGCAGATCCGCTGTCGATGCAACAGGCCACGTCGCGTGGCGGCCTTCCCCTACCTGAGAGTAACCCCATCCGACCAGGATTGCCGGAATGCCGAACCGGGCGGCGCCGTCGACGTCGTGGCTGCGGTCGCCGATCATCACCACCGGCACCCGCGGCCGCCGCGTCGACGGATCGAGGCCGATGCCCAGTTCGGTCAGGGCGTGTTCGATGACGTCGGCCTTGTGGCGGCGGGTGCCGTCGTCGCTGGCACCCGCGATCACCTGGAAGTACCCGGCCAGTCCGAAGTGTTCCAGGATGGCGCGGGCGGTGGTCTGGTTCTTCGAGGTCGCGAGCGCGAGCGTGCGTCCGGCGGCGGCGAGATCGGCCAGGACCGCGTCCATCCCCTCGTAGACGGAGTTCTCCAGCCAGCCGGTCTCGGTGTAGCGGCTGCGGTAGGCGCGCATCGCATCGTCGGCGACCTCGGGGGACAGGCCGAGCGCGTGCAGGGAGTCGATCATCGGGGGACCCGCGATGCCGCGCACCACTTCCGGGGCGGGCTCGGGGGCGCCGACGGCGGCGAGTGCGTGGCGAAAACTGTTGGCGATGCCCTCGAAGCTGTCGGTGATCGTGCCGTCGAGATCGACGAGGAGGATGGTGGCCGGGTCACGGGGGTCTGGCAACGAAGTCACTCGTTCATCGTGCACGTAATGTCGAGTGACATGACATCCGGGTTGAATCGGGCGGCAACCGATGCGACGGGCGGCCTCTACGCTCTCGACCGGCACGGTGATCGTGATGCGCGTCCGGGGCTGGTGGATTTCGCGGTCAACGTGCGTGGCGTCCCACCGGAGTTCGTGATCGAGGCGGTGCGAGCGCGCCTCGGCGACCTGGCGCGCTACCCCTCCCACGACGACGAGTCGCAGGCCGTGGCGACCGTCGCGTCGGCGCACGCCCGTCCGGTCGAGGAGGTGCTGCTGCTGGCTGGGGCGGCCGACGGCTTCGAGATGCTGCCCCGGTTGCGGCCCCGCCACGCCGCCCTGATCCAGCCCTCGTTCACCGAGCCGGAACTGGTGTTGCGGGCCGCCGGGATTCCGGTCACGCAGGTGGTGCTGCCCGCGCCCTATCAGCTCGCCGACGCCGAGGTACCCGACGACGCGGACCTGCTGGTGGTGGGCAATCCGACCAACCCGACGTCGGTGCTGCATCCGGTGTCGGCGATAGCCGCGCTACGACGCCCGGGACGCCTGATCGTCGTCGACGAGGCGTTCGCCGACCTCACCCTGGGTCCCGACGGAACGCGCGAGCCAGCCTCACTGGCCCGGCATCGGTGGCCCGATGTGATCGTGATCCGCAGCGTCACAAAGACTTTCGGACTGGCGGGGCTCCGGGCGGGCTATCTGCTGGCGGCGCCCGAGGTGATCGCCCGGCTCAGCGCGGGCCGTCGGCCGTGGCCGTTGGCCACCCCGGCGCTCGCGGCGCTCGTCGCCTGCGCGGGGGAACGCGGCGAGCGCTACTGCGCCGAGCAGGCACGCGCCGTCGAGAGCGAACGCGCCCGGATGTGCGATGAACTCGAGCGGGCCGGATTCGGTGTGCTCGCCGAGCCCCGCGCCCCCTTCGTCCTGGTGTCGGCCGACGACGCCCTCCCACTCAAACAGCGGCTCGCCGACCACGGATTCGCGGTCCGCAGTTGCGCCAATTTCGTCGGACTCGGGCCGGATCATCTGCGGTTGGCGGTCCGGCCGATCGACCAGGTCGTCGCCCTCACGACGGCAATCACCTCGATTCGGCAGACACAGTGACACGACAGGAGATCGACGATGACCGGTGACCGGGCACAAGGCGTATCGGTGGCCGACGTGGTGACCGTGCTCGACGAGTCCTATCCGCGCGCCCTGGCGCAGAGCTGGGACTCGGTGGGACTGGTGTGCGGTGACCCCGACGACGATGTGCGGCGTGTGCTGGTCTGTGTGGACGTCACCGACGACGTGGTGGATGTCGCTGTGCGACAAGGGGCCGGCCTAGTGCTGGCCCACCATCCGCTGCTGCTGCGGGGGGTGGATTCGGTGGCCGCCGACACCCCCAAGGGCCGGATCGTGCACCGGCTCATCCGCAATCGGATCGCGCTGCTGACCGCGCACACCAACGCCGACAGTGCCCGTCCGGGCGTCTCGGACGCGTTGGCCGATCTTCTCGGCGTGCTCGACACCACCCCGATCGAGCCCATACCCGTTGTGCCGATGGACAAATGGGTGGTGATGGTGTCCGAGGGCAACGCCGAGCAGGTCAGCGAGGCGATGTTCGCGGCCGGCGCGGGCGCCATCGGCGACTATCGCGACTGCGCATGGTCGGTGGTGGGCACCGGGCAGTTCGAACCGCAGGAACGGGCGACGCCGGCCATCGGGGAGATCGGCATGCGCACGCATGTCGATGAGGCCCGGGTGGAGATGGTCGCCGCTCGCGGCCTGCGCGCCGCGGTTCTCGGGGCCCTGCGCTCCGCGCATCCGTATGAGGAGCCCGCCTTCGACATCCTCGAGCTCGCCGACGTCGACAGCGACGTCGGACTAGGACGGGTCGGCCGGCTCGCCGAACCGGTCACGCTGGCCGAGTTCACTGCGACGGTGGCCGCTCGACTGAACAGCCCCTGGGGTGTGCGGGTGGCCGGTGATCCGGACACCACGGTCACGGCGGTCGCGGTGTGCGGCGGCGCGGGTGACTCGCTGCTCGAGGTGGTGCGTCGGCTCGGCGTCGATGTGTACGTGACCGCCGACCTGCGCCACCACCCGGCCGACGAGGCGTTGCGCGCCGGGGGCCCGGCACTGATCGACGCCGGTCACTGGGCGACCGAATTCCCGTGGTGCACACAGGCGGCCGAGATGCTCACCGATCGGCTGGGCGTGGTGGCCGACGTCTACGACCGCCCCACCGATCCGTTCGTCGGGCACCACCGGGCGCAATAGATTCGGCGCGATCGGCCGGGTCTCGGGTCTCTGCGGTACGACGGCGCCTGCGGTACGACGGTGCCCGACGCGTACGGTTGTGAGATGCCCGAACTCAGGAGGCCGCAATGAAAGTGGACGCCGGTGCCCAGCGACTGGTGCTGGACCTCGCGGACGCCGACGCCGAGATCGCCCGCCTGCAACACCGTCGTTCGAAGCTTCCGGAGGATGCCGAGATCGCCGAGGTGACCAGCGCGCTGGAGGCGGCACGCGATGATCTGGTGCGTTCCGAGATGGCCGGGGAGGACCTCGGGCGTGAGTATCGTCGGATCGATTCCGAGGTCACCGGGATGGCGGCGCGGGAACAGAAGGACTCGGCTCTGCTGACGGCCGGGGGACTGGCACCCAAGGCGCTCTCCGAACTCCAGCACGAACTCGCCGGACTCGGCCGGCGCCGGGCCGCCCTCGAAGACGATCTGCTCGCCGTGATGGAGCGGCAGGAGGCGACCGAGGCCGAGCGGACGCGGGCGGCGGCCACCATCGACCACCTCGAGGGACGGCTCGCCGAGTTGCGGGCCGGTCGGGAGAAGTCGATCGCCGTCATCGACGAGGACCTCGACGGCGTGCGGGAGCGGCGTGCCGGCCTGGCCGCGACGATCGACCCGGAGTTGTTGGCCACCTACGACCGTCAGCGCTCGGCGGGCCGGATCGGCGCGGGCAAGTTGCAGGCACGCCGATGCGGTGCGTGCCGGATGGAACTCGACCGCGGCACCATCGCCCGCATTGCCGCAGCCGCCCCAGACGAGGTGATCCGGTGCGATGAGTGCGGCGCGATCCTGGTCCGCACCGCCGATTCCGGGCTGTAGCCGATGGCACCGTCCTGGCAGGGGCAGCGGGGGGCCGCGACGCGGGTGATCCTGCTGCGGCACGGGCAGACCGCGCTGTCGGTGGATCGCCGGTATTCCGGACGCGGCAATCCGGAGCTGACCGAGACCGGACGCCGGCAGGCGCAGGCCGCCGCTGCCGCCTTCGGTTCCTTGGCGCACGCCGGCGACGGGGAGATCGCGGCCGTCGTCTCCTCACCGCTGCGACGCACCCTGCAGACCGCGGGCGCCGTCGCCGAGCGGATCGGTGTCGACGTCGACGAACACGAGGGACTCATCGAGACCGACTTCGGCGAGTGGGAGGGCCTGACGTTCACCGAGGCGGCCGCGCGTGACCCGCACGTGCACGCACGGTGGCTGGGCGACGTGGAGGTGCCCGCCCCGGGCGGGGAGAGCTTCGCGGCCGTCGCGAAACGCGTGTCCGACGTCAAAGACGAACTCGTTCAACGGTATCCGGGTCAGACCGTGGTGGTGGTCTCCCATGTCACACCGATCAAGTCGTTGCTGCGGGAGGCGCTGCGCGTCGGACCGGAACTGCTGTTCCGCCTGCACCTCGATCTCGCGTCGATCTCCATCGCGGAGTTCTTCGACGACGGCGGGTCGGTGGTGCGCCTCGTCAACGACACCTCGCATCTGCGCTGACCCCCGACCGTGACGGGGTGGGCGAACGAGCCGGCGTGTAAGCCGGATCCTGTCCCGTCCGGCGACAATTCGCTCGGACGGTGGCGACCATCCATCTGGGTGCACCGTCGCCGGGCACCTCGAGCGGCCCACCCGCGGGCTGGGGCGAGCAGCCCTCATGACGCCCGCGCACACGCATCCCGGCGTCACGCCGCGATCCGTGCTTCGGCCTTGCTCCGGGTGGGGTTTACCTAGCCGGAACGGTCACCCGCTCCGCTGGTGCGCTCTTACCGCACCGTTTCACCCTTACCGGCCTCGCGGCCGGCGGTCTGTTCTCTGTGGCACTGTCCCGCGGGTCACCCCGGGTTGCCGTTGACAACCACCCTGCTCTGTGGAGTCCGGACTTTCCTCGGCGCGCGGCGTACCAGTGAGCTGGCCGTTCCGTGCGCCGCGGCCGCCCGGCCGACTCGTTCGCCCCGTCAGGATAAGCCACCGTCGCCGACGCGGGTTCGGCGGTTAGGGTCGAAGTCGTGCAACGCAGACTCTCGGCACCCGATATCGACTTCGATGCGATCCGCGGTGAGCTCGGGGTGAGCGAGGACTACGGTGATGCCGCGCTCGCCGAGGCCGCGGCGGCGACCGACCGGTTCGGTGACGAACGGGAGGACCGCACCGACCTCCCGTTCGTCACGATCGACCCGCCCGGATCGATGGATCTCGACCAGGCCGTGCACCTGGCCGCCGACGCCGACGGTTACACCGTCCACTACGCGATCGCCGACGTGGCCGCGCTGATGCAGCCAGAGGGTGCGCTTGATCAGGAGAGCCGACGCCGGGGCACCACCGTCTACTTTCCCGACGGATCGGTGCCGCTGCATCCGCGGGCACTCTCCGAGGGGGCGGGATCGCTTCTGCCCGAACAGGTTCGGCCGTGTGTGCTGTGGACGATCCGGGTCACCCGCGAGGGTGCGGTCACCGACGTCGACGTGCGGCGCGCCCGGGTGCGGTCGGTGGCGCGACTCGACTACGCCGGGGTGGCCACCGACGCGGCCGCAGGCCGTCTGCATCCCTCGATCACCGCGCTGCCCGAGTTCGGCGAGCTGCGCCGGCGCGTCGCACTGGCCGGCGGGGCGATCGAACTCGATCTGCCCGACCAGGAGGTGGTGCGCGACGTCGACGGGCGCTGGGTGTTGCAGATCGCGCCGCGCACCCCGGCCGATCTGTGGAATTCGCAGTTGTCACTGCTGACCGGACGGTGCGCGGGTGAGATCATGCGTGACGCCGGGATCGGCCTGCTGCGCACCCTGCCGCCGGCTCCCGCGCAGGCCGTCGCCGACCTGCGAGCCACCGCACGAGCACTCGGCGTCGGGTGGCCCGACGATCAGACCCCCGGACAGTTCCTCGCCGGCCTTCCGCCAGATATGCCCGCCACCCTCGCGCTGATGTCGCACGCCGCCGGGCTGATGCGCGGCGCCGGCTACCTCGCGCTCGGCGACGGGGTAGCGCCACCGGCCGCCGACGAGATGGTGCACGCCGCGATCGGCGGTGTCTACGCCCACGTCACCGCGCCGCTGCGTCGACTCGGGGATCGCTTCGCCACCGAGGTCTGTTTGGCGGTCACCGCCGGACAACCGGTGCCCGACTGGGTGATCCGGGCGCTGCCCACATTGCCGAAGATCCTGCGCGCCGCCGACTCGCTCGGGGCGTCGGCCGATCGCGAGAGCATCGACCTCACCGAGGCGGTGGTCCTCGAAGATCGGGTGGGCGAGCGCTTCGACGCGGTGGTGCTGGCGCAGGCCGACGGCAAACGACCGGCCCAGATCTTCATCGAGGAACCGGCGGTCCTCGCATCGTGCGACGGCACACTCGAGCAGGGGACCCGGCTGCCGGTCACCCTGACCGCGGCAGATCCCGTCGAACGGAAGGTGAGTTTCGCGCCGGCCCCACGCGTTGGTTGAGCTTCGCCCCACTGCTGGTTGCGCCGGCAGTCGGGGCCGGCGGTGGGGTGGGTACTCAGAGCTTCTTGGCGGCCTTGCGGTAGTCGGCGATGGCCGTTTCGGTGTCGGCCTCGAGCCGGGCGTCGATGCGGCCCAGGACGAACATGTCCTCCCCCGAGAGCCGGCCACTGGCAGCCAGCTCGGCCAAGCGGGTCCGGTTGATACGGGCGTCGTTGAAGTCACCGAGCGCCGATTGGATCGCTTTGGCGGCGGCGCCGATCTTCTTGTCCTTCTTCCGTCCGAGTGGTTCGGCGGCGTCGATGCTGTACCGCAGCCGCTTGGCCCGCTTGCGGATGGTGTGCAGCTGCTCCTCCCAGTCGTCGGAGCCCTCCGGTAGCTCGGCCAGACGCTTCTGTGCCTTCTCGATGTGCTTGCGGCTCTTCGCGATCGCCTTGTCGACGGCTTCGGTGGCCGGGATCTCGGCGTCGGGGCCGGGCGGGGGCGCCGCGATGAGTTCGTCGATCGCGTCGAGCAGCGTGAAATAGCGGTTCGACGACATCGCCGAATGCGCATGGCGAAGCGCCCGATCGTGCGCGGCGGTCTGGGTCCCCGCCAACTCGGCGATGAGTGCGGCCGAGGCCGGTTCGTCCCGTAGCAGGGCCTCGTCGAGGGCCAGCTGGACCTCGGAATCGCGTGCGTCGCCGAGGATCTGGGCCAGCAACTTCAACTCGGCGTTGAGGTGCTCGGTGCGAACCGAGTCCAGGACCGTCGGAAAACCGGAGAGGACGCTGCGCAGGCGACGAGTGGACACCCGCATCTGGTGGACGGCGTCTTCGGCGTCGATCCGGACGAGCGGGTCGTAGGCGATGAGCGCGTTGCGGTGCAGTGCGACGTCGGTGATGACGAGTTCGAGTGCGGTGGGCCTCTTGGAGAGTCGCGGCTTGTGTACCGTCGGCGTCGATCCGATGGCGCGGGCGAGTTTGGAGGCGCTCGACGGTTCGCGCCCGCCGGCCGACCGCAGTACCTTGGCGGCCGCCTTCAGAAGGCGGGCGTCACCCTCGATGAGCTCGAATTCCCATTCCGCCCACTGCTGATGGTGTCCGCCGGGCAAAAGCGACTGCGCGGTCACCAGGTCCTCGGCGACCTCGGCGAGGCGGACGCCGTCGGCGCCGATGAGGACGGTCACCGTGCGTGAGGTGGAGATCACGGCCACCGGCGCCAACGGCCGGGAGCGGGTGAGCGCCAGTACCGGGGTGAGCAGATCGGCCGGGATGTCGCCGTCTGCGGGTGCGTCGTCGAAGGTGAGCCGGGTCTCGCGGCGGGCGCCACGCACCGTCGTCGGACGTTTGAGGTGCCAGCCGGCGTCGGGACCGCCGGTACGCCGACGCATGGTGATGGCGTTGCCCGCCAGATCCAGCGCTTCGGTGTCGAAATACGTTGCGTCCAAAGCAAACGTCTCCGGATCGGTGGCCGAGACCACACCCGGCAGGGCGCGGAGATCCGGGGCGGCATGGCCGGCATCCACGTCGAACTTGAGCTCGACCTCGATCTGTTCGGATGCGGCCACGTGTCCTCCTGTCGACGACGTCAGTGCCGCCAGTGTATTAGGGCGTGTCTCCCAATTCCCTTTGCGGGTCTTGGCGGCTCGATTGCACCCTGGCTGCGTTGTCGTCGAATCACGATAGCGCTGCTATCGCTCTCTCCTCCGCCTTGCCAGGGCACAATCGATTCCGCCAATCCCTCGCAGTGGAACTGAGAGACACGCCCTACGTCGCGGCCGCTATCGGGCAAACCGGTCGGTCGCCTCGATCAGGTGGTGTTTGATGCCGGGTTCGAAGGATGCGTGCCCCGCGTCGTCGACGATGTGGAGTTCGGCGTCCGGCCATGCCCGGTGCAGATCCCAGGCGCTGCGGACTGGGCACACCACGTCGTAGCGGCCCTGCACGATGACGCCCGGGATGTGCGCGATGCGTCCGATGTCGCGCAACAGCTGACCGTCGTCGAGGAAGCCGTGGTTGACGAAGTAGTGGTTCTCGATGGACGCGAAGGCGAGATCGAATCGGGGGCCGTCGCCATCGTCGTCGACCGATTCAGGCCGGGGCAGTAGGTGGCTGGTGGATTTCTCCCAGCCGGTCCATGCCCGGGCGGCCGCGTAGGCGGTGTCGGTGTCGGTGGCGGTGAGCAGCCGGTGATAGGCGGCGACGAGGTCACCGTCGCGCTCGTTGTGCGGGATCGGTGCCAGGTAGGATTCCCACAGGTCGGGGAAGATGTGGGCGGCCCCACCGTTGTAGTACCAGTCGATCTCGCTGCGGCGCAGCAGGAAGATCCCGCGCAGGACCAGTTCGGTCACCCGGTCGGGGTGGGTCTGGGCGTAGGTGAGGCCGAGCGTCGATCCCCATGATCCGCCGAAGACCTGCCACCGGTCGATGCCGAGATGGGTGCGCAGGGCCTCCATGTCGGCGACGAGGTGGCCGGTGGTGTTGGTCGACAGATCGGCACCGTCGGCGACGTGGGGCCGGGACCGTCCGCAGTTGCGCTGGTCGAACAACACGATGCGGTAGCGCGCGGGATCGAAGAAGCGTCGCTGGTCCGGCGAGGTCCCGCCGCCGGGACCACCGTGGACGAAGACCGCCGGTTTGCCGTCGGGATTTCCCGAGGTCTCCCAGTAGATCTGCTGGCCGTCGCCGACGTCGAGGTGGCCGGAGGCGTAGGGCTCGATCGGAGGATAGAAATCGCGCATGGGCCCAAGCCTAGGGCCCATGCGCGACGGGTGGTCGAGGAGCGTCAGTAGCTGTGTTCGGGCGCGGGGAAGACGCCCCGGCGTACCTCGTCGGCGTATTGTGCTGCGGCATTGCGCAATTCGGTGCCGACATCGGCGAAGCGCTTGACGAACTTCGCGGTTTTGCCGTGGGTCATTCCGGCCATGTCCTGCCAGACGAGCACCTGGGCGTCGGTCTCGTTGCCGGCGCCGATGCCGATCGTCGGGATGGTGAGCTTGCGGGTGATCTGACCGGCGAGGTCGGCCGGGACCATCTCCATGACCACCGAGAAGGCGCCGGCCTCCTGGACGGCGATCGCGTCGGCGATGAGCTGATCACCGGCATCACCGCGACCCTGTATGCGGAAACCGCCGAGGCCGTTGACGCTCTGCGGGGTGAAACCGATGTGGGCCATCACCGGGATACCGGCGGCGCTCAGGGCGGCGATCTGGGCTGCGACCCGTTCTCCGCCTTCGAGTTTCACGGCGTGGGCGCCGGTCTCCTTGAAGATGCGGACGGCCGACTCGAGAGCCTGCTGCGGGCCGGCCTCATAGGTGCCGAACGGCAGGTCGGCGACGACGAGGGCGTGCGGGGCGCCGCGGACCACGGCGCGGATCAGCGGGATCATCTCGTCGAGCGAGACCGGGATGGTGGTGTCGTATCCGAGCACCACGTTGGCTGCGGAGTCACCGACGAGCAGGACGGGGATCTGTGCCTCGTCGAAGATGGCGGCGCTGGAGTAGTCGTAGGCGGTGAGCATCGACCACTTCTCGCCCTCGGACTTCATCTGGGCGAGATGATGCACGCGGGTCTTGCGTCGCGGGCGTGCGGGGGAATCGGTGGCGGAATCTGCTGGACGCGCAGCGCCGTAGACCGAAGTTTCGGACATCGTTGTCTCTTTTCTGCCTCGAGTCCTGATGCAGGTACCCGGGTTGATACGGACAGCCTCGATTCTCTCACCGCCGAGCGCCGTCGAACCCCGCCGTCGCTATGGCATTGGTCACAGTGGCCCCCCGGTTATCGGGGCCTTCTCACCATTGCGTATCCACGTCCCGGATGATGGGATGGGGCAGCGAAAACCGCAGGACATCGAGTTCGAATTGTGCATGTAACACGGATTTAACAGGCTACTTCTAATGTCGGCGATCATGGATCGCCAAAAGGAATTCGTGCTGCGGACCCTCGAAGAGCGCGACATCCGATTCGTCCGCCTATGGTTCACCGACGTCCTCGGTTATCTCAAGTCGGTGGCGATCGCCCCGGCCGAACTCGAAGGCGCATTCGCCGAGGGCATCGGATTCGACGGTTCGGCGATCGAAGGACTCTCCCGGGTGTCGGAGGCCGACACGGTTGCCAAGCCCGATCCCTCCACGTTCCAGATCCTGCCGTGGACCACCTCGGCCGGACGTCACCACTCGGCCCGGATGTTCTGCGACATCGCGATGCCCGACGGTACGCCGAGCTGGGCCGATTCCCGGCACGTGTTGCGCAGGCAGCTCAACAAGGCCGCCGACCAGGGCTTCAGCTGCTACGTGCACCCCGAGATCGAGTTCTTCCTCCTCAAGGAGGCGCCGCTGGACGGCAGTGTGCCGGTGCCCGCGGATTCCGGCGGCTACTTCGACCAGGCCGTGCACGATTCGGCCCCCAACTTCCGCCGGCACGCCATCGAGGCGCTCGAGTCGATGGGGATCTCCGTCGAGTTCTCCCATCACGAGGGCGCGCCCGGCCAGCAGGAGATCGACCTGCGCTACGCCGATGCGCTGTCGATGGCCGACAACGTGATGACCTTCCGGTACGTGATCAAAGAGGTCGCCATCGGGGAGGGTACGTGGGCGACGTTCATGCCCAAGCCGTTCTCCGAGCACCCCGGCTCGGCCATGCACACCCACATGAGTCTGTTCGAAGGCGACATCAACGCCTTCCACAATCCCGACGACCCGATGCAACTGTCGGACACCGGCAAGAAGTTCATCGCCGGCATCCTGCATCACGCCGCGGAGATCAGCGCGGTCACCAACCAGTGGGTCAACAGCTACAAGCGACTCATCCACGGTGGTGAGGCCCCGACCGCGGCCACCTGGGGTGGAGCCAACCGTTCGGCGTTGATCCGGCTGCCGCTGTACACGCCCAACAAGGCGTCGTCGCGTCGCGTCGAGGTCCGCAGTCCGGATTCGGCGTGCAACCCCTACCTGACCTTCGCGGTGCTCCTCGCCGCCGGCCTGAAGGGCATCACCGAGGGGTACGAGCTGCCCGATGAGGCCGAGGACGACGTGTGGGCGCTGACCCCGGCCGAGCGTCGCGCGATGGGTTACCAGGAGCTTCCCGGCAGTCTGGCCGAGGCGTTGCACCAGATGGAGAAGTCGGAGCTGGTTGCCGAGGCGCTCGGCGAGCACGTCTTCGACTACTTCCTGCGCAACAAATGGTCGGAGTGGACCAACTACCGCAGCCTCGTCACCCCGTTCGAGTTGAAGAGCTACCTGCCGCTCTGAGGCGTCGCTCACCTGGGTACCGCCGTTACCGGTTCGGTCCCGGCTCGCTACGGTTTGGGGTGTGACGAACGTTTCAGGGCCGGCGCCCGGCCGGCCGGCCGGGCGCAGTGCGCTGCCCAGTCCCGGGCGCCTCGGTCTGCTGGAGAAGTCGGCCGCCGACGACCTCGCCCGGCTGGGCTGGAACGACAAGGCCGCGATCGACGTGCTGTGGTCGTTGTCGCGTTCACCCGACGCGGACCTCGCGCTACGCACACTGACCCGCCTGTATGCCGAGGTGGGCGCCGAGGAATGGTCGGAGATCGACGCGGCGATCCGGGCCGACAAGGGTTTTCGGGGCCGGCTGTTCGCGGTGATCGGGTCCTCGGATGCGCTCGCCGACCATCTCGTGGCCGAGCCGGCGAGCTGGCGTCTACTGCTCGACGACGAACTGCCGGACCGCGATGAGATCGACCGCCTGATGCTGGAATCGGTCGACGCCATCGCCGAACCCGGCGAACTCGAGAAGGGCAACCGGATTCATCGGGCGGGTCTCACCGGACCGAAGGCCGTGGTGGCGCTGCGGCTGGCCTACCGCAACCTGATGCTGCGTCTCGCGGCGCACGACGTGGCCTCCACCGTCGAGGACGAGCCGGTGATGTGGTTCCCGGAGGTCGGCGCGTACCTCGCGGACATGGCCGACGCGGCACTGACCGCCGCGCTGGCGGTGGCCTACCGTGAGGTCTGCGGCGACAAGCCGATACCGGTCCGCCTCGCGGTGATCGCGATGGGCAAATGCGGTGCGCGCGAACTCAATTACGTCAGCGACGTGGACATCATCTTCGTCAGCGAACCGGCCGACGGGGTGGCCGCACGCATCGCGGGCGAGATGATGCGGGTGGGATCGCTGGCCTTCTTCGAGGTCGACGCGGCGCTGCGCCCGGAGGGCAAGGCCGGTGCGCTGACCCGCACCCTGGAATCGCATGTCGCCTACTACAAACGGTGGGCCAAGACGTGGGAGTTCCAGGCGCTGCTCAAGGCCCGCGCGATGACCGGTGACATGCAACTCGCCGACGACTACATCGCGGCGGTCAAACCGATGGTGTGGCAGGCGGCCGAGCGCGAGGACTTCGTACCGGAGGTGCAGGCGATGCGCCGCCGCGTGGAATCGCTGGTGCCCGAGGACCTGCGCGCACGCAACCTGAAGCTCGGCAGCGGCAGCCTGCGCGACGTCGAGTTCGCGGTGCAACTGCTGCAGATGGTGCACGGCCGCATCGACGAGAGTCTGCGGGTGATGCCCACCGTCGACGCACTCGCCGCCCTCACCGCAGGTGGGTACGTGGGACGCGACGACGGCGCGAATCTCGGTGCGTCCTACCAATTCCTGCGGTTGCTCGAACACCGGCTGCAGTTGCAGCGACTCTCGCGCACCCATTTGCTGCCCGAGTTCGACGACGACGAGGGCATGCGCTGGCTCGCGCGCGCGGCGCACATCCGCCGAGAGGGTGAACTCGACGCGACCGGCGTACTGCGCGAACAGATCCGCCATCAGAGTCTGCGTGTGCGTCGCCTGCACGAGAAGCTGTTCTACCGCCCGCTGCTCGAGGCGGCGACGCGGTTCAACACGCAGGAACTGACGCTGTCGGATTCGTCGGCCGAACGGCGCCTCGCGGCCCTCGGCTACGCCAAGCCGGACCGGGCGATGAATCACATCCGGGCATTGTCCAATGCACCCGGGCGGCGCGGACAGATCCAACTGCTGATCCTGCCGCAACTCCTCGAGACCATCAGTCGCACACCCGATCCCGACGCCGGGCTACTCAATTACCGGCGTCTGTGCGACGTCATGGAGGATGCCGACTGGTTCCTGCGGCTGCTCCGCGACGACGGTGTGGTGGCGCAGCGGCTCATGAAGGTACTCGGCACCTCGGAGTACATCGCGAACATGCTGATGCGCTCACCGGAGGTCATCCATCAGTACTCCGACGGTCCGGACGGACCCAAGCTCTGCGACGTCCGTCCCGAAGACGTCGCCAAGGGACTCATAGCCTCCACGGTGCGGCAGCAGGACCTCAAACGCGCGGTGGCCGCGGCACGTTCGCACCGGCGCGCCGAGCTCGTCCGGATCGCCTCGGCCGACGTGCTCGGTCTGATGGACGTGCCGCAGGTGTGCCGCGCATTGTCGAGTGTGTGGGCGGCGGTGCTCAACGCCGCGCTGACGGTGGTGATCAACGCCTCGGAGGCCGAACGCGGCGAGCCCGCCCCGGCGCGGATCGCGGTGATCGGCATGGGCCGGCTCGGCGGCGGCGAACTCGGCTACGGCTCGGACGCCGACGTGTTGTTCGTGTGCCAGCCCAACCCCGACGTCGACGAGGCGGCCGCTGTGCGCTGGTCGCAGACCATCGCCGAGAACGTGCGAACGATGCTGGGATCGCCCAGCGACGACCCGCCGCTCGAGGTGGACACCGGACTGCGCCCGGAGGGACGCAACGGAAAGGTGGTCCGCACGCTCACCGCCTATGCCGCCTACTACGACCAGTGGGCGCAGCCGTGGGAGATACAGGCGCTGCTGCGCGCCCATCAGGTGGCCGGCGACGAGAACCTGGGTATCGACTTCCTGCACATGGCCGACCGCATCCGCTATCCGGCGGGCGGGGTGTCCGCCGAAGCCGTCAAGGAGATCCGCCGGATCAAGGCCCGCGTGGACGCCGAGCGGCTACCACGTGGCGCGGACCCGGCCACGCACACCAAACTCGGCCGCGGCGGACTCGCCGACATCGAGTGGACGGTGCAGCTGCTGCAGCTGCGCTACGCCCACCGGTACCGGTCGCTGCACAACACGTCCACGCTGGAGTCGCTGGATGCGATCGGTGCTGCCGAGCTGCTCGGCGAGAACGATGTCGCGTTGCTCAAGGACGCGTGGATCACCGCGACCAAGGCCCGCAACGCTCTGGTCCTGGTCCGTGGCAAACCGATCGACCAGTTGCCCGGTCCGGGCCGGCAGCTGCGTCAGATCGCCTATGCCGCCGGCTGGCCGCAGGATCAGGCCGCCGAGTTCCTCGAGCACTACCTGCGAGTGACGCGACGCGCAAAAGCCGTGGTGCTCAAGGTATTCGGTGTCTGAGTTCGGGTCAGAGAGTCTCGAGGTCTGATGCGCAAGTATGTCTCGGCGGCGACCCTCGTCGTCGGATGGATACTGCTCGCGATGGTGGGGGTGGCGCTCTGGCTGCATCATTTCCCGTCGCGCGGTCTGCTCACCATCTACCTGACGGCCGTCGTCCCGTTCGCGGTCATCCCGGCGGTCGTGGCCATCGTCATCTTCGGGGTGCTGCGCCGGTGGTTCATGCTCGCCTTCGCGGTGTGCGCCACGGTCGCGCTGATCATGACCCAGGCACCGCTCTGGGTGGCGCATTCGGCGCCGTCGGGTCAACCGATCACGGTGGTGAGCGCCAACCTGCTGTTCGGTGAGGCCGACGTCGATGCGTTGTCGAAGCTGATCGCCGAATCCGACGCCGACCTGGTGTCACTGCAGGAGGTCACCCCGGAAGCGCTCGCCCGTATCCGGGGCAGCCAGATCGTCCGGCAGCTGCCCCACGAGTACGCCATTCCGTATCCCCTTGCCGCCGGGACGGCGTTGTTGAGTCGCACGCCGCTGACCGAGCCCTTCAACATCGACGGCACCGTCCTGCACAACCTGGCGGCCAGTACCGATCTCCCCGGGGCCCCCGGTACCCGGGTGCTCGCCGTGCACCCCGGTGCCCCGCTGGACGGCAAGGCCGATGTATGGGTGCGCGACATGGACATCCTCACGGCACATCTGCGGTCGCTGCCCGCCGGACCGGTGATCGTCGCCGGCGACTTCAACGTCACCTGGGACAACGCGCGCTACCGTGCGCTGCTCGATCTCGGTTTCGCCGACGCCGCCGAACAGGCGGGCGCCGGCTTTCTGCCGACCTACCCGACGGATCGTTTCGGCGGACAGCCGGTGGTCGCGATCGACCATGTGATCACGCGTGGTTTCGTCGCGACATCGATGCGGACCGCGGCGTTGCCGGGTTCGGACCATCGGGCCGTGGTCGTCACGCTGGTGGCATCATCGGAGAGGTGAGGGCCCCGGACGTCGCACGATGCGCAAACTGATCTCGACGTCGGCGCTGGTGTCCGGCTTCATCGCGCTGGCAGTTGTGATCGTGGCCCTGGGCCTGCACTACTACCCGTCCACCTGGTCGACGGCTGTGCGGATGACCAGCCGCGTGCCGTTCGCGGTGATCCCGGCGGTCGGGGCGGTGCTCGTCTTCGCGGTCCTGCGCCGGTGGAACTGGTTGGGTATCGCGGTGCTTGCCGCGCTGGCGCTCGTATGGTCGCAGTTGCCGCTGTGGATCGGGGAGAGTCCGCCGGCGGGTGAGCGGTTCACCGTGATCACCGCGAATCTTCGTCTCGGCGAGGCCGACACCGAGGCGCTCGCCGAGCTCGTCGACTCCTCGCACGCCGACCTGCTGTCCCTACAGGAGGTGACACCCGAGGCGCTGGCACGCATTCGGGCCGGACGCATCGTCGCCCGCCTCCCGCACGTGTATGCCATCCCGGTGTCGCAGACCGGGGGTACCGCGCTGCTCAGCGCGCAGCCGCTGGTCGGCGCCGCACCGGTGCCCGGGACCGCGGACCGGATGCTGAGCGCGGTCACCGATCTGCCGGGAGCGCCGGGCACGCGGGTGCTGGCCATCCATCCGCGCGCCCCACTGGGCGGGTTCGTCACGAGTTGGGATTCGGATCTGCGGGCCCTCGGGGACTACCTGCGGTCCACCCCGCAGCAACGCGTCGTCGCGGCCGGGGATTTCAACGCCACCTGGGACAGCTCCCGCTACCGCGCGTTGCTCACCGACGGGTTCGCCGACGCCGCCGAACAGATCGGTGCCGGCTTCTCACCGACCTTCCCGGCCAACCGCTCCCGACGGCCGTTCATCACGCTGGATCATGTCATCACCCGGGGTTTCGCCGCGGCGTCGTTGAGCACACATGACATCCCGGGTTCCGATCATCGTGCCGTGGTGGTAACACTGGTGGCATCATGACGACCTCGCAGCTTCCCACGACCATCTCCGAACGCCTGCGCGCAGCAACCGCAGTGGCCCATCAGCAGGCCGAGAGCGCGCGATTCGTCGACGACCTGATGTCCGGGCGTCTCGACGGTGCGCAGTACACCCGCCTGGCCATGCAGCTGTACTTCGTGTACCGCACACTCGAGGAGGTGGGCGATCACCTGGCCGACGACCCGGTCGCCGCAGCTGTCGTCGACGAACGGCTGCGCCGCCTTCCTCGGCTCCGCGCGGACCTGGCCGCCCTCGGGATCGACCCGGACACCGTCGCCCCGCTGCCCGCGGTGCAGCGCTACGTCGACGCCATCGAGTCCACCCGCACCGATCCGGCGCGCTACGTCGCCCACCACTACACCCGCTACCTCGGGGACCTCTCCGGCGGGCAGGTCGTGGCGCACCGGATGCGGGAACACTACGGCCTCGACGACGCCACACTGAGCTTCTACAGCTTCGAGGGGATCGACAAACTCAAGCGGTACAAGGACGCCTACCGCGACCGTCTCGACGGTCTGCCGCTCGACGCCGACGCGGTGGAACGCCTTGTGTCCGAGGCGGTTGCGGCCTTCGGGCACAACCAGGACATGTTCGGTGAGCTGGAGGGCGCGGCCGCCGCCTAAGGGTTACGTCAGGCCGGGTCTGGCGCGTCGTCGTCGTCGCGGACGTGCTTGACCCCGGCCTTGACGAGCAGGTACGGCACCACCATCGTGGCGATGGCGGTGACCAGCCACACGATCACCGTGCCGGCGATCCATGCCGCGACTCCGTTGATCTCGAGTCCGTCACCGATCAGCGATGCGATCAGCAGCGCGACGAAGGTGGACACCAGCCCGACGCCGCCGAGAAGTGCCTCGGCATTGTTGCGGACCACCCTGGCGATGAACGGTCCGAGGATGAGCTGGGCGAGCGCGAAGATGACCAGAGCGACGATGAAACCACCTGCGTGGAGATGGAAGTCGTCAAGTACCGCAGAGGCGACGATGAGTCCGATGGCCGCCGAGACCAGGTAGACGACGGCGCGGATGAGAAGACGGATCATGCGCTCATCGTAGGGCTTTGCCGTCGATGAGCGCGGCAAGTCCGTCGACGAGCACCGCGAGTCCGAATTCCAGTTGCTCGGTGAAGAAGTCGTCGTCGGCGTCCCACGGGGACATCCCCGCGATGGCGGCGGTGATACCCGGATGGGTATCGGGTCCGACGAGCACGGCGAGCATGCTCTCGTAGGCGGGGCCGTCGGGTTTCGCGTCGAGCATGCCCATCTGGATGGATTGGCGTACGTGGTGGCGTACGAAGCCGTCGACGAGGAGCAGCGCGTTCATCTTCTGCTGGCCGGTCAGCGGCGTCCCGTCGAAAGCGCGGACCCCGGATTCGGTCCAGGACAACGTGTTCGGGCCCACCGGCGGTCGTGACAACGGCACCACCGCGAGCCAGGGACGCGCGCGCATCCGATCGGTGACCGTGTAGGCCCAGTTGCGGATGCGTTCCTGCCAGGTCTCGCCGGGCATGGGGTGTGATGGCCCGTACGCCTCATCGACCATCACGTCGATGACGTCGTCCTTGCTCTCCACGTAGCGGTAGAGCGACATCGTGGTCATGCCGAGTGATTCGGCGATGGCCTTCATCGACACCGCCTCCCATCCGTGCTCGTCGGCGATGGCCACGGCGGCGCGGGCGATGTCATGAATGGTGAGGGTCGGCTTGGGCCCACGGCGCGGTGCGTCGTCACCGCGACCCCAGAGCGATGCCAGGTATCTGGGCAGGGCGTCGGGGTCGGGGGAGCGGCTCGTCATGACCACATCCTACTTACTGCTTGCGGCGTACACAGAACCGTTCTACTATCTGCGTATCAAATAAACAGTCTATGTAATACGCAGAAGGACGAGGATCATGGCCATACGTTCACCGTGGTGGGGTCTCACCGCGTTGTGTCTTCCGATGCTCATCGTGTCGATGGATGTTTCGGTGCTGTTCTTCGCAGTGCCCTATATCGCCGCCGACCTGGAACCGTCGGCTGCCCAGCAACTCTGGATCTTCGACATCTACGGGTTCGTCCTGGCCGGGTTGCTGCTGACGATGGGGTCGGTCGCCGACCGGATCGGTCACCGTCGGCTGTTGATGCTCGGGGCGGCCGGATTCGGGGCGGCGTCGGTGGTTGCGGCGTTCGCGACGAGTGCCGAGATGCTGATCGGGGCGCGTGCACTGCTCGCGGTCGCCGGGGCCACGCTGATGCCCTCGACACTGGCGATGATCCGCCACCTCTTCGACGACGAGGACGCGCGCCGCAAGGCGATCGCCACCTGGAACGCCGTGCTGGCCGGTGGGGTCGCCGTCGGGCCGATCATCAGCGGCTTTCTCCTCGAACACTTCTGGTGGGGGTCGGTGTTCCTCATCAACGTGCCCGTCATGGTGGTGCTGCTGCTCGTCGCTCCGGTGCTGCTGCCCGGACACACCGCGGTCCCCGGCCGTCGGGTGGACGTGCTCAGTGCGGTTCTGGCCCTCGGCGCCATCCTGCCGGTCATCGACGGGATCAAATCGCTTGCTGCCGACGGCTGGTCGGTCGCCGCGGTCCTCACGATCGCCGTCGGCGGGGTGATCGGGACCGTGTTCGTCTGGCGTCAGCGTCGTCTGGCGGATCCGCTGGTCGATCTGATCTTGTTGGGGAGCGGCGGTTTGCGACGTCGGTGTCGGTGAACCTGATGTGCATGTTCGCGATGTTGGGCAACTCCATCCTGATGACCCAGTATCTGCAGTCCGTGCTCGGATACTCGCCGCTGCGTGCCGCACTGTGGAGTCTGGCCCCCACGGTGGTGGTCGGTGCGGTCGCACCGCTGGCCGCGGTGGCTGCCAACCGGGCAGGACGTCCCGCGGTGATCGTCGCCGGGCTGTTGGTGGGCGCCGCGGGCTTCGTGGTGCTGGCGTCGTCGACCGGGATCCACACCCTGCTGCCCGTTCTGGTGGGAGCCACCCTGCTGGCCGCCGGCATCGTCGCGGCGACCTCGATGATCGCCGACTACGTGGTGGGTGTCGCCCCGGCCGACCGCGCCGGCGCGACCTCTGGGTTGCTGGAGACGACGAGTGAACTCGGCGGCGCGCTCGGGATCGCGGTGCTCGGCAGCATCGTCAACGTGGTCTTTCGGACCAACCTCACCGACGCGGGATTCGACGGCGAGCAGCCGCGCACCCTGACCGGCGCGCTCGCCGCCGCACACCACCTGCCGGCGGATCGAGCGGGGACGGCGATCGACGCGGCACGGGTCGCCTTTGTCGACGGCCTCACCGCCGCCGCCTGGGCGGGGGCCGCGGCCCTGGTGCTCACTGCCGCGCTCGCAGTGTGGGGTCTGCGCGATCGGCCGCAGAAGCGTACGGACAGCGTCGACGACGGGGTGGCCCCGGCCACCCACCACTGACCGCAAAGCGCAGCGCCGGAGACCGTCAGATGACGTTCTCCGGCGCGCTGGGGAACGGACGGGTCAGACGACCTCGACCTTGGAGCCACGATGGAGCAGGAGCTCGTTATCGGTATCGGCGCCGGCGACGAACTCGACCAGGAGCTGGTCGTCATCACGCGGGACGGTGGTGCGGACGACCCGGTCGGCACCATCGACGGTGACGCGGTCGCCGGGTGCGAGGTCTTCGGCGTATCTCGTGCGGGGCATTCTCTTACGGTAAAGGCATTGGCTGTGAGTCGGCAGGGCATAAGGTCCCGATCGTGTCTCGGATCACAGTGCCCAGATCTCCGCGGACGGAGGTTGCGCTGACAAAAAAGTTGCCCGATCGCTCGCGAGGCGAGCGATCGGGCAACCGAGTGTACTGACGCCTGCGGCTCAGCAGTCGTAGTAGAGGGCGAACTCGTAGGGGTGCGGACGGATCTGCACCGGCTCGATCTCGTTCTCACGCTTGAGCGCGATCCAGGTCTCGATGAGGTCCTCGGTGAACACGCCGCCCGCGGTGAGGTATTCGTGATCCTCTTCGAGCTTGTCGATCACGGCCGACAGCGAGGTCGGGGCCTGCGGGATGCCCTTGGCCTCCTCCGGCGGGAGCTCGTAGAGATCCTTGTCGACGGGCTCGTGCGGCTCGATCTTGTTCTTGATGCCGTCGAGGCCGGCCATCATCATCGCGGCGAACGCCAGGTACGGGTTGCCCGAGCTGTCCGGGCAGCGGAACTCGAGGCGCTTGGCCTTCGGGTTGTTGCCGGTGATCGGGATACGCACGCAGGCGCTGCGGTTGCGCTGGCTGTAGACCAGGTTGATCGGGGCCTCGTAGCCGGGCACCAGGCGCTTGTAGGAGTTCACCGTGGGGTTGGTGAAGGCCAGCAGCGACGGTGCGTGGTGCAGGATGCCGCCGATGTAGTAGCGCGCCAGATCCGACAGGCCCGCGTAGCCGGCCTCATCGTGGAAGAGTGGCTTGCCGTCCTTCCACAGCGACTGATGGGCGTGCATGCCCGAGCCGTTGTCGCCAAAGAGGGGCTTCGGCATGAAGGTCACCGTCTTGCCGTTCGCGAACGCGGTGTTCTTGATGATGTACTTGAACAGCAGCACATCGTCGGCTGCGTGCAGCAGCGTGTTGAACTTGTAGTTGATCTCGGCCTGGCCGCCGGTGCCGACCTCGTGGTGTCCACGCTCGAGTTCGAAGCCCGCGTTCTGCAGGTTGGTCGACATCTCATCGCGCAGGTCCACGTAGTGGTCGTACGGTGCGACGGGGAAGTAGCCGCCCTTGGGGCGAACCTTGTAGCCGAGGTTCGGGCTGCCGTCGGGATCGGTCGGCGACGCCGTGTTCCACCAGCCGGACTCGGACTCGACCTCGTAGAAGGTGCCGTTCATCTCCGAGCCGAAGGACACACCGTCGAAGATGTAGAACTCGGCCTCGGCACCGAAGAAGCAGGTGTCGGCGATGCCGGTCGAGGCCAGGTAGTCCTCGGCCTTGCGGGCGACGTTGCGCGGGTCGCGGCTATAGGCCTCACGGGTGAACGGGTCGTGGACGAAGAAGCTGATGTTCATCGTCTTCGCCTTGCGGAACGGGTCGATCCGCGCGGTGGCCGGGTCGGGCAGCAGCATCATGTCCGACTCGTCGATCGACTGGAAGCCACGCACGGACGAGCCGTCGAAGGCCAGACCTTCCTCGAAGACGTCCTCGGTGAAGGCCGACGCCGGGATCGAGAAGTGCTGCATGACACCGGGCAGATCGCAGAAGCGGATGTCGACGTACTCGACACCTTCCTTCTTGATGCCCTCGAGTAGTTCTTCTTTACTGCTGTACACCGTGCGGTGACTCCTTCGTGATCGGGTGGTCAGGGGTGCTGACACGCCTCATCCGCCACCAAGGAACAGCAGCGGATCTCAGCCTGAACCGTATGGAGGCGAGGTTGCCCAGGCGTCAAGGGTGTGTTTCTCCTGTGTTACGCGCTCGGCTTGGTGCGCAGTCCAACACTATGCCCCCGGGTCGGTGGTGCTGCACGGAACCTTTCGGATTCCCCGAGTCGCCCGTCACCGATCCCCGTGGCGTCAATCCCCGGGTGGACGGCCACTACCATGGGAGACGGCGGTGACGCAGGCTTTCGTCGCGGCCGACGGCGAAGGGAGAACACCAATGGGGCGGTCCACCGGATCGTGGCTGTCCGGTCCGCAGATCGGACCGGCCGCCGGCGTCGACAACGATTACCGCGGTCAAGACCTCGGCCTTCCGCAGTCGGGACCCGGCTCCCTGGCGACCGGCTGGTCGCGCGTGTCGGGACTGTTCGTGGACTGGCTCATCGCCGGTGGTCTGGCGATGCTGTTCGTCGGGTTCGACTCACCGCACATCAGCACCATGGTGACGGCTGTCTGGTTCGTCATCGGCGTGGTGGCGGTGACCCTGTTCGGGTTCACCCCGGGACAGTTCGCGATCGGGCTGCGGGTGGCGCGGGTGGACCACGGTCCCGACCGGGCCGCCGCAGAGGTCGCGGGTGAGGTTCCGGCCGCTGCTGTGGGCATCGTGCGTGCCGTGGCGCGGCAGGTCCTGATGATCTTCCTGGTGCCGGCCCTGATCAACGACTACAACGGACGCGCCCTGCACGACCGCGCAACCGGCACGGCCATCATTCGTACACGCTGACGGCAAGCGCCGGTGCGGCCGACGCCGCACCCCGTCGCTCACCCGCTTCGCGTCCCGGGCGCGGCGGATCAGCTGCGTCGACGGGCGGTGCGCTGCATGCTGCGCATCTTGGCACCGGCCGGCATCGGGCCCTTGGGCATGCCCGGGCCGGGAGCCTTGGAACCGAGGGCGGCGAGCCGGCCCTCGAGGGTGTCCATGCGCTTGGCGTTGATGTTCTTGGGCAGCTTGTTGATGTGCTTCTCGAGTTTGGACAGCGGCACCTGCCCGTCGTCGTTGCCGACGACGATCTCGTAGATCGGGGTGTCGCCGACCACGCGCGCCGCCTTCTTCTTCTCTTGCGCGAGAAGCGACTTCACCCGGGTGGGGGAGCCCTCGGCGACGAGGATCACGCCCGGCTTGCCGATGACCCGGTGCACGGCGTCGAGGTGCGAGGTACCGGAGACGGCCTGCTGCACCCGCCACTGGCCGCGCATGTTGCCCAGCGCCCAACCGGCGGCGCCGGGCTGACCCTCGGCCTTGGTGTACACGGAGCGCTGCACACGACGGCCGAACAGGATGAACGCGCCGAGCAGTCCGAGCACGATGCCGAGCGGCAGGAACAGCCACAGCGAGCCGAAGGCGAACCCGAGTCCGACGAAGACCGCGACGACCACGACGAACAGGCCGATCATGTACGGCAGCAGACGTTTGTCTTCCTTGCGCTGCATCTGGAAGGCCTGCCACAGCTGTTGGCGCCGTTCCTTCGATGCCTTCTTCCGCGCCTGCTTGGCCGCGGCCTTTGCTTCCTTGTCCTTGGACTGCGCCTTTGCCATGGGTCTAGCTTACGACTGCGTGATGCCGGGTTCGGCGGCGCGTCGGATCAGCGGCCGAGGCGGGCCATCAGGCTGGAGGCTTCCTGGCTGGCCGAGCCCTCGTCGGCGAGATGAGCCATCGCCGGGGCGAGTTCACGACCGTGCCGGGCCATCGCCTGTGCGTAGAGCCGACCCGCCCGATAGGAGGACCGCACCAGCGGGCCCGCCATCACACCGGCGAAGCCGACCTCGTTGGCGAACTCGGAGTGATCGACGAACTCCTCGGGCTTGACCCACCGTTCCACCGGGTGGTGGCGCGGCGACGGGCGCAGGTACTGGGTGATGGTCAGGATGTCGCAACCGGCCTCGTGCAGGTCGACGATCGCCGACTGCACCTCGCGCGGGGTCTCTCCCATGCCGAGGATCAGATTTGACTTGGTGACCAGTCCGAAGTCGCGGGCCGCGGTGAGGACCTCGAGCGACCGCTCGTAACGGAAGGCCGGCCGGATGCGCTTGAAGATGCGCGGCACGGTCTCCAGATTGTGTGCGAGCACCTCGGGGCGGGCGTCGAAGACCTCGGCGAGCAGGTCCGGTTTGGCGTGGAAGTCGGGGATGAGGTTCTCCACGCCGGTACCGGGGTTCAAGCGGTGGATCGCCCGTACCGTCTCGGCGTAGAGCCAAGCACCTTCGTCGGGCAGATCGTCGCGGGCGACACCGGTGATCGTCGAATACCGCAGGCCCATCGCCTGGACGCTCTCGGCGACGCGCCGCGGCTCGTCGCGGTCGAGGGGAGCGGGTCTACCGGTGTCGATCTGGCAGAAATCGCATCGCCGGGTGCACTGTTCGCCGCCGATGAGGAAGGTGGCCTCGCGGTCTTCCCAGCACTCGTAGATGTTGGGGCAACCGGCCTCTTCACAGACGGTGTGCAGGCCCTCGCGCTTCACCAGTCCCTTGAGTTCGGTGAACTCCGGACCCATGGTGGCGCGCGTGCGGATCCACTCGGGTTTGCGTTCGATGGGCGTCTGCGCGTTGCGCACCTCGAGACGGAGCAGTTTGCGGCCGTCGGGTGCGGTGTCAGGGGTGGTGCCGGGGGTCACTGTGCTGATCCTACGCCCGAGCCGATGTGCGCATCCGCGACGGATGCGGCGGGGTCGTGGCCGTCGAGGGCGGCGGCGACGGTACGCGCGACCGGTGCCACGACGTCGGTGACACTGATCGGACGGCCCGTCTCCAGAACCAGCGAGGTGACTCCGGCGTCGGCGATACCGCACGGAACGATCGCTTCGAAGGCGCTCATGTCCGGGTCGACGTTGAGTGCAAAGCCGTGTAGCGCAACGCCTTTGGCGACGCGGATGCCGATCTGTCCGAGTTTGCGCGCGGGCGAATCGTCGATCCAGACACCTGAGCGCCCGGCGACGCGACCGGCCGTGACACCGACGGTGCCGCACACGGCGATGAGGGCGGACTCGAGCCGGCGCACGTACTCCACGACGTCGAGCGGTTCACGAAGGCGGACGATCGGGTAGCCGACGAGTTGGCCGGGACCGTGCCAGGTGATGCGTCCGCCGCGGTCGACGTCGATGACCAGTGATCCGTCCACCGGACGATCCGCGGGTTCGGTCCGCTTGCCCGCGGTGTAGGTCGACGGGTGCTCGAGCAGAAGCAGGACGTCGTGATCGAGGCTGCCCTGCGCGCGTTCCTCGGCCAGACGGTGCTGCATGTCGTAGGCGTCGCGGTAGTCGACGGTGCCGAGTTCGCGGACCTCGATCGGACCGGCGTCGGCACGAACCGGTCCGGGCAATCCGGATTCGGGGAGTCCGGAATCGGGGCGTCCAGAGATGTCAGCCACGCGTGTACTCCAGGGCCGAGTCGATGTCGGGATGATCGAAGGTGAAGTCATTGTCGGTCAACACGCCGGGTACAACGCGCTGACTGAACAAGATCATTTCCTCGGCCATCTCACCACCGACGAAACGTGCGGCGAAGGCGGGAACCGGCAGGAATGCCGGCCGGTGCACGGAACGGCCCAGAGCGTCGACGAAGGTGCCGAACGGCACCGGCGCGGGTGCGCTGAGGTTCACCGGACCCGAGATCGACGAACCGAGCAGGAACTCGATGGCCCGCACCTCGTCGGCCAGGCTGATCCACGAGAAGTACTGCTTGCCGTCGCCGATCGGCCCGCCAAGACCGAGCCGGAAGATCGGCCGCAGCTTGGCCAGCAGACCGCCCTTCGGACTCAGCACCGGTGCGGTGCGCAGCAGGACCACCCGGGTGTCGCGGCCCGCATTCGCGGTGGCCGCCTGCTCCCAGTCGGTGACCAGGCCGGCCAGGAAGCCGTCACCGGCGTGGTCGGATTCGGTGGCGGCGTGGCTGCCCGTGTCCCCGTAGAAGCCGGTGGCGCTCGCACTGAGGAAGGTGGGCACACCGGCGTCGCGCACCGCCTCGGCGAGCACCTCGGTGGGGGTGATCCGAGAGTCCCGCAACTCCTGCTTGAACCGCCCGGTCCAGCGCTGGTTGCCGACTCCGACACCACCGAGGCTCACCACCGCGTCGACGCCGTCGAGACTCTCCGGCGGGACGCCAAAGGTCTCTGGGTCCCAACTGAATTCGTCGTCGTCGAGCGCTTCGCGGCGGACCAGACGGTGGACCGTGTGGCCCGCCGCGCGCAACGAGGTGACCAGGGCCGAACCGATCAGCCCCTGGGAGCCGGCTACGGCTACTCGCACGCCCGGCCTAGAGCCCGAGATCGGCGGCGAAGGCGGCGCCCTCGAGTCGCTTCTTCACGGTGGTGAGGAAGCGGCCGGCGTCGGCGCCGTCGATCAGCCGGTGGTCGTAGGTCAGCGGCAGATACGACATCGACCGCACGGCGATCGACTCCGATCCGTCGTCGCCGGTGATCACCACGGGGCGCTTGACGATCGCCCCGGTGCCCAGCATCGCCGCCTGCGGCGGGACCAGGATCGGGGTGTCGAACAGCGCGCCCTGGCTGCCGATGTTGGTGATGGTGAAGGTGCCGCCGGCCAGCTCGTCGGGCTTGAGACCGCCCGCACCCTTCCGTGCGCGGGCCGCGATGTCGGCGATGGCACGGGCCAGGCCGGGGATCGACAGGTCGTCGGCGTTGTGGATGACCGGCGACAGCAGACCCTGCGGGGTGTCCACCGCGATCCCGAGATGCACCTTGTCGTAGTAGGTGATCTCCTTCTTGTCCTCGTCGATCGACGCGTTGACGTTCGGGTGCGCCTTGAGCGCCTCCACGACGGCCTTCGCGATGAACGGCAGGAAGGTGAGGTTGACGCCCTCGGATGCCTGGAACGACTCCTTGGCCGCCTTGCGCAGCCCGACGATCTTGGTCATGTCGACCTCGAAGACCTGGGTGAGCTGAGCGCTGGTCTGCAGCGACTCGCGGGTCTTCTTCGCGGTGATCTGCCGGATGCGGTTGATCTTCTGCGTGGTTCCGCGCAACTCGGCGAGCTCCGGCTTGATCTCCGGCGAGGCCGACGCCTTCTTCTCAGAAGCGGCCGGGGCCGACGAGGCGGCCGGGGCGGCGGGCTCGGGAGCCGGGGCCTTCTTGGCCTCGGCCGCGGCCAGCACATCCTGCTTGCGGATGCGACCACCCACACCGGTGCCCTTGATCGAGTTGAGGTCGATGTCGTTCTCCGCGGCCAACTTGCGGACCAGCGGGGTCACATACGGGGTCGACTCGACGGTCGGCGGATCCTCGGATTTGCTTGCGGCGGGCTTGCTCTCGGACTCGGCCGGCTTGCTCTCCGACTTCGCCGACTCCGACTTCGCGGGCTCTGACTTCGCCGGCTCGGACTTCTTCTCGGCTGCGGGTTCCGGTTCCGGCTCGGGCTCCGGCTCGGGTTCGGGTTCCGGCTCGGGTTCCGGTGTGGACCTGGCCGCCGACGCATCGCCGATGACGGCGAGCTTGCCGCCGACCTCGACCACGTCGTCCTCCTCGGCGACGATCTCGAGCAGGGTGCCCGCGACCGGGGAGGGGATCTCGGTGTCGACCTTGTCGGTGGAGACCTCGAGCAGCGGTTCGTCGGCGGCGACCTCGTCGCCGACGGCCTTGAGCCAGTTGGTGACGGTGCCTTCGGTGACCGATTCGCCGAGCTCGGGCATGAGCACGTCGGTGCCCTCCGCGGACCCGGATCCGGTGTCGGCCGTGGGCTTCTCGGCCGGCGCGTCGGAATCGGTGGACGGCTCGGCGGCCGCTTCGTCGGGCTCCGGCTCGGGTGCTGCCTCGGTGGGCTCGTCGCCCCCGCTGCTGTCGTCACCGCTGTCGTCACCGGAGTCCTGCGCCTCGTCGGCGTCACCGATCAGCGCGAGTTCACCGCCGACCTCCACCACGTCGTCTTCGGCCGCGATGATCTTGGTGAGGACACCTGAGGTGGGTGCGGGGATCTCGGTGTCGACCTTGTCCGTCGACACCTCGAGCAATGGCTCGTCGGCCTCGACGGTGTCGCCCTCCTCCTTCAGCCACCGGGTGACTGTCCCCTCGGTGACGCTTTCACCGAGGGCGGGCATCTGGACGGAGAAGGCCATCGTTGTTGACTCCTGAACTCGACACTGTTGTCTGTGCTGTTGTGATGCGAAGCTGTGTGCTCGACGGTGTGTGCGCCGTCGGACACCGGGCTGGTGGCGGGTCAGCCGTCACCCTCGGCTAACCCTACCCGGCGACCGACTCGGTCACGCGTCGTGTCGGGACAATTCGACGCCCGGCCGATTCGTGGCCGCTCGGCCGTTGGTGGCCGCTCATCCGTTGGTGGCAATGTCGGCGAGCACCGCGGCGATGGTGCGCACCGGTACCCCGGTGCCGCCCTTGGGGGTGTAGCCCCACGGACTGCCGGTGTTGAAAGCCGGTCCGGCGATGTCGACGTGTGCCCATGCGACGCCCTCGGGAACGAATTCCTTGAGGAACAATCCGGCGGCGAGCATGCCGCCCCACCGATGCGGCGTCACGTTGGCGAGATCGGCCACGCGGGACTTGAGATCGCCGCGCAGTTCGGCCGGCAGCGGCATGGCCCACGCGTTCTCGCCGACCTCGGCGGAGCGGGCGGCCACCCGGTCGCGGAAGTCGTCGGTGCCCATGACGCCCGGTGTGCGGGTACCCAGCGCGACCATCTGCGCGCCGGTCAGGGTGGCGGTGTCGATGAGGTAGTCCGGCTCGTCCTCGCAGGCGCGCACGATGGCGTCGGCCAGCACCAGGCGTCCCTCGGCATCGGTGTTGAGCACCTCGACGGTGCGTCCGCCGTACTGGGTCAGCACGTCACCGGGGCGCTGCGCGGTACCCGACGGCATGTTCTCGGCCATCGGAACGGTCGCCGTGACCGACACGTCGAGGTCGAGGCGGGCAGCCAGGATGGTGGCCGCGATCACCGCGGCGGCACCGCCCATGTCGGAGGTCATCTGGTCCATGTTGGCCGCCGGCTTGATCGAGATGCCGCCGGTGTCGAAGGTGATGCCCTTGCCGACCAGTGCGACCTTCTTCGCGGACTTCTTGTTGTGGGTCAGCCGCACCAGGCGCGGCAGGCGTGAGCTGCCCTTGCCGACACCGATGATCCCGCCGTACCCCTTGGCCTCGAGCTCGGTGTCGTCGAGGATCTCGACGCCCAGACCTGCCTTCGAGCCGAGCGTGCGAGCGCGGGCGGCGAATTCCTCGGGGTAGAGGTGACTCGGTGGGGTGTTGACGAAGTCGCGGGCGATGGCGACGCAGTCGGCGATCGTGGTCGCCTGCTCGAGTTCGGCCTTGGCCTCTTTGGACTTGGACTCGACGATCAGCGTGATCGTCGAGGGCAACGCCTTGCGGGGTGTGGTCTTCTCCGAGCGGAACTCGTCGAACCGGTAGGCGCCCAGGAAGAAGCCCTCCGCGGCGGCGGCCAGGTTGACCGAGGACAGGGTGCTGGCCGCGGAGTCGACGCCCTCCAGTGAGCGCACCGCGATGCCGGCCGCCTGGCGGAGCTGATCGGGATCGTCGACGTTGTCGGCGCCACCGAGTCCCACCGCGACGACGAGGTCCACCGGCAACGACGCCGGAGCAGCGATGCGGGTGACCTCGCCATGCGAGCCGCTCGCGCCGAGAACGGCCAGGGCCGTGGAGATCTCACTCGCCTGAGCGTCGTCGAGCAGACCGTCGCCGATGACCAGGGTGGGCTCGGCGTCGGGGATGGCTTCGGTATCGGGGGAGTCGGAACCCGATGCGCTGATCAGGCCGATGACGAGTGCGGTGTCGCCTTTGCCGATGGTGGTGGACAGTTCCAGTTCGGGGCCGCGTGTGCGGTCGACAGTCTCGTTCTTGCTCACCCGATCAACTCTGCCACAGCGCTCCGTTGACCGAACGACATGCGGATGGCCGCCGGATACCGTGGGGAGAACGAACCGGGGAGGGCCACATGGCGGGACGCGCAGCCACGCGCCGGCGGGGGTTGGGTGCGGGCGTGATCGTCGGCGTGCTGGCCGCCGTGGCCGTCGTCGGGGTGGTCCTGGCCGGCGCGACCGGTCATCTGCCGGGCGTGCGCTCGGCGCTGGGGGCGCACCGCCCCGACTCCCGGCCGTCGACGCGACCCTGCCGGTGCAGCGGGCGCGTGTCGTCGACGTCGTCCGCGAACAGTACGAGCACAATCCGGCGGGTACGACCTAATTCGCAGGGGGTGACCGAACCCTGGTGCGCGGACTTCGTGAGCTGGACCATGCGTGAAGCCGGTGTGCCGCTGCGTAATCCGAACTCCGGGTCGTGGCGCATCCCCGGGGTGGCGAACCTGACCGACCATCTCCGCGACGTGGGCCGGCTGCGTCCGGCGACCTATCGGCCGACGCCCGGCGACATCGTGCTCTACGACAAGCCGAGCCCGATGGGGCAGCACACCAACGTCGTGGTGGCGGTGGCCGGCGACGAGATCACCACGGTCGGCGGCAACGAGCGTGACGGGGTGACGCTGCGTACGTATCGGCAGGGCAGCGACCCCGGCATCATCGGGTACGGGGTGCTCGTGGATTAGCGCGGTCGGTGAGGATCGCGGCCGGCACGCGGCCGTCGATCAGGGAGTCGATTAGCGTGTGGGCCATGAGTGAACTGCTTGCCGGTCCCATCGCCGATCGCCACGTCGCCCTGTGTGCATCGTTCGCGGCCTTCGGTGGCTGGGATATGCCGGTGTCGTATGCCGGAACCGTCGCCGAGCACACCGCGGTGCGCGAGACGGTGGGCATCTTCGACGTCAGCCATCTCGGCAAGGCGCTGGTGTCGGGCCCCGGCGCGGCCGCGTTGGTGAACGCGACACTCACCAATGATCTCGGCCGGATCGGCCCGGGCCGGGCCCAATACACGTTGTGCTGCAACGATTCCGGTGGCGTGATCGACGACCTCATCGCCTACCTGGTGTCCGACGACGAGGTGTTCCTGATCCCGAACGCGGCCAACACGGCCGCCGTCGTCGACGTGCTGCGAGCCGCGGCCCCCGACGGCGTCACCGTCACCGACCGCCACCGCGACCACGCCGTCTTCGCAGTACAGGGACCGCGCAGCCCGGAGCTGCTCGAGGGCCTCGGGTTGCCGGCCGGCATGGAGTACATGGCCTTCGTCGACGCGGAACTCGTCACCGCCGGCGGGGCGCGTCCGGTGCGGGTGTGCCGCACCGGCTACACCGGTGAACGCGGCTACGAGATCCTGCCCTCCTGGGATGATGCCGGTCCGGTGTTCGACACCCTGCTCGACGGTGTTCGGGATCTCGGCGGGATGCCGGCCGGGCTCGGGGCGCGCGACACCCTGCGCACCGAGATGGGTTACGCCCTGCACGGGCACGAGCTGGGACCCGAGATCACGCCGGTGCAGGCGCGGTCGAGTTGGGCGGTGGGCTGGGACAAGCCGCACTTCGGTGGCCGCGACGCGCTGCTGGCCGAGAAGGAGGCCGGGCCGCGTCGTCGTCTCTACGGGCTGCGCGCGACCGGGCGCGGGGTACCGCGTGCCGACTGCGAGGTGCGTTCGGGGCCCGGCGGCGAGCGCATCGGGGTGTGTACCTCGGGAACGTTCTCGCCGACCCTCAAACAGGGAATCGCGCTCGCGCTGATCGACACCGCATCCGGTGTCCGCAAGGGCGACGAGGTGAGCATCGACGTCCGCGGACGGGACCTGCCGTGTGAGGTGGTCATACCGCCGTTCGTCGAGAGCCACGTCTGAAATCTCAGGTACGCAGGAATCTCAGGTACGCAGGATCTTCGTCATCGGTCGTCCCTTGGCCAGCTCGTCGACGAGCTTGTCGAGGTAGCGGATCTTGCGCATCAGCGGATCGTCGATCTCCTGCACCTTGACTCCGCACACCGAGCCGGTGATCAGGGCCGCGCTCGGGTTCAGATCCGCCGCGGCGAAGAAGTCCCGGAACGTCGTGCCCCGCGCGAGGTGCTCGGCCAGGGCGGCGTCGTCGAATCCGGTGAGCCACTCGATGATCTCGTCGACCTCGGCCCTGGTGCGGCCCTTCTTCTCGGCCTTGGCTACGTAGAGCGGATACACCGACGCGACGCTCATCCCGAAGATCCGGTCCATGGTCCCAAGAGTAGTGTCGCGTCCTTCGCCGTCGGAGTCCCGTGCGAATTCGGTTGTGCCCCGGCGGTACGATGGGCGCCATGACCTTGCAGTTCACCCGTAACGAGCATCCCCATCCGGTGTCGGAATCGCGGCGTGCGGAGATCCTCGCCACCCCCGGTTTCGGCCGGCATTTCACCGACAACATGGTGATGATCGATTACGACGCGGACCTTGGATGGCACAGCGCGAAGGTGACCCCGTACGGCCCCATCGCACTCGATCCGTCGGCGATGGTGCTGCATTACGGGCAAGAGGTCTTCGAGGGACTCAAGGCCTACCGGCAGCCCGACGGCTCGATTGCCGCGTTCCGTCCCGAGGCCAACGCCGAGCGTCTGCAGCGTTCCGCAGAACGCCTCGCGATGCCGCCGTTGCCCGTCGAGGATTTCATCGCCTCACTGCGCGCGCTGCTCGCCGCGGACAACGAGTGGGTTCCCGCCGCCGGTGGCGAGGAGTCGCTCTATCTGCGTCCGTTCATGTTCGCCTCGCAGGCGAGTCTCGGCGTCAACGCCCCGTCGTCGAAGTACATCTACTCGGTGATCGCCTCACCGGCCGGCGCCTACTTCGCCGGGGGCATCAAACCGGTCAGCGTGTGGCTCAGCACCGAGTACGTGCGGGCCGCTCCCGGTGGTACCGGTTTCGCGAAGTGCGGCGGCAACTATGCGGCCGCATTCCTCGCGCAGCGGCAGGCCACCGAGCAGGGCTGCGATCAGGTGGTCTGGCTCGACGCGGTGGAACGTCGCTACATCGAGGAGATGGGCGGCATGAACCTCTTCTTCGTGTTCGGGTCCGGCGCCGACGCCCGGCTGGTCACCCCGGAACTGACCGGATCACTGCTGCCGGGCATCACGCGTGACTCGCTGCTCACACTGGCCACCGACGCGGGGTTCGCGGTCGAGGAACGACGGATCACCACCGAGGAACTGCGCAAGGGCGTTGCCTCCGGTGACATCACCGAGGTCTTCGCCTGCGGCACTGCCGCGGTCATCACCCCCGTGGGCCGGGTCAAGGGCGACCACGAGGACTACGTGATCGCCGGCGGCGAGACCGGCGAGGTGACCCAGGCGCTGCGCGACACCCTCACCGGCATCCAGCGCGGCACCTTCGCCGACACGCACGGTTGGATGACGGAGCTCTACCGGCGCTGAGGCGTCTATCGGGGGGCGGTGGCCGGGTCAGGCCAGCAGCCCGACGACGGAGATCGCGGTTCCCAGCTCGATCGTCGCGCCCAGCACATCGCCGGTGATGCCGCCCATCCGCCGTGCGCAATGGGCGGTGAACAGCCAGACGACGACAGCCACGACGAGCACGACGAGCATCGCGGTGACCGCCGCTGGTAGGTCGAAAACGCCTGTGCTGACGTCGAATCCGCACACGGCGGCGGCGGCCAGGGCGAGCGCCGCCCAGACCACGAGCGCGTTCCGCTGGGTTCCCGCGACGAGCGCTCCGAAGCCGTCGGGATGGGCCGGGGCCAGCCCCCGGCGGGCGGCGACCAGCACGCCGACGCGTCCCAGGGCCACTGCGAAAGCTGCGTCATACCACCGTGATTGGTCGAACAGTGCGCCGAATCCAACGCCCTGGATGCCGAGCACCAGGACGAGGGTGGCCACGCCGAACGGTCCGACGGTCCCGCTGCGCATCACTTCGGTGACGCGGCTCGGCGGTCCGTAGCATCCCAGACCGTCGGCGGTGTCGGCCAGGCCGTCGAGATGCATACCGCGAGTCGTCAGCGCCAGCAGTGCGACCGCCAGCATACCGGCGAGGAGCGCGGGAATGCCGGTGTGCGCCAGGGCCATACCCAACAGTGCGACCAATGCGCCGAGGACCGCGCCGACGATGGGGACCGCGGCGATCACCGCCGCACCCAGCGTCCGGTCAGGGGTGGTGTCCTCGGCACCGACCGGGAACACGGTCAGCCAACCGAATGCCGTGCGTACCGCACGAATCGGCGAGACCCGCATGACTGTCAGGCGTTTTCGGTCGCCGAGGTGTCGGCCTGCTTGTCGCTGACGCCCGCCTCGCCGAAGGTGGCCATCGATCCGAGCAACTCGACCGCCGAGGTCACCACGGGCAGGGCCATCAGGGCGCCGCTGCCCTCGCCGAGTCTCATCGAGAGGTCGAGGACAGGCTCGAGGTCGAGATGCTCCAGGGCGAGCGCGTGCGCCGGTTCCACCGAGCGATGTCCGGCGAGCCACCAGCGCGACGCCCCGGGGGCAAGTTCGTTGGCGACGAGTGCGGCTGCGGCGATCACCACACCGTCGAGGATGACCGGCGTGCGTCGAACCGCGGCCTGGGCGAGGAAACCCGCCACCGCGGTGAGATCGGCGCCGCCGACCGCGGCCAGCAGGGCGAGTGGATCGTGGGTCACCGACCGTGCGCGGCGCATGCCGTCGCGGATCGCGGCGGTCTTGCGCATCCAGCCGGTGTCGTCGATGCCGGTGCCGCGGCCCACGATCTCCACCGGCTCGCGGCGGGTGATGGTGCCGATCAGCACGGTGGCCGGGGTGGTGTTGCCGATCCCCATCTCGCCCGCGATGAGCAGGTCGGCGCCCGAATCGACCAGATCGTCGACGATGGCGCGGCCGGCTGCCATGGCGCTGCGGGCCTCGGCGATGGTGATGGCGTCGGTGACGCGCAGATCTTCGCTGCCGCGTCGGACCTTGTAGCGCGACACCTCGGGTGCCGTGTCGGCGTCGACGGATATGTCGACGACGCGTACCGATGCGCCGGTGGATCGGGCCAGGACGTTCACGGCGGCGCCACCGGCTGCGATGTTGGCGACCATCTGCGCGGTCACCTCCGGCGGGAACGCCGACACCCCGGCCTTGGCCACGCCGTGATCGCCGGCGAAGACCACCACCGCGGGGTTGGTGATCGGCTCGGGCGGACAGCGATGCTGGCAGGCCGCGATCCACGCCGCTATCTCCTCGACCCGACCCAGCGAGCCGGGCGGTTTGGTGAGGTTCAGCTGCCGCTCGCGGGCCGCGCGTGCGGTGGCCTCGTCGGGCAGGTCCAGAACACCGAACACCTCGGCGTCGGTGGGATCGAGCGCCGCTGCCGTCGGCGTGACCCCGGCGTCGGATCGCGGCGATGCCGGTTGCGCTTCCGGTTCCTGCTGGGTGGCGGCGTCGGAGGTCGTGGCCCCGACGGCCCCGGTCTCGGTGGCGGGCAACGGAACCGGCACCGCGGCAGCCCGCCGGGTGGTGGGGCCGGGAAGTTCGAGGACCCGTCCCGCGACGACGAGCACGACGCGGTCGCAGACGGCCGCGATCGCTGTGTTGAGCGCGCCCAGCTGGTCCTGGAACGTCCGCCCGGCCGGGGTGGGGGCGACCACCGAGAGTCCGACCTCCGGGCTGATCAGCACCACGTCGGCGGACATCTCCGTCAGGGCCGCACAGACATCGTCGACCTCGGCGCTCAGATCGAGCGGCTTCGTCCAGCCGTCGGCGGCGTCGATGCGGGCCGCCAGCCAGTTGCCGAGGTCATCGACCAGCGCCGGGATGGCCGGTGCGGCACGGAGCGAATCGGCCAGGTCGGTGGTCTCGATCGTCGTATAGCGGGCATCGCGGCGGGTGCGGTGTCGTTCGACGCGGGCGACCCAGTGGGCGTCGCTGCTGGTCGTCGGTCCGGTCGCCAGATAGCGGACCTGGGTGTGTGCGGCCAGCAGCGACTCACCGTGCTCGGATTTTCCTGAACGCACCCCGCCCAGGACCAGAGTGCGCGTCCCCCGATCGGCCATCGATCAGACTTCGTCGCCCGGCGACACCTGCGGGCTCGGCGCGCGCATCTTGCGCATCTGCATGGCCCGGGTGAATGCGTACCAGCCGAGTTTGAACCCGCCATCACTCGAATCCGGGAACCGTTCGCGCACCTTGCGATTCACCAGCCGGCCGAGGATGACGGCATCGATGGCCATGAAGATCACGAAGACCAGCAGCACCGGGGTGGACAGGTAGGCGAGGTTGGGGATGAACATGACGACGATCAGCACGATCGCGAACGGCATGAACAGGCCCGCGAAGTTGCGCCGGGAATCGACGATGTCACGGGTGAACTTGCGGACCGGGCCCTTGTCTCGCGGCATCAGGTAGCGCTCGTCGCCGGCCATCATCCGCTCGCGCTGCTCGAGGCGTTGCTCGCGGCGCTCGGCGTTGCGCTGCTTGCGGTCCACCTTGGTCTCGGTGGCCTTGAGCTCCTTGCGGCGGGCGCGGGCCTCGGCGCGGGTCGTCGGCGGGGGCGCCACCGGTCCGCGGCGACGGGCCTGCTGCTCACGCCGTTTGGGAGTCGGTTTGCCCTTGCCGGGGGTGTACGAGCCGCCCTTCACCGAGCCGGCGGAATCGTCGGCGCCGGTCGTGTCGACGACCTCGCCGGTCGTCGCGTCGTCGCTGTCGTCACGGCCCCCGGTGTCCGACTTCCATGGCAGTTTCACACCTTCGAGCCTAGGCGATCCGCGCTGCCGACTTCCGGGGGCCTCCCTATACTTCCGCGCATGACGGCACCCGCTCACCTGCGTGTCTTGATCGCCCCCGATTCCTTCGGTGACACCCTCTCGGCGGTCGCCGCGACCGAGGCGATCGCCCGCGGCTGGTCGGCCGCCCGGCCCGACGACCACATCACCCGCGCGCCGCAATCCGACGGGGGGCCGGGCTTCGTGGACGTCCTCGCCTCGAGGTTCGGCACGGTGGTCACCGAGACGGTCGCCGGGCCACTCGGCGCGTCGGTGAGCGCGCGGTGGCTCCATGACACCGGCGGCGAGGTGCCGACGGCCTACATCGAATGTGCGCAGGCCTGTGGACTGCATCAGCTCGGCGGTGGTCCGACGCCGCGCACCGCGATGGCCGCCGACACCCGCGGCGTGGGGCAACTGGTGTCGGCGGCGCTCGCGCGCGGTGCCGGGCGCATCGTAGTCGGACTGGGTGGCAGCGCGACCACCGACGGCGGCAGCGGTCTGGTCGAAGCGCTGGGCGGGACCACCCAGGCCGCGGCGCGGTTGCGCGACATCGATCTCGTCGCGGCCTCCGACGTGGAGAACCCGCTGCTCGGCCCGCTCGGCGCGGCGGCCGTATTCGGGCCGCAGAAGGGCGCCGACGACGTGACCGTGGCGCGCCTGGAGGAACGGATGACCCAGTGGTCACGCGTGCTGTCGTCGATGGCGGGTCGCGACATCAGTGGGGACGCCGGCGCCGGGGCGGCCGGTGGTCTCGGTGCGGCGCTCCTCGCGCTCGGCGCCCGGCGCGTGTCCGGTGCGACGCTGGTGGCCGAGGCCACCGACCTGGCCACCGACGTCGCCGCCGCCGACCTGGTGATCACCGGGGAAGGCAAGTTCGACGCCCAGACACTCCGCGGCAAGGTGGTGTCCGCGCTGCACGGCGCGGCGGCTGCCGCAGGTGCACGCACGGTGGTCCTCGCCGGACAGGTGACACTGCCCGCCGGCGAGATCGCGGCAGCCGGTATCGCATCGGCGCATGCCGTCGTCGACATCGCCGGTTCTGTGGAGGTCGCCATGAACGACGCCGCCGTTCAGCTCGCCCGGCTGGCCGAGTCGGTGGCCGGGCAGTGGGCGGCCTGAGTGCATCGCCTCTGATACACCGCTCGCGATACGCGGGAATAGACGGCGAAGGAGTACCGTTGAGGGCACACGTACCACTGGTTCGCCATCCCGGTATGCCTCTGGATCGCGGTTCCGGCCGGCCGGCCGCGCGCACGGGGGATGTCATCCGGGAAACCAACCACCGAGGGAGCAATCCATGACCGTGCAGAACGAATCCGGCGCCGCGACGAGCACCGGCGTCATCCTGACCGACGCCGCCGCGTCCAAGGCCAAGGCGCTGCTCGACCAGGAGGGCCGCGACGACCTGTCGCTGCGGATCGCGGTGCAGCCGGGCGGCTGTGCGGGTCTGCGCTACCAGCTCTTCTTCGACGACCGTTCGCTCGACGGCGACGTCATCTCGGACTTCGGGGGCGTGAGCCTCGCGGTGGACCGGATGAGTGCACCGTATGTGCAGGGCGCGACCATCGACTTCGTCGACACCATCGAGAAGCAGGGTTTCACCATCGACAACCCGAACGCGACCGGCAGCTGCGCCTGCGGCGACTCGTTCAACTGATCTCGACCACTACCGACCGCACCTCGTGATCGACGGGGTGCGGTCGGTTGTGTGTTGGTGTGGGTAGCCTGACGGACGTTCCTCATTTGCTGTTCACCCGTCCCACATCTGAAGGGCTGAGAACCACGTGGCAACCGTCGTCTGCGGGTCCATCGCGACCGACCACCTGATGAAGTTTCCGGGCAAGTTCTCCGAGCAGTTGCTCGGCGATCACCTCGAACACATCTCGTTGAGCTTCCTCGTCGAGGATCTCGTCGTCCGCCGGGGCGGTGTCGGAGGCAACATCGGTTATGCCATGGGTCAGCTCGGTGGCAATCCGGTCCTCGTCGGTTCCGTCGGGCCCGACTTCGACGACTACCGGCAGTGGCTGGAATCGAACGGCGTCGACTGCCGCGGTGTGCGGGTGTCCGACATTCACCAGACCGCCCGATTCATGTGCACCACCGACGAGACGATGGCGCAGCTGGCCACCTTCTACGCCGGTGCCATGAGCGAGTCACGCGAGATCTCCCTGGCCGACGTGATCAGCGAAACCGGAACTCCCGAGCTGGTTCTCGTCGGTGCCGACGACCCCGAGGCCATGCTCCGGCACACCCGCGAATGCCGGACCGCCGGGGTTCCGTTCGCAGCCGACCCCTCGCAGCAACTCGCGCGTCTCGACGGGGAGCAGGTGCGCGAGCTGATCGACGGCGCGGCCTACCTGTTCACCAACGAGTACGAGTGGGGGCTGCTCCGCCAGAAGGCCGGGTTGTCGGAGGCGCAGGTCGCCGAGATGGTGGGCGTGCGTGTGACGACCCTCGGCAAAGACGGCGCCGAGATCATCGACTCCGACGGCACCCGAATCCACGTCGAGGTCGTCCCCGAGACCGCCAAGGTGGACCCGACCGGTGTCGGCGACGGATTCCGTGCCGGATTCCTCACCGCGCTCGGCAAGGGGCTCGGCTTCGAGCGCGCCGCGCAGGTGGGTTCGATGGTCGCGGTGCTCGTGCTCGAGGCGGAATCGACCCAGGACTGGACCTGGGAGTCCGAGACCGCCTTCGGCCGGATCGCCGGTGCCTACGGTGAGCAGGCGGCGTCGGAGATCCGCGCGGTCCTGAGCTGATCGAGCCGCGTCCCACCTCGGTGGCTGAGTGGACGTCGACGCGGGCCGCTACAGGCGGACCGGGTAGGTGTGGTCGGTGATCTGGGGGACGATCGTCTTCTCGACGAAGATGCCGTGCCACACCATGAACATGAGCAGCGTCCACAGCCGGCGGCTGTTGTCGACGGTGCCGGCGCGGTGCTCGTCGAGCATGGCCACCACCGCCTCCTTCACCAGGATGTGATCGGTCTGGGAGTGCTCGATGATCTCGTGGGCCCAGTCGTACATCTCGGTCTCGGCCAGCCAGAGGCGGATCGGTACGGGGAAGCCGAGCTTCTTGCGGTGCAGCACATGGGCCGGGACGATCTGTTCGAGCGCCTTGCGCAATGCGTACTTCGTCGTGCCGTGCGCGATCTTCTCGTCGTAGGGGAGACGTTCGGCGATCGCGAACACCTCCGGGTCCAGGAACGGGACACGCAGTTCCAGCGAGTTGGCCATGGTGATCTTGTCGGCCTTGACCAGGATGTCGCCGCGTAGCCAGGTGAACAGATCCACGTGCTGCATGCGCGCCACCGGATCCCAGCCCTCACTCATCGCGTAGATCGGTGCGGTGACGTCGGTGTGGGTCCACTCCGGCCGATAGTCGCGTAGCACGGCTCGCAGTCGCGCGTCGTCGAAGCTGCGCGCGTTGCCGTAGTAGCGCTCCTCGAGGGTCAGCGACCCGCGGTGGAGCAGACTCTTGCCGCGCGTTCCCTCGGGGATGCGGTCCGACGCCCGGCCGGCGGCGCGGCGCAGAAAGCCCGGCAGCCGGTCGAAGCCCTTGAGCGACAACGGTTCTTTGTAGATCGTGTAACCGCCGAACAACTCGTCGGCGCCCTCACCGGACAACACGACCTTGACGTGTTTACGGGCCTCGCGGGCCACGAAGTACAGCGGGACCAGCGCGGGGTCGGCTACGGGGTCGTCGAGGTACCAGACGATCTGCGGGATGGCGTCGATGAACTCGCGTTCGCTGACCACCTTGACGACGTGGCGCGCGCCGATGGCCTCGGCCGATTCGACGGCGACGTCGATCTCGGAATATCCGTCACGTTCGAAGCCGGTGGTGAAGGTGATCAGGTCGGGGTTGTGGCGGATGGCGAGCGCGGCGATCGCCGTCGAGTCGATTCCGCCGGACAGGAAGGAGCCGACGGTGACGTCGGCGCGCATGTGCTTGGCGACCGAGTCCGCGAGCACCTCGGCGATCTCGTCGTACCGCGACTGCCGGGTGGCGTCGGTGAACGGGTGCACGCCGAACCGGGGGGTGAAATACCGTCGGATATCGGGTGCCTGCCCGGGCCTCAGGGTGGCGTGGGAACCGGACTCGAGCCGGCGGATCGAGGCATGCAGCGTCTCCGGCTCGGGAACGTACTGCAGGACGGTGTAGTGCTCGATGGCCCGGGGATCGAGGGCCCAGGGATCGAGGGCACCGTCGAGAACCACCCGGCCGATCAATTCCAGCAGGCTCTTCTTCTCACTGCCGAACAACGTTCCGCCCGGCCCGGTCGCCAGGAACAGCGGTTTGATACCGAAGGGATCGCGCGCGAGGAACAGACTGCGCTCGACGGTGTCCCAGATCGCGAAGGCGAACATGCCGCGCAGGCGACGCACCGCGTCGGGCCCCCAGTAGTGGAAGGCCGCGACGATCGCCTCACCGTCGCCCTCGGTGGCGAAAACGGCTTCCTCGTCGCGCGCGAGCTCGGCCCGGATCTCCACGTAGTTGTAGATCTCACCGTTGAAGACCAGGGCATACCGGTCGGGTGCCTCGGGCGGGCCCCAGCGCAGCGGCTGGTGGGAGTGTTCGATGTCGATGATGGACAGCCGGTTGAATCCGAAGACGAGATCGTCGTCGTGCCAGGTGCCCGGTTCGTCGGGCCCACGGTGGCGCATGCAGTGCGAGGCCGATGAGACGGCGTCGACGGCATGGGCCGCCGAACCGTCGGATGTCAGCAGGCCGAGCAGTCCGCACACGTGAGCGCCTCATTTCCTCGTCGGGGTCCGGTGCCGGTCGATGCGACGAGCGCGTCGCCGACCGCGTCCGATTATGCCTGACGTCGGCGCCGTACCTCGAAGGTGACCATCGGTGGTGACGCGTTGCCGATGCCGCCTGAGCGTGCGATGAACTGCGGTTGAGCACGGCCTGAGACCACCAGATGTCGCAACGTGCGCCCCAATCACGAAAGCTTCGTCGTGTTGGTCTACGCTGCGTAGTACTAGGTGCAAGAATTGCCGTGGGACTCCCGCGCAGGACTTGTGCTGTGCAGGTCATGTGGCATGCACCCGGTGGCGTGAGCGCGCACCCGGGCGAGCAGGAAGGCGTGAAATTGGCACACGGTGGACGACCCCGATCGCGGCAGGTCTCTTCCACGTCACGGGCGGTCAAGCGGGTCGGCGTCGTTGCCGGTCTGGCGCTCGCCGCCCTGGTGATGACCGGCTGCGACGCGCGCGATGCGATGCGTTTCGGCTGGCCCGAAGGCATCACGCCGGAGGCCAAGCAGATGGGCGACCTGTGGACCTGGTCGGTCATCGCGGCGCTCATCATGGGCATCCTGGTGTGGGCGCTGATCTTCTGGACCATCAGCTTCCATCGCGCCAACGACGAGAAGAAGGGCGTGTTCCCGCGGCAGACGGCCTACAACGTGCCGCTCGAGCTGACCTACACCGCCATCCCGTTCATCATCATCGCGGTCCTCTTCTACTTCACCGTCATCGTGCAGAACGACGTGGAGAGCAAGAACAACGACTCCAAGGTCGTCGTGGATGTGACTGCCTTCCAGTGGAACTGGAAGTTCGGCTACCGCAGCGTGATCTTCGACGACGGCACTCCCCGTTACGAGGGCGCTCAGCCCGGCGTGGGTGAGGGCAACCCGTTCGCCGGTCCGCAGGAACGCGAGATGCATCACGGCGAGGAACTGCCGTTCCCGGCCGGCGGTCGTGACGACGACATCCGCACCTACCTGCGGTTCGACAAGATCGAGACCATCGGCAGCTCCAGCGAGATCCCGATCCTGGTTCTGCCGACCGGCAAGCGCATCGAGTTCAACCTCGCCGCCGCCGACGTCATCCACTCCTTCTGGGTGCCGGAGTTCTTGTTCAAGCGCGACGTGCTGCCCTTCCCGGAGCAGAACCACACCGACAACGTCTTCCAGATCTCCTCGATCGACCGGGAGGGCGCCTTCGTCGGACGATGTGCGGAAATGTGCGGCACATACCACTCGATGATGAACTTCGAGGTGCGTGCGGTCTCGCCGCAGGCCTTCGACGCCTACATCAAGTTCCGCGATCGCAACCCGCAGGCAACCAACGCCCAAGCGCTCGAAGCGATCTGCCAGGAGCCCAAGTCGGTGACGACCGTGCCGTTCGACACGCGACGCAAGTCCGACGGCAGCATCGGAGCCACCGGTGACCCGAACAACACCCGTCTCGCCAGCTGCTCGCCAGGAGGCCCCCAGTGAAAGTCGAAGCCCGGCTCTTCGAGCTGCTCACCGTGTTCTTCGCCCTCGCGGGCGTCGCCTACACGCTATTCACCACCTTCACCAGCAAGGGCACCGAGTGGGTCGGTGTGGTCGGCATGTTCTTCAGCGCCGGCCTGACGCTGATCGCCGGCACCTACTTTCGCTTTGTGGCCCGTCGCGTCGAGATCCGTCCGGAGGACTTCGAGGACGCCGAGATCGAGGACGGCGCAGGCGAACTGGGCTTCTTCAGCCCGCACTCGTGGTGGCCGATCCTGGTAGCCGGCGGCGCGGCACTGTTCGCGGTGGCGTTCGCGACCGGCAACTTCTGGCTGGCGATCTTCGCGGCAGCGGTCATCATGGGTACCGCTGCGGGAATGGTCTTCGAATACCACGTGGGACCCGAGAAACACTGACCCGCTCTCTCCGCACGACTACGGCCGCACCGATCTCGGTGCGGCCGTAGTCGTTTCAGCAGCTGGGGGTCAGCGACGACGCGGCGAGTAGACGGCGAGCTCGCGGTAGCCGACGCGGAAATGCGCATCGGTGTAGGCGTCTCCCACCTCACCGTCGTGGGCGATGGTGATCGGTGCGTCGACGGCGGAGAACCGGAACTCCGGGACCTGCATCTCGTGGTACAGGCGCGAACCCTCAAGCCGTCCGACGGCAAGGGCTCCGAGGACTCTGGCCGTCGCCCAGCGGTGATTGGTCTCCAGGATGCGGACGTCGAGGAGACCGTCGTCGATGCGCATGCGACGGGAGGGCAGGAAGCCGGTGGGGTGATACATCGAGTTGCCGATGAGGAACAGAGCCGTCTCGACCTCCTTGCCGTCCACGTCGATGCGGACATGCGGGGCACGACGCACCACTCGCAAGACCGCATAGGCGGTCGCCAGCGGCCGGGAGATCCGGCGTTGCAGGCGGGTACGGGTCCGGACGAACTGCGGGTAGGCGCCGATACTCGCGGTGTTGAGGATGAGGTGTTCGTCGTTGAGCCACACCGTGTCCACGCGGGTGACGTGCCCGGCGCGGATCGCGCCGATGGTGGCAGCGGTGGTGTCGCAGCCGATGTCGCGGGCGAAGTGGTTGAAGGTGCCGGCCGGGAACACCGCGAGGGGCAGATCGGCCGAGCGGGCGACTGCGGCCGCTGTCGCGACGGTCCCGTCACCACCGGCGACACCGAGTACCTCGGCGTCGGCCGCCGCATCACGCAAGACCTGCTCGACGTCGGAGTTCTCATCGAGTTCGACGATCTCGGCCGCCGGCAGATCGCGGCGTATGCGGTCAAGCACGCGCGTGCCCTGACCGTCACCCGAGTCTGGATTGACCACCACCACAACACCATCACCGTCTGGCCGGGCCTGGGTGTGTACTCGTGAGGGTGGGGCCATGGAGATCCGCGGCCGGGTGATCGGTGTGATCACTCGGGTGCCCAGCGTGGCGATCCCGGCACCGATGCCCAGTCCCGCCATCACGTCGCCGGGGTAGTGGGCCCCCGTCGCGACCCGCGAGATACCGACCAGACCGGCCAGCGCGGCCAGGCCCAGACCGACCGGTGGGTTCTCCACCGCCACACCGACGGCAAAAGCAGCCGCACTCGCTGAGTGCCCCGATGGCAGCGAGTTGGAGGTGGGCTGGGCCAACCCACGGCGGGGGAGGGGAATCGGGTCGACGCCTGGGCGGGAACGTCGCCGAATCCGCTTGGCGCCCTGATTGGTCACGACGCTGGTGACCGCCAGCGAGGCGATGCCACGGGCCGCGCCCCGCTGCAACGACGGTTTACCCGACAGCGCAAGCCCGGCCGCGATGGCCATCCACAACTTCGAATGATCTGCTGCGCGAGACAATTTGGGCATCGTGGCATCCAGCAGTGGGCTGGGGGAGCGTGCGATGGAATCGTAGATTTCGGCGTCGAGGGTGCCGAGTCCGCGGGTGATCTGGCGCAAGCCCGTAGCTCGGCGGGCGGTATCGGCAACGAAGCGTCGTCTCATGGCCTCCACGTTGTCATATCGGCGCAAAGGTGCGCGGTAGGTCGCGCGCGACACTGAGTCGATCGGTCCTATCGTGGGGAGCCGTCACCGCATTCCTCAACCCTCGGACACCGACGTCAAAACGCCCACCGGAGGAGTTCTCTCCGGTGGGCGTTCTGACGTTGTCGAGCGGGTCGGGGTCACTCCAAGGGATTGCCGCCCTTGGCCTGCAGCTCGCGTAGAGCCTTGAGCTCGGCCATCTCGTTCTCGTGGTCGGCCTCGACGTTGCGGCGTTGCTGCTCGGGCGGGTCGGCGGTGAGGATCGATCCGGTGCCGGGTGCGCCGGAGGAGCCGAGTTTGTTCATCCGCTTGGGCAGAGCCGCACCTTCGTAGGGCAGTGGGATCGGGTGGCCGTGCGAGTCGACCGGGCCCAGCGGTTGGTGGACCTCGATGTACTCGCCCTGCGGCAGGCGCTTGATCAGGCCGGTCTCGATACCGTGCGCCAGGACCTGACGGTCGCTGCGTTGCAGGGCCAGGGCCCAGCGGTAGGCGACGAAGTAGGCCAGCGGTGGCACCACGATCAGGCCGATGCGGCCCATCCAGGTGGTCGCGTTGAGCGAGACGTGGAACTTGTAGGCGATCACGTCGTTCATGCACGACAGCGTGAGGATGATGTAGAACGAGAGCGCCATCGCCCCGATGCCGGTACGCACCGGCACATCCCGAGGACGCTGCAACAGGTTGTGATGGGCGTCGTCGCCGGTCAAGCGCTTCTCGATCCACGGGTAGGCGAACATCCCCGCGAACATGATCGTGATCACCACGACCACCCAGAAGATGGCCGGGATCGTGTATCTACCGAGATACAACTCCCACGCAGGCATCAGACGGGCGAGACCGTCGGTCCACATCATGTAGATGTCGGGCTGGGAGCCGGCCGAGACGTGGGCCGGGTTGTAGGGTCCGAGCACCCACACCGGGTTGATCTGGAAGACACCCGCCATCAGGGCCAGCACGCCGGTGGTCATCGCGAACATCGCGCCGCCCTTGGCGGCGAAGACCGGCATGATGCGCACGCCGACCACGTTGCGCTCGGTGCGGCCGGGGCCGGGGAACTGGGTGTGCTTCTGGTACCAGACGAGCGCGAGGTGGGCGCCGATGAGCGCCAGGATGATGCCCGGGAACAGCAGGATGTGCAGCACGTACATGCGCGGGATGATGATCTCGCCGGGGAAGTCCCCACCGAAGAGCGCCCAGTGAATCCACGTACCCACCAGCGGAATACCGAGCACGATGCCGCTCATCGCGGCGCGGACGCCGGTGCCGGAGAGGAGGTCGTCGGGCAGTGAGTAGCCGAAGAAGCCCTCGAACATCGCCAGGATCAGCAGGAAGCAGCCGATGATCCAGTTGGCCTCACGCGGACGCCGGAACGCACCGGTGAAGAAGATGCGCATCATGTGGATGATGATCGACGCGGCGAACAGCAGCGCGGCCCAGTGGTGGATCTGGCGGACGAACAGACCGCCGCGCACCTCGAAGGAGATGTTGAGGGTGGTCTCGTAGGCCTTGGTCATCATCACACCGTTGAGCGGCTGATAGGCGCCGTCGTAGATGACCTCGCTCATCGACGGATCGAAGAACAGAGTCAGGTACACGCCGGAGATCAGCAGGATGATGAAGCTGTAGAGCGCAACCTCACCCAGCATGAACGACCAGTGCGACGGGAAGACCTTGTTGATCTGGCGACGCATACCGGCGGCGAGGTGATACCGCGAATCCACCTCTTGCGCCTGCGTCCCGAGACGGTCGGCGATGGTCATGATCTACGCTCCCAGAATGCTGGTCCGACGGGCTCGATGAAGTCGCCTGCGGCGACCAGGTATCCCTCATTGTTCACCGTGATCGGCAGCTGGGCCAGTGCACGCGCAGCCGGACCGAACACCGGTTTCGCGTACTGGAGGGCATCGAACTGCGACTGATGGCACGGACAGAGGATGCGATTGGTGCGCTGCTCGTACAGCGAGGTCGGGCAGCCGAGGTGGCTGCAGACCTTGGTGTAGGCGAAGTAGTCGCCGTAATTGAAGCTCTCCTGGCCACGACGCTTGACCGCGTTCTTGGCGTCCTCGGGACGCAGGCGGATCAGCATGACGGGGTTGCGCACCTGACGCAGCCCCTCGAGCAGCTTGTGCCGGGAGTGCTCATCGGCGCCGTAGCCGTCGGACACCCGCCACGGGAACACGGTTTCCATCGCGCCCGCATCGAGGTCTTCCGGACGGACGAGCGCGACGCGCCACGGGTCACCCGTGTCCCGACGCAGGTAGACGGTCTCCTTGGGCTGCCCCGGCAGGGTCGACCAGCCGGAATGCCACAGGGGTGAGTTGTCACCCTCGGCCCACGGGTTCTTGATGAGGCCGCCGACGAAGGCGATCAGACCGGTGAACGCGAACGCTCCCAGACCGAAGACGGCCGACCCGATGAGCATCTTGCGACGACCCAGCGTCGACGTTGTGCCCGAGTCCACGAGCTCGGCGACGATGGTCTTCTTGTCGAGCTCCGACGAACCACCGTCGTGACGATCCTGCACCGCGATCTCGGCCGGCAGGAACTTCTTGGTGATGAGCACCAGAGCGATACCGATGGAGAGGACCGAGAGCCCGAAGGTGATGCCCAGCAGGGGAGTGTTCAGCGTGTAACGCCAGTAGTCGGCACTCCCGGGGAGGGCGAACTCCCAGTGGTTCCAGATGAAGATGATGAAGCACGCGATGGCCGAGATGCCCGAGACGGTGAACCAGATGGCCACCTGGCGTTCTGCGCGCTTCTCGACCTTGGAACCGGGCTCGGGATAGCGCTCGGAACGGTGGATGATCTCCACCCCGTCGAGGTTGGTACCCAGTTTGACGAGCTCGTCGTTGCTCATCTGCTCGAGTTCGTCCTGCGTGGGGACGTCCTTGTCTGCGCCACTCATGTCCGAGATCCCATCCACATGGCGGAGGCCACGACCGCGACGACTCCGACAAACCACATGACCATGCCCTCACTGACCGGGCCGAAGCCGCCGATACCGAGTCCGCCCTGCGGCTTGGATTCGGTGGCGTACTTGATGAACCCGATGATGTCCTTCTTCTCATCGCTGGTGAGCTGGCGGTTCGAGAACTTGGGCATGTTCTGCGGACCGGTCAGCATCGCGGTGTAGATCTGCTTCTCCGTCACGCCGTCGAGCGTCGGGGCGAACTTGCCGCCCGAGAGAGCACCGCCACGTCCGGTGAAGTTGTGGCATGAGGCGCAGTTGAGGCGGAACAGTTCGCTACCGCGTCCGAGGTTCTGACCGCGCAGGGCCTCGCCGTCGGCGTCGGGGGCCACCGGGCCGCCACCTTCGGACTGGATGTAAGCGCCGAGCTGGTCGATCTGCGCGGTGGTGAACTTCGGCGGCTTGCGCAGTGCCTGTGCCTCACCACGGGCGGCCGGCATACGACCGGTCGACACCTGGAAGTACACGGCGGCGTCGCCGACGCCGAGCAGCGACGGACCACGATCGGCCACACCCTGCAGGTTGGCGCCGTGACACGTGATGCACGACGTTTCGTAGAGCTTCTTCCCGTCCTTGATGAGGGCGGCGTCGTCGGCGTTGGCGACCGCGACCTGAGCGTCGGGGGTCAGCACCGAGGCGATGACCCCGGCCATCATGAGACCGGCGAGCAGCAGCAACGCGCCACTCGCCCGACGGCGCAACTTGCGACGGGACTTGGCCTTGCGGCCGGCAGCGGCGGCCGACTCCCGAGACGGTGCGGGTCCGGCAACCGCGGGGGTACCGGCGTCGCCATCCGACGATCGCGGTGGAGATGAACTCATCTGTGACTCTCTACTAAGCGGACGGACTGTCGTTGTCGTGCTCTGCGGGGAGCTGCCCCGCGGGGCTGTTGGTTCAGGTGGCGGTGTGGACCGGCGTCATCGGACGAAGTAGATCGTGACGAACAGACCGATCCAGACGATGTCGACGAAGTGCCAGTAATAGGAGACGACGATCGCGGCCGTCGCCTGTGCCGGCGTGAACTTCGACAACTTGGTACGGATCAGGAGGAAGACGAAGGCCACCAGACCGCCGATGACATGCAGGCCGTGGAAGCCGGTCGCCATGTAGAAGACGGAGCCGTAGGCGCTCGACGAGAGGGTCGTGCCCTCGTGCACCAGGTGGTAGTACTCGTAGCCCTGACCGGCGACGAAGAACGCCCCCATCAGGAAGGTGAGTACATACCAGCGGCGCAGGCCGAAGACGTCGCCGCGCTCCGCGGCGAAGACGCCCATCTGGCAGGTCACCGACGAGAGAATGAGCACAGTGGTCACCGGGATCGCGAGTGCCAGATTGAGCTCGGTGGGTTTCGCGGGCCAGCCGATGTCGGCGGGAGAGTTCGCGCGCGCCACGAAGTACATCGCGAACAGGCCGGCGAAGAACATGAGCTCACTGGACAACCACACGATGGTGCCGACGCTGACCATGTTGGGCCGGTTCAGCGAGTGCACGCGCGAGGTGATGGCTGTTCCTGAGGTTCCTACAGCGCTTGTCACAAGTGAAGTATGACGGTTCGTAGTAAGCGGTGGCCACTTGGGTCGGAAATTGGCCCCAACATTTTCTTTCCGTGCAGGTCGCGGGCATGATCGGGGCGTCTCAGCGTGTCCCCTGACGGCTTCGGTGAGAGCACGGGCGGGTGGCGTGCGCGTGGTTTGCTGAAGGGGTTGTGACGACAGGCCGCGAGCGAGGACTGGAGGACACATGGACGACGGTGACAGCGGGGGCCGCCGCGACCTGAACGGTCGTCGCGTTGCGGCCGGCCGGTGGGCACGGCTACGCGCGCGCCTCGGCGGCGAGCATGCCGGGATGCCGTTGTCCGTCGACGACCCCGACCTGACGGTGGTCGCCGCGTCGGACGACGACGCCATCGCGAGTTCGACGGCACTCTCGGCGTCGTCGTGGCAGCCCGAGGAGGAGGTGGTGCTGCGGCACGTTCTGCGGCTGCCGGCTCACCGTCTCGACGAGGCCGTCGCGCTCGCCGCCCTCGACGGCTACCGCGTCGTCGACGCCGGGCGGTGGGGAGCGCTGTCGGCCGAGGTGCCGTCATCGGCGGGACTCGCCGTGCTCGTGGTGGCCCGCGTGCAACTTCTCGACGCAATGCATCTGTCCCAGGAACGTTCCCGAATGGCCAGTCTCGGTTCCCGGCACGGTGGGACCGCTCTGGGCTGGCAGGTGCTGCAGCGACCTGCGGCCGATGACCGATCGGGCTGAGGGAACACCGTAAGCTCTGGGTCTGTGAGCAGCGCCCAGACATCGCCCGCACAACCCACGTACACCTGGCCGCAGATCCTCGGCAAGGTCACCGACCGACAGGACCTGACGGCCGAGGAGGCCGCCTGGGCGATGAACGAGATCATGACCGACGGTGCCACCGGCGCGCAGATCGCGGCCTTCGGTGTCGGGGTCAAGATGAAGGGCGTCGCGCCGTCGGAACTGATCGGTCTGGCCGCGGCCATGCTCTCGCACGCGACGCTCGTGGACGTATCCCGCCCGGCGGTCGACGTGGTCGGGACCGGAGGTGACCGGTCGCACACCGTCAACATCTCCACCATGACCTCCATCGTCATCGCCGCTGCCGGTGTGCCGGTCGTGAAACACGGCAACCGCGCCGCGTCGTCGAAGAGCGGGGGCGCCGACGTCCTGGAGGCGCTGGGTGTGGCGATCACCCTGGATGCCGCGGGTGTCGCGCGGTGTGTCGACGAATTGGGCATCGGATTCTGCTTCGCCCCGGTCTTTCACCCGGCGTTCCGCTTCACCGGCCCGCCGCGCAAGCAGATCGGGATCCCGACCGTGTTCAACGTGCTGGGCCCGCTCACCAACCCTGCCCGGCCGGCCCGCGGGCTGATCGGCTGTGCCTTCGACGATCTCGCGCCGGTCCTGGCGCAGGCCTTCGCCGACCGCGACGCCGGCGCACTCATCGTCCGCGGTGACGACGGACTCGACGAACTGACCACCACCACCACGTCGACGGTGTGGCAGGTGATCGGCGGCCGGGTCACCCGGCTGTCCCTCGACCCGGCGGACCTGGGCATCGAGCGGGTGGAACTGTCGGCTCTGCAGGGCGGTGACGCGGTCGCCAACGCGGCGATCGCCCGTGACTTGCTCGCCGGGGCGACGGGCGCGGTGCGCGACGCGGTACTGCTGAACGCGGCCGGCGCGATCGTCGCCTTCGAACAGGAGACCCCGATGACCTCGTCGGAACTCACCGAGGCATTCCGGGCCGCACGGCAACGCGCGGCCGACGCCATCGACTCGGGCGCTGCGCGCGCGCTGCTGGAGCGCTGGGCGAGTCTGAGTACCGACCTGGCCGGCGCTCGCTCCTGACGACTACTCCTCGCCGATGGAGAACCCGCCCTCCACATCCGAGCGGGAGTAGCTGCGGAAAGCGATGTGGGTCGCGCTGTGGCGCACACCGGGAAGCCGGTTGATCCGGCCGGTGACGACTTCGGCGATCTGCTCGTGATCCCGCACCCGGATCTTCGCGATCAGGTCGACGTCCCCTGCGCACGAGTAGACCTCGGCGACACCCGGGATGTCCGCGACCGCCTGCGCGGTCTCCGGGATCTGATGGATGTCGGCCTGGATGAGCACGATGGCGGTGATCATGGCCCTCAGCGTAGTGGGTGTGCGTCGGCGGGTGCGGACATGTTCGGCGTGCGGGGTTTCGACCCGCGACGGGCTCGCCCGTCGCGGCTTGACCGGCTGTGGGGGGCGGGCGCAACCGGCAGTGGATGTGTGCTGGGAACGAGCTGATCAGCTCGCGCGTAGGTGTGTAGCCGGGACGTGTCGGGCGGAGTCCCGGGCGCGATGGGCGGTCGCCGACCAGGACTGCCACCGCTGAGCGGATCGGGCGGGCAGGGCAAGGGCCTCGGTGCAGGCGACGATTCGCGCATCCGGTTCGGTGATCCACCGGAAGAGCAGGGCAGCCTCCTCGGCGGCGGCACCGAGGAGCGGGCCGTCACCGGCGATCACCGTCTCGGCCGACGCGACGAGCGCATCGACGACGGGCATCGGGGCCACGCCGCGCCGGGCGACCCCCGCACCGGCCAGTCGGCCGTGACGGATCACCGCGAACTCCCAGCCGCGGGCACCGTCGGGCCGGGCGACGATCAGTTGGGCCACGGCGCACAGCGCGGCCAGCCGCTGGCATCGCGCGAGGGCATCTATGGTGAGCGCCAGCCGATCTCGGTGGCGCGCGGCGGTCTCGAACATCTGGGCCGCGGAGGCGGCGACGACGCGGTCGGCCAGGGCGGTCAGTAGCGCGTCGTCGGCGCCGGACATCAGGGCCGCCGCGGCGGTCACCCGGGGCAGATAGTCGGTCAGCGTTTGCGGTCGCCGTGACGAGGCATGGCAGAGTCCGACGGTTGCTGCGCCCGGCTCGGGTAGGCGGCACCAGTGGTAACCGTCAGCGCCCGCCCGGCCGGTGCACGTTCGCAGACCGGCGGCCGCGGAGATGACGTCGGCGATGGTGGCTGCCGTGGTCCGGTTGCCGACGGGACCGATGGTGTCGGCGCTCGGGGACCGGCTGACCTTCAGCCGCGGAAAGCGTTCGGCGGTCAGGACCACCCACCAGCCCCGGTGCGGCTGCTTGGACTTGCGGTTGTAGGCGGGTGCGTGTGCGCCGAGCAGGCGCAGCTCGCGCACGGCCGCCTCGAGCCCGTGGCTGCACTCGACGTGATCGACCCGATGGGCGAGCCGGACCATCTCGCCGATCCGCCGGCGCGGGTCGCTCCCGGTGAAGTAGGAGCGCACCCGGCGCCGCAGATCGACGGCCGTGCCGACATAGAGGACCTCATCGGACGGTCCGCGAAACAGGTAGACGCCGGGTCGTGCCGGGATCTTGTCGGCGAGATGGCGTTTGGCGCGCAACTGCGGATCGGTTCGCGGCAGGTACTCGGTGAGGTCGCGGATACTGTGCACGCCCTGGTTGCCGACACGTTCGAGCAGATGGTGGAACACCTCGACGGTGGCGCGCGCGTCGTCGAGCGCCCGGTGGGTCGGCCGCACCGACACGTCGAACAGGTCGGCCAGCGCCGACAGTCGCACGGTGGGTGCCTCCTCGCGGTGCAAGATGCGCCGGGCCATGGTGACGGTGCACAGGCTCAGCGGGAACGGGAAGTCCAGATGCAGCCGCTGCGCGTTGCGGCGCAGGAACCCCATGTCGAAACGAGCGTTGTGGGCCACCAGGATCGATCCGCGGGCGAACTCGATGAAGGCCGGCAGGACCTCCTCGATACGGGGGGCAGCGCTGACCATGGCGTGGGTGATGCCGGTGAGAGTGACGATCTGCGGCGGGATCGATCGTTCCGGATCGACCAGGGTGGCAAACTCGCCGAGCACCTCTCCGCCACGGATCTTCACCGCACCGATCTCGGTGATGCGATCGCCGGCCGGATCCGACCCGGTGGTCTCGAGGTCGACCACGACCAGTGTCGTGTCGAACAGGGCGCGATCGCCGAAGCCGCCACCCGCGGCATCGTCGTCGAGATCGGCGAAGGTGAGTTGCCCGGCGTCACCGGCCTCCCGATACGTTTTCCGCACGCGACGAACACTAGTTCGACGCTATGACAACGGCCGGTAGTGACACGAGGGACCGGTGGGCCGGATGGGACTGCGGTGGTTTTGTCGGTGGGTGCCCCTAGTCTCCACCTCAGAGTGAGAGCGGCGTCGACGTCGTGATCACCAGGCGAAATCCGACCGACGACATCCCGTGCGGGAGAAGTGAGATGGAGATCACAGATGTATGTCGACTGCGCTAGCTGCCCGGGCCGTCCCGTCGCGTGTGGCGACTGTGCGATGACGGTGCTGTTGGGTACTCCGAGCTGGGACGATGGGGGTCAAAGGGGTCCGTCGGGGATGGGCCTGAGGTCCCTTGCGCCGGATGCGGAACTCGATGCGGCCATCGATGTGTTCGTCTCGGCTGCAATGGCCTCCAGTACGGCTGCACGATCTGCAAGATCAGGGAAAACGGCAGTTCACAGGGCTGATTCGGACCGCGGTCCGCACATCCTGAGGGCTGGTTAGCAAAGCGAACCAGTTCGGCTGTGCGTGGCCTGGTAGACAGACCCGCATCCGATTTCGTAACCTTTCCGAGACCTTTGCGGAGCGTCCCGCTTCACCAAGAAGTGGTCTGCAAGCGGTCACCGCTCAATCGCCCTCGCGGGCGAACCGGGGAACCACCATCTTCGGGCTGGTTCGATGTTTCATCGGACGAGTTCGAATCGGGGTGAATCGCGTATCGAGTCGGGTGTGTTCGGCAATGGACACGTCACGATGACACGCGCGTAGGGCCATTCTTCCGGCCCGAACCCGACAGCTAACTCGGTAGGCGGTAGAGGGAGAACTGAAGGAGAACTCGCTTCGTGGCCAAACATCGTTTGGAACAGCCCACTCGCGGAGGCAAGGTCGCCAAGAGGGCCGTGATCGCCGGATCGATCACACTCGGTTCGCTCGCCGCAGCCGCCGGCCCCGCGCTCGCCGCGCCGATCACCGTGCCCGGTGTCGGCACCTTCGAGGTGCCGGGTGTCGGGCAACAGGATCACAAGGCCCCGGTCAAGAAGGCACAGCCGGTCAAGAAGAAGAACCAGGGCGCTGCCGTCGAGATCCCGAATCTCGGCACGTTCACGGTTCCCGGCATCAACCCGGACCAGATCCCCCAGCAGCTGCGCCCCCACGGTGGCGCTCCGTTCGGTCAGCCGCAGCAGACCACCGGTGAGAAGGCTGTCCGCGCCGCCGAGAGCAAGATCGGCTCGCCGTACTCCTACGGCTCGGCCGGGCCCAACGCCTTCGACTGCTCGGGCCTCATCTACTGGTCCTACAAGCAGGCCGGCAAGACCATCCCGCGTGACAGCTACGGCCAGCTCGGCGGCGGTCGTGCGGTGGCCTACCAGGATGCCAAGCCCGGCGACGTCCTCATCTTCAACGGTGGCGGTCACGCAGGCATCTATGTCGGCAACGGCATGTTCATCCACTCCTCGACCTATGGCCAGCCGGTGAAGAAGGCCGCGGTCAAGGAATGGTCGTTGGTCGGCGTGCGGCGCTACTGAGCGACGATGCCGGCAACACGATGACTTGGGATCCGGGCGGGTCACGCACACACGCGTGATCCGCCCGATCCTCATTCCGGCGGCGGGTTCGCCCGCACCGGACAGCGGATCGCCCGGGTATGGCCCAAACCGGTCATCCCGACGGCCCGACAGATCTAGGCTGGGACGCCAGGTGAGGGAGTGCACGGCAGTGGGGGATTCTTCGCACACGATGAGGCAGGACCGCCGATGAGGCGGCGCCGGTCGGGTGGGATGACGCCGGGCTCCGGGCGGCCAGCAGGCTTCAGAGGAGACATGAACAACGTGGACAACCGACCGGGAGGGGAGCGACGCGTGCCGGCGTCGCGTTCGATACCCGCGATTCTGGCGGCCGGTGCGCTGGCGATTCTGCTCGCTGTCCAGCTGGGCGTCGGCGGAACCGGTGAGGCGCAAGCGATCCCGGCACGGACCGCCGACCAGTTGCTGACCCGCTACAAGCAACTCGGCATCGACGCGGAGAAGACCGCGGAGTCGATGCACAACGCGCAGATCGAATACGACAAGCAACGCCGCATCGTGGCGACCTCGCGGCGCGCCGCCGCCGACGCCCGGCGCTCGCTGGATGCGACGCGGGCGCAGCTCGACCTCTACCAGGGCCGGGTGGACAAGATCGTGCGCGCCAGCTATCGGGGCGCCCGGGTCACCGGCCTGTATGCCGTCCTGGTCAGCGATTCGCCGCAGTCACTGCTGGATCAGATGTCGGGCCTGGACATGATCCAGCGGCAGGCCGCCAAGGACCTCACCGACCTCAAGGCCGCGCGCAAGCGCATCGCGTCGGCGAAGGCCACCGCCGAGACCGCCGCGGCCACGGCGTCGCAGGCCGTGTCCACGGCCGAGCGGGTCCGCGGTGATCTGCAGACCAAACAGGCCAACCTCCAGTTGCAGGGGATTCAGATCCGGGCCGTCTACCGGTCCATGACCGGGCGGCAGCTCGCCGAGCTGCAGGGTCCCAAGTTCACCTTCGATCCGCGGCTGGTCCCGCGCGGCACCTCCATCGCGCTGGTCGCGGTGCAGGCCGCCCTGAGCCGCATCGGTGATCCCTACGTGTGGGGTGCCACCGGACCGTCGTCCTTCGATTGTTCCGGTCTCATGGTCTGGGCGTACAAGCAGGCCGGGAAGACGCTGCCACGCTCGAGCGAGGCCCAGATGGCGTCCGGACGGGCCGTCGACCGCAATGATCTGCAGCCCGGTGATCTGATCATCTACTACCCCGATGCCCATCACGTCGGCATGTACGTCGGCGACGGATACGTGATCCACGCGTCCACCTTCGGCGTCCCGGTCAAGGTCGTCCCGATCGACGAGGCCGGTCCGTACAACGCGGCCCGTCGCTACTGATCGCAGCCACCACGTGCGGCGATGGACCCCGGACGCGACGCCGCGTGTGGTGCGTGTCCTGATCGCGATATCGATCACCGGCGCGGTCCTCGCGTCGGCAGCATGCGGTTCCGGTGGCGATCCGTCGGCGTCATCGTCGAGCGCAGCCGACCAGGGTTCGACGACCACGACCGTTTCCACCGCGCCCAATCTGTACGAGGAACAGCGTGCGGCCGCGGTCACCGTCGTCCTCGACGATCTCGGCGCGGCACTGTTGCGCGGTGATCGGACCGCGGTGGCCGGTCTGCTCGATGCCAGTGCGCCGACGGCTTTTCGCGATCGGCTGATGGTGGCCGCGGACAACTTCGGCGCGCGTGCGGCCGATAGCCGCGGGCGCGGTTCGGGGCTGCGGCCCGCGACGTTCCGGTTTGCGCTGGCCCCCACCGAGGAGGCCGAGGCGCTGGTGGCCCCGGCCGTGCAGGCGAAGCTCGACGCCCAGGGCAGTTCGGATTCCTGGGTGGCCCCGGTGGAACTGCATCACGCGCTCGGTGGTGCGGCGCTACCCGGTCTCGCCGAACCCGAGATCGTCACCTCCGCGCAGCTCGTCCTCGCCCGCTACGGCGATGGATGGAAGATCGTCGGTGACGCCACCATGTCGGGCGGGCCGGAACCCCAGATCCAGCTGTGGGGATTGCCGGGCCTGGCAGCGCTCGATGTGCCGACGGCCGGCGGCGTGTCGGTGATCGCGTCCTACCCGGGGACCGCGGCCACCGTGGGACATCTGCCGAGGCTGCTGCCGGGTGCCGTGGCGGTCGTCACCGCGTTCTGGGGGAGCGACTGGCCGCAGCGGGCGGCGGTGGTGACCACCGGTCGGCCGGCCGAGTTCGAGGCGCTGGCGTCCGGCGCCACCGGGCCGGGTGCGGCCGCGGCGACCGTCTTCGACCGCATCGACACCCGCAACCGGACGGCCGTCGGAGTACGGGTCGTCCTCACCCCACAGGCACGCGCGTTGCCGGAGCCCGCGCTCGGCGTGGTGCTGCGACACGAACTGACCCACGTCGCCGCGCGCACATCCACCGCGGTCGGGGCCCCGATGTGGATCACCGAAGGCGTACCCGAGTATGTCGGACGCAAGGGCACCTACCGTCGATTCGCCGACGCCGCACCACAACTCGCGGACCGCATCATCGAGGACGGCCCGCCCGGTCGCCTGCCCGAGGACGCCGAGTTCGCGGTCGCCGGGCCCGATTCACAACTGGCCTACCAGTCGGCCTGGTCATTCGCGGCCTTCGTCGCGCAGAAGTGGGACGAGCCGCGCCTGCGACAGCTCTATCTCGGCGTGGCCGGCACCGCCGACACCGCACGGCAGAACGACGCGATCCGAGCGACTCTGGGCATCGGGCGCGACGCGCTGGTCACCGAGTGGCGGCGCTGGCTGGTCGATCAGGTCCGATAAGATGCGCCGGACCCATCATGCGTAGAACACTGCTGATCACCAATGACTTTCCGCCCCGGCCCGGCGGCATCCAGTCGTACCTGCAGAACCTGGTGGATCTGCTGCCGCCGGAAGACATCGTCGTCTACGCACCGCGGTGGCGCCGCCGCAGTCACATCGAGTTCGACGCAGCCGTGCCCTATCGCGTGTACCGGCATCCGACGACGCTGATGCTGCCGACCCCGTTCGTCGCGCGCCGTGCCGCGCAGATCATCCGGACCGAGAACATCGAGACCGTGTGGTTCGGGGCCGCGGCGCCGCTGGCGGTGCTGGCTCCCGCGGTGCGCCGGGCCGGGGCCGGGCGCGTCATCGCGAGCACCCACGGTCACGAGGTGGGCTGGTCGATGTTGCCGGTGGCACGTCAGGTGTTGGGGTACATCGGCCGGCACGTCGACGTCGTCACCTTCGTCAGCCGCTACACCCGCGGCCGGTTCGCGTCGGCCTTCGGCGCGCAAGCGGCCCTGGAGTATCTGCCGCCCGGGGTGGACGTGACGCGGTTCGCCCCCGACGCCGCGCTGCGTGCCGACACCCGCCGCCGTCTGGGACTGGCGCAGCGGCCGACCATTCTGTGTCTGTCGCGGCTGGTACCGCGCAAGGGGCAGGACATGCTGATCCGTGCGCTCCCGCTGATCCGGCGGGAGGTGCCCGACGCGGCGCTGGTCATCGTCGGCGGCGGGCCCTACGCCGACACGCTGCACCGGATCGCCGGCGAGACCGGCATGACCGATCATGTCTTCTTCACCGGAACCGTTGCCGCACAAGAACTCCCGGCCTACCATAACATCGCCGACGTCTTCGCCATGCCGGCCCGCACCCGCGGTGGCGGGCTGGATGTGGAGGGGCTGGGCATCGTCTACCTCGAGGCATCGGCCACCGGGGTGCCGGTGGTGGCCGGGCAGTCCGGCGGCGCGCCGGAGACGGTGATCGAGTCGGTCACCGGCACCGTGGTGGACGGGACGGACGTCGATGCCGTCGCGCTGGCGATCTTGTCCATCATCCGCGACCCCGCGGCCGCGGCCGAGATGGGCAGGCGGGGAAGGGAATTCGTCGTCGACAACTGGCAGTGGCAGCACATCGCCGCGCGTCTGCGCCAGCTGCTGTGAGCGCTGCGGCCTCCGACTTTTGGCGCGCCTATTTCTGGTAGATCGCCTCGATGTCGTCGGCGAACTTCTCGGTGACCACGTTGCGCTTCACCTTGAGGGTGGGGGTCATCTCACCGGTCTCCTCGGTGAAGTCGTCGGGCAGGATGCGGAACTTCTTGATCGCCTCGGCGTGAGACACCGTCTTGTTGGCGTCGTCGATGGCGGCCTGCACCTCGGCGCGCAGATCCGCGTCGTCGGCGAGGTCGGACACACTCGCCGACGCGGGCTTGCCGTTGCGCTCCTTCCACGCCGGGAACGCCTCCGGATCGATGGTGATGAGTGCGGCGATGAACGGCTTCTGGTCGCCGACCACCATGGCCTGCGACACCAGTGCGCTGGCGCGGATCACGTCTTCGAGGCCGGCCGGGGAGACGTTCTTGCCGCCGGCGGTGACGATCAGTTCCTTCTTGCGGCCGGTGATGGTGATGAAGCCCTCGCGGTCCACAGTGCCCAGGTCTCCGGTGTGGAACCATCCATCGGTGATCGCATCCGCGGTGGCCTCGGGGTTGCGCCAGTACTCGCGGAACACCACCCCGCCGCGCAGCAGCACCTCACCATCGTCGCCGATGCGAACTGCGTTGCCCGCCAACGGTTTCCCGACCGTACCTATCCGGCTGGCCGCCGGGGTGTTGACGCTGAACGCGGCGGTGGTCTCGGTCAGGCCGTAACCCTCGTACACCGGGATGCCGACGCCGGAGAAGAAGTGCCCGAGACGTGCGCCCAGCGGGGCGCCGCCGGAGATGGCCATCGCGCATTCGCCGCCGAGAGCGGTGCGCAGCTTCTTGTAGACCAGGGCGTCGAAGACGGCGTGTTTGGCCTTCAGCACCAGTCCGACGCTGCCTCGCTCGGAGGCCTTCGAGAACGCGACCGCGGTGTCGGCGGCGGCGTCGAAGATCTTGCCCTTGCCGCTGTCGTGGGCACCCTGGCGAGCGGTGTTGTAGACCTTCTCGAAGACGCGCGGCACCGACAGGATCAGCGACGGCTTGAAAGCGGCGAACTCGGGAACCAGATTGGCGGTGTCGCTGGTGTGTCCGACCTCGGCGCCGGCCTCGATGGCCACCAGGGTGATGGCGCGGGCCAGGACATGCGCCAGGGGCAGGAACATCAGCAGCCGCTTCTCGGGGCGTCGGCGCAGTTCGTCGAGGAGGTCGCCTTCGAGGACGGCCCGCACCTCGGAGAGCATGTTGGCGTGGGTGAGCTCACATCCCTTGGGCCGGCCGGTGGTGCCGGAGGTGTAGATGAGGGTGGCCGGGTCGGCCGAGCCGACGGTGGCGCGCCGCTTGGCGACCTCGTCGTCGTGGAGGTCGGCACCGGCTTCGATGAGCTGGGGTATCGCGCTGGGTCCGTCGGTCCGATCGATCTGGAACACCGTGATCGACTCGGGCAGCGTCTGGATCGACCGGAACGCGTCGCGATGGTTGTCGTCCTCGAGGATGATCGCGGTGGCACCGGAGTCCTGCATGATCCACTCGATCTGGCCTGCCGACGAGGAATCGTAGATGGGAACCGTGATCGCACCCGCCGACCAGATCGCGAAGTCGAGCAGGGTCCACTCGAGGCGGGTCCGGGACAGAAGTGCCACGCGGTCACCGGGATTGACGCCCGACGCGATCAGACCCTTGGCGATCGCGACGATGCGGTCGGCGGACTCGCGGGCACTGACCGGGGTCCACCGGCCGTCGACCTTGTGCCTGAACACCGTGCGGTCGGGACTCTTCTCGGCGATGTCGAAGATGATGCCGGTGCAGTTCTCGTCGTCGGCGATGGTGAATTTCGCCGGTACGTCGAACGCCGTGATCTCGGACCTCGTCATCTGCCGGCACCTTCCGCTGTGTCGATGTTGTCGATCGTCGTTGTCATCGATCGTATCCCCGCGTCGTATCCGTTCGACGGGGATGTCCGAGAAGCCGAATCCGCGGTGTTCTGCCACCTCGGAAACTGCCCGGCCACCGGCCCCGGCCGTCGGGCCTCGGCGGATGGGTGCCCTACCGTCACTCGCGGTGCATATGTGAAGCTAATGTCGTGACGAGTATTCAGGTGGCCGATGCGACGTTCGTGGCGGCCGCGCCGGCGTCGGTGGCCGACGTCATCACCGACCGGGGCCGGTGGCGGCGATGGTGGCCGGATCTATCGCTCACCGTCACCGAGGATCGCGGCCCGGTGGGCGTGCGATGGACAGTCGGGGGAGCGTTGACGGGGACGATGGAGATCTGGTGCGAGCCGGTGCTCGACGGCTTTGTGCTCCACTATTTTCTGCACGCCGAACCCATCACGCCACTGCCCGGCGACGAGCGGTCGCGCGCCGACGCCCTCGCCGATCAGAACAAGCGGCGACGGGTGGCCGGCAAGGTGATGTCGTTCGCGGTCAAAGAGGAACTCGAGGCCGGCCGGATCGTCGGTGGACCCGCCGTCGCAGTGGGGGCCGGCTGATGGCCGATCACACCGAGCGCGACATCATCATCAACGCCGACGCGGCCGACATCCTCGCCGTGATCGCCGATTTCGAGAACTACCCGCAGTGGGTGTCGGCCGCCCGAGAGGTCGAGGTCTTGGCGACCGACGCCCGGGGCCGGGCCTCCCAGGTGCGTTTCGTCCTCGACGCGGGTGTGCTGCAGGACACGTATGTCCTTGCCTACGAATGGGATCCGAAGGGCACGGAGGTCTCGTGGCGACTGGTGTCCAGTGATCTGCAGCGCGACCAGCGGGGACGATACGTGCTCACCGAGCAGGTGCCCGGATCGACCAAGGTGACCTATGAGCTGATGGTCGATCTCGTCGTACCGCTGATCGGCGCGCTGAAACGCCGTGCGGAGAAGGCGATCACGGACGCCGCGCTGCACGATCTCAAGAAGAGGGTCGAAGGCTGATCGATCTCACACCCATCCATGTGGTGCTCGGCCCCGGGGGTTCCGGTGTGTCCGTCGTTGCGGCGGGCGGTGCGGCGGAACGACCGAGCGCCCGTCGCGACAGCAGGGACACGGTCACCCGGGCCGCCCGGCACACCTTGCTGATCACCGTTGACCGGCATTCGCCGGTCGCATCGTGGGCGGGGGTGTACCGCGCGCCCGGCGAGCCCGTCGCGGTGTCGAAGTACCTGCATCTGCTGACGCTTGACCGGCTCGCGCTCACCGAACGGACGTGGTCGGCCTTCGTCGACATCCTCGGAGAGACGGTGCGACGCTCGAAGGTCGGGCTGCCCGGTGTGGGGACCGTCGCCGGCATCGACGCCGCCGAACTGACCGCGCTGCCCGGCGTGGACGACTTCCTGCTGCTGCGCCGGATTCGCGACGAGGCGGTGAGCGGAGAGTGGCAGCGCATCGTCGTCGACTGTTCGGGATGCGGCGATCCGTTCGCCTTCCTACGCGCGGGTGCCGTGTTGACCCAGGCCCTCAACCGCTTCTGGCCACGGCACCGGCGGCTGGCCGCGGCAGCCGAACGTCCCGCGATGGCCACCCTCACCGCCGCGGTGGACGCCATCGACCGGGACTGCGCCGACATCACCGAACTCATCACCGATCCGCATTCGGTGGCAACGCATCTCGTGCTCGGCGGCGACGACCGGTCGCGGCGCCTCGCGTTGCCGATGCTCGCGGAGGCGGACGTGATGGGCCTGCCGTTGGCGTCGGTGATGATCAATGAGGGCACCGGATCGGCTGCCGAGGAGGACGTGGTGTCGGCGACCTTCGACGAGGTGGCGGCGTCGCTCGCGCGGCGCGCGGCCGAGTCGGGTCCGACGGCGACGACCGTGCGGGTCGCCCGGTCCGCCGAGACCATCGATCGCTTCGCCAGGCTGCGCAAGCTCGGGATCTCGCTGGCCGGCCCGCATGGGGAGCCGCAGGGATCGGCGGCCGCCGTGGTCACACCGGTGGAGGGCTCCGGTGCGGAGACGGTGTACGAGATGTCGTGGCCGCAGCGCCTGCCCGACCCCGACGCCCTGGCCCTCGGCCGCAGCGGCGACGATCTGCTGGTGACGGTGTCGGGGTTCCGGCATCCGATCCGGTTGCCGTCGGTCCTGCGACGATGCACCGTCGTCGACGCCGGGTGGGACGGGGCGCGCCTGGCGATCCGGTTCGTCCCCGACCCGTCGGTCTGGCCGAAACGGTGACGCCGGGCTGAATCGGCGTGTGCGGCGGACGTGTGTGCGCGCCGATGCGCCACCGGGTACCGTTTCTGACCTGTGCCCATGGCAGACGAGGAGAGTGCCCGGCGATGACCGCGGACGACGAGAACGAACGCGACCGTCGACGTGACGGACCGCCGGCCGGCGACCCGGTGCGTGATCTGCTGCTCGGGCTGGCCGCCCAGATCGATCAGCTCGCCGCCCTGTTCGGGGGTGGCCGCACGCGTCGGCCCGCGGCGGACGGATCGTCCGAGGCAGGGGGCTTCGGTACCTCGGCGTTCGCAGGTTTCGGCAACCCTGGTTTCGACGGGCCTGGTTGTGATCCTGCCGGGGGCGAAGCGTCTGGGGTGCACGGGCTCGGCGACGTGTCGGGTGAGATCACCACGCTGCTGGCCGAGATCGGCGATCTGCTCGCCCGGTTGATCGCCGCGCTCATCGCGGTGCTCGAGGCCATCGCCAAGGCCCTGCGGTCGACGCCCGCAGATCCGGGCGCGCCCCGCCACTACGAGCCGATCGCGGTGCGCATCGACGTGGCCGGGACGACCGATCACGGGCGGACGAGGAACCCAGGGCCGACGAGAACCCCCCAGCCGCAACCGCACCCGGAAGAGGAGAACTGATGGGCGAGTTGACCATCGGGATCGACATCGGCGGCACCAGCGTCCGCGCCTCGGTCGTCGACGACCACGGCGTCATGCTCGACACCCTGCGTGCGGCGACCCCACCCACGGCCCAGGCCCTCGAACACTGCCTCGACCGGCTGGTCGGTGAGCTCACCTCCCGGTGGGCGGCCAAGGCGGTCGGTCTCGCGATCGCCGGTTTCCTGACACCCGACCGGCAGATGATCCGGTTCGCCCCGCATCTGCCGTGGCGGGAGGCGCGGGTCGCCGAGGAGATGACCCGCCGGATCGGTATCCCGGTCTTCGCCGAACACGACGCGAACTCCGCGGCGGTGGCCGAATACCGGTTCGGAGCCGCGGCCCGCGGCCACAACTCGCTGGTGCTCGCGATCGGCACCGGCATCGGCGCGGGACTGCTCATCGACGGCGAGATCTATCGCGGGAGTTTCGGTGTCGCACCGGAACTGGGACATCTGACCATCGTTCCCGACGGCCGGGTGTGCTCCTGCGGCAAACGTGGCTGCTGGGAGCGCTACTGCAGTGGCACCGCCCTGGTGGACACGGTCGTCGAACTCCTCGCCGACGGCAACTGGGGCCGCAGCCAGCTGGCCGCCGACGTCGCAGCCGACCCGGGATCGTTGACCGGGCGTCGGGTGGCCGGCGCGGCGGCCGACGGGGATGCGGTGGCGCTCGCCGCCTTCGCCCAGTTCGCCGCCTCGCTGGGCGCGGGACTCGCGATGATCGCCGACATCTTCGACCCGGACCTGATCGTCCTCGCCGGCGGTGTGGGCGCCGCGTCGGGGTTGTTCCTCGACGAGGCACGCGAACACTACGCCCGGCTGGTCACCGGTGCCGGCCACCGGCAGCTGGCCCGGATCCGCGGCACGCAACTCGGCGAGTCGGCCGGTGTGGTCGGGGCCGCCGAAGTCGCCCGGCAGGGTCTGCACGCCCGACTCGCCGCCGCGGCCGACCCGGATGATCTTGTGCGCCAACAGACTCGACCGGCACCGCAACCGGTGTCGGAGAGGGTGCCCGACGCCGCCGCGGGGACGGTCAACCCCTGACGAACACCACGCCGGGTGGGTAGAGTTTCGTGCGGGTATGGTCACTTCGGCGTAGCGGTGCGAAGCGGTGAGGGAGAGTTGCGATGTGGTACTGGGCGTTCAAGTACGTGTTTCTCGGTCCGCTGCTCAGAGTGCTCGGCAGGCCGCGCATCGAAGGCCTGGAGAACATCCCGGACCGTGGACCGGCCATCCTGGCGAGCAACCATCTCGCGGTGATGGACAGCTTCTTCCTGCCGCTGATGGTCAACCGGCGGATCTACTTCCTGGCCAAGTCCGAGTACTTCACCGGTACCGGGCTCAAGGGCCGGTTCCAGAAATGGTTCTTCACCGCCGTCGGACAGATCCCCATCGACCGTTCCGGCGCGCAGGCCGCCGAGGGGGCGTTGATCTCGGCGCGCCGGCAACTCGAGAAGGGTGAGCTGATGGGGATGTACCCCGAGGGCACCCGCTCACCCGACGGTCGACTGTTCAAGGGCAAGACCGGCCTCGCGCGGATCGCGCTGGACACCGGGGTGCCGGTCATTCCGGTCGCGATGATCGGAACCAACAAGTTCAACCCGCCCGGCAGCGTGCTGCCCCGCCCGGCGAAGGTGACGGTCAAGGTCGGCAAGCCGCTCGACTTCGCCCGCTACGAGGGCATGCAGGGCAACCGCTTCATCGAGCGGGCCGTGACCGACGAGATCATGTACGAACTGATGCAGCTGACCGGTCAGCAGTACGTCGACATCTACGCCGCCTCGCTCAAGGACAAGAACAAGCCTGCGGCGCAACCGCCCTCGGCCTCGGCAGCCTGAACCGGCACGTCCGATCGGGCTCGTGCAGGGCGGTTCAGCCGGCCGAATGCGGCTCGTCGACCGTGGGCGAGCCGACGGTGCCGTTGGCCCGTGGTTCCGGCCCATCCGGTTCGACGCCTGACGTGGCGAGCATCCCGATGAGCGTGGGCAGCCATTCCCGGTCGGCCGGGACCACGTCGTCGAGGTCCACGGTCCGCAGGTCGTCGGCCGACATCCACCGCAGATCCAGATGCTCGAGGGCGCGCGGCGTCCCGGCGGTCAGCCGCGCCGCGTAGGCACGCAGCACCAGGTCGTCGCGCAGCGGCACCTCGCCGCCCACCCGCTGAAGTGGTTCGACGTCGACGCCGAGTTCCTCGCGGATCTCGCGGCGGACGGCCTCGTGCGCGGTCTCACCCGCTTCCACACGCCCGCCGGGCAGCTCCCACTTACCGGCGAGATCGGTGGGTTTGGATCGCTGGGCCAGCAACAGCCGCCCGTCGTCGATGATGGCGGCCGCGACCACCTCGGTGCGTCGGCGCGTGGTCGGCGCGAGGGCGATCCAGGCGAGGGTGGCCAGCGCCAGCACCGACCACGCGGTGCCCAGGATCGCGGTCGCCGCCGGGGCCAGCTCGTACCGGGACTGCTCGATCATCTTGAGAATCCAGGGAATTCCGGCGGCCGCGACCACGACCCACAGTCCGAGCAGCACTCGAGCCCCCGTGCGGCGTGCCCCGTTGCCGTGGACTAGCCAGATGGCCAGCGGCAGCAGCCACACCCAGTGATGGACCCACGAGATCGGCGACACCAGGAGTCCGAGGAGCTGGACGACCATCAGGACGCCGAAGGCGTCGTCGCGGACCGCGCGCCAGGTGGCGACGGCGAACACCACTGCGACGGCGACCGCTGCCAGCCAGAGCCATGAGCTGCCGATGTCGTGTCCGGCGATCCGGGAGAGCGCCCCGCGCAGACTCTGGTTGATGACGCGGGCCACCGGGCCGATCCGGTCGGCGTCACCGATCAGCGAACCGTAGTAGGTCCGGGTGACCTCCGGGAAGAAGATGAGGCAGCCCAGGATGGTGGCGCCGAAGGCGAGCGCGGCCGCCACCGCACCGAGTGGTTTGCGCACCGCCAGATACCAGAGCCCGGTGATGGCCGGCGTCAGCTTGATCCCGGCGATCAGGCCGATGAGTGCACCACCGGCGAGCTGGCCGCGTCGGCTGCGGGCCCACGACACCGCGAGCAGGGTGGCGAACATCAGGTACACGTTGATCTGGCCGTAGTCCAGGGTCACCCGAACCGGCTCGCACCAGATCGCGATCGCCGACCACACCGCCGCAAGTGTGTATGCGCCGGATCGGCGACCGCACAGCCGCAGGGCGAGGACGACGCCGCCGTACAGGGCCGCGAAGGTCGCCAGTTCCCACAGCAGGGCGACGAGTCCCCACGGCAGCAGCGAGAGCGGGTACAGCACCACCGCCGCGAAGGGCGGGTAGGTGAAGGGGAGCGCGAAGTCGGTGGAACCGCTGTAGGTGAACAGATACAGCGAACCGTCGGCGAGACCGGCCGAGCCGTCCCGGTAGACGTGCAGGTCCACGAAGTTTCGGCCGTTGACCGTCAGTGTGTCCCACAGCAGACGCACGATGATGGACGCCGCCAGGATCGCGGTCGCCAGCACAGACCTGGAGCGCACGAGATCCCAGCGTAGCGACCCGCGCGGCATCGGCGGCGTCGGCATGGCCGCCGAGCGCCCCCGGGGTGGGTCTGTCATGAGCTCTCGCCACCCCGGCGGGGCCGTGCCGATACCCTCATGTGCACCTCGTCCGCGGGTGGTGACGAATACTTACCTGTATGCGGTACTTCTATGACACGGAGTTTATCGAGGACGGTACGACAATCGAGTTGGTGTCGATCGGTGTCGTCGCCGAAGACGGCCGGGAATACTATGCGGTCTCCACCGAGTTCGACCCGGCCCGGGCCGGCGACTGGGTACGTGCCAACGTCCTGCCCAAGCTGCCGTCGCCGTCGTCGTCGCTGTGGCGGGACCGCCGCCGCATCCGTGACGACCTCTACGAGTTCTTCACCGCCGCCGACGACGTGGAGCTCTGGGCGTGGGTCGGTGCCTACGACCACGTGGTGCTCTGCCAGCTGTGGGGTCCGATGACGGCGCTGCCCCGCGAGATCCCGCGCTTCACGCGCGAATTGCGTCAGCACTGGGAGGCGGCCGGACGTCCGTCACTGCCGCCGTCGCCGCGCGACGCGCATGACGCGCTGACCGACGCGCGCCACAACCTCCGCAAGTGGAACGCGATCGCGGCCGCTGCAGCGCGGTGAGGACCAGGCGGTGAACCCCGCACCGGGGTCGGTGGGCCTCTGAACTACCCTGGGCACCGTGGTGAACTGGACCGTAGACGTTCCGATCGACGAACTCCCCGAACTCCCGCCCCTGCCGGGTGAGCTCGGCGACCGCTTCCATGACGCGATCAACCGTCCGGCCCTGCAGCAACCGAACTGGCCCGCCGACGAGGCCCGCAAGATGCGGACGGTCCTCGAGAGTGTGCCGCCGATCTGCATGCCGGCCGAGGTCGAGGCGCTGTCGGCGCAGCTGGCCGAGGTCGCCGAGGGCCGCGCGTTCCTCCTGCAGGGCGGCGACTGCGCGGAGACCTTCGCGGCCAACACCGAACCGCACATCAAGGGCAACATCCGCACGTTGCTGCAGATGGCGGTCGTGCTGACCTACGGCGCGAGCATGCCGGTCGTCAAGGTGGCGCGCATCGCCGGCCAGTACGCGAAACCCCGTTCATCGAATACCGACGCGCTGGACCTGCAGTCCTACCGCGGTGACATGGTGAACGGTTTCCCGGCCGACGAGACCGCCCGCATTCACGATCCGTCCCGCCTGGTGCGTGCCTACGCCAACGCGGCCGCCGCGATGAACCTGGTCCGCGCGTTGACCGGTTCCGAGGCGGACCTGCGACGTGTGCACGACTGGAACCGCGAGTTCGTCCGGACCTCGCCCGCCGGGGCCCGGTACGAGGCGCTCGCCGCCGAGATCGATCGCGGCCTGCGATTCATGGACGCCTGCGGGGTCACCGACTCCAGCCTGGCGTCGGCGGCGATCTTCGCCTCCCACGAGGCCCTCGTCCTGGACTACGAGCGGGCGATGCTGCGCATGGCCGACGATCCCCGAGCGACCGAGGACGACTCGCGCGGCAAGGTCCTCTACGACCTGTCGGCGCATTTCCTGTGGATCGGGGAGCGCACCCGCCAGCTCGACGGTGCCCACATCGCGTTTGCCGAACTCATCAACAACCCGATCGGTGTCAAGATCGGTCCGACCACGACCCCCGAGCAGGCCGTCGAGTACGTCGAACTGCTCGACCCGCACAAGCAGCCGGGCCGGCTGACCCTGGTCGCCCGGATGGGCAACGGCAAAGTGCGCGAGGTGCTTCCGGCGATCGTGTCGGCGGTCGAGGCGACCGGGCACAAGGTGATCTGGCAGTGCGACCCGATGCACGGCAACACCCACGAGGCGTCGACCGGGTTCAAGACCCGCCACTTCGACCGCATCGTCGACGAGGTCCAGGGTTTCTTCGAGGTGCATCACGCGCTCGGCACCCACCCCGGTGGTGTGCACGTGGAACTGACCGGCGAGGATGTCACCGAGTGTCTCGGTGGCGCGCAGGACATCTCGGATCTCGATCTGGCCGGACGCTACGAGACGGCCTGCGATCCCCGGCTCAACACCCAGCAGTCCTTGGAGCTCGCTTTCCTGGTCGCGGAGATGCTGCGCGGATAGCGAACCCGCCGGGTCAGCGGATGCCCAGGTAGTGGTGCCCGGTCCACCAGCCGGCCGCGCCGAGGCCGACGGCGAGTACGACCACGAACAACAGCCACAGGACCGAGCGCAGGCGGCTGCCGGTCTGCGGTTCCACGTCGTCGAGTGCGGAGGATCGTCGGCTCATGACCGCGCTCGGCCGGGCGGCTCGGGTGTCCTGGGCCTCGTCATCGATGTCGGCCACCGGTGTAGGGCGCTGCTCGGCGGATGCGGCCGGCCGGTCGCCGGCCGCGTACGGTCCCGGAACCGACTGCGCGCGGGTGCCCTGCAAGCGCGGACCGGCGGGGCGGTAGCGGGCCATGGTGACACGTTCGGCCGAACGGCGCGGTGCGGGGACGGTGAACGGTGGCAGGTCGAGATCCTCGGCCATCGCGAGCAACGCGTGGCGCATCGCGAATCCGTCGGAATAGCGGTGTGCCGGATCACGTTCGGTGGCGCGCAGGATGATCTCGTCGAGTTCCTCGGGCACCCCGGCGATCACGTCGCCGGGCGCGGGGACGTCGTAGTTGAGCCGCTGATACGCCAGGGCCAGCGGGGTGTCACCGCGGAAAGGTGTTCGGCCGGTGAGTAATTCGAAGAGCATGACGCCCATCGAGTAAACGTCGCTGCGCGCGTCGGCGTGTGAGGACTCCACCTGCTCGGGCGACAGGTAGGCCGCGGTGCCCAAGATCACGCTGGCCGAGGTCACCCCGGCTTCGGCGACGGCGCGCACGAGCCCGAAGTCGGCGACCTTGACCTCACCGGCATCCGAGATCAGCACGTTCTCCGGCTTCACGTCGCGATGCACCAGACCCGCCGCATGCGCCGTGCCGAGTCCGCCCAGCACCGGATCGGCGACCGCGACCACCGCATGCGGCGGCATGGGACCGCGTTCGCGCAGGAGCTCGCGCAGACTGCCACCGTCCACCAACTCCATGACGAGGAAGGCGATCTGATGATCGATGCCCTGGTCGTAGACGGCCACCAGGCCGGGATGTTTGAGACCGGCCACCGCTCGTGCCTCGAATTCGAAGCGCCGCAAAAACAGTGGGTCACCGGAATACCGGTCGTCCATGATCTTCACCGCGACGTCCCGGCCGAGTCGCAGGTCGACGGCCAGGTACACCGCCGACATGCCGCCCCGCGCGATCGGCGCGTCGATGCGGTACCGCCCCTCGATGACGGCGCCGAGGAGCGGGTCGGCGGTGCTGTTCATGTCGCTGAATGTACCGTCACGACGCGACTGTGCGCGGTAGCGGTGTCCTGCGTTCGGTGGTCTCCGGCGGGATCGACGGCACCCGTCATGAACGGCTCGGTAACCGCTACTCTTCTCGGTGTGAGTTCACTACCGCTCTCGCAAGACACCCTGCCGTCCGATGTGGACACCCTCTCCGTCGACGAGGTGGCCAGGCGACTGCACGTTTCCGCCAACCGGGTGCGCAACCTGATCCGCGATCACCACCTGCTCGGCGTCTCCCGGGGTGGCGAGCCCGCCGTGCCGGCACTGTTCTTCGACGACCTGGGCATCGTCAAACACTTCACCGGGCTCGTCGAGGTCCTGCTCGACGGCGGTTACTCCCGCGACGAGGTGATGGCGTGGCTGTTCACCGTGCAGGACGACCTCGGGATGCATCCCGCGGCGGCGCTGCACACCCACTCGGCGCGCGAGGTCATCCGCCGGGCTCAGGCGCAGGCGTTCTGACCCGCGTCGATCTCAGATCGCTCAGGTCGTCGGCGATCCCCACGCGCGGCGGACAAAAGTGCCCAGCCGCAACGGATCCGGCCGGATCAGCGACCAGGCCGCCAGTCCCGAGAGCGCAGCGGCGATGAGCAGCGGAACCGGCTGGTAGAAGGCGATGGCATCGTCGGGCTGGAAGACGATGAGCATGAAGTTCGACGTCGCGACGATCGCCGCACGCGCCCACAGCGGCAGGGTGAAGGCCACCGCGAGTCCCAGCGCCCACGTGTAGTACCAGGGCAGGGTCGACGGTTCCAGTAGGAGCACCGCGAGCATCGCCCATGCCATGCCGGCCACCGCGTCACGCTCGTCGTGGCGATGCCGCCACCACAGCACCACCAGGGTCACGGCGAGAACGGCCGAACCGATCGCACGGGTGATCTCCAGTACCGGTTGCAGATTCAGCGCGACCCACGGCGCGGCGACCAGCGTGACCAGATGCGCCACAAGGGTCGGGATGGTGAACCAGTTGATGATGATGTCCGCCCAGCCGAGGCCGGTCAGCCAACCGAACCCGAGTCCGATGACCAGCGTCCAGAATCCGAAGACGGCCACCGTGACGGCGGCGACGGCCGCGAAACATCCGAGGACGTCGCGAGTGGTGACGGGGCGCCGGGAACGGATGTGGCCCAGCCAGATCCACAGCACGAACGGGATCGCGATGCCGGCGGTGATCTTGATGGAGACGGCCATCCCGAGGACGACGAGTCCGGTGACGTGTCTGCCCCGCACCACCAGGACCACCCCGGCGACCAGGACGCCCATCATCAGCAACTCGACGTGCGGCCCGGCGACCAGATGAATCAACACCATCGGATTGAACAGTGCGAGCCACAGGCCGGCCTGCCCGGAGGCACCGAAATGGGCGGCCAGACGCGGAATCGCCCACAGCGACAAGAACAATCCCGGCAGCAGGACCAGCCGCATCACCAGGACCCCGACGATGACGTGATCTCCGGTGACCTCGGTGACGGCGCGGATCATGCCGACGAAGAACGGTCCGTAGGGCGCGGTGGTGGTCGCCCACACCTGCGCCATGCTGTCCACCAGCGGCCCCGGCCGGTGGGCCGGGCCGTCGGCGTATGGGTTGAAGCCGGCTCCGAAAAGCGCACCCTGTGCGAGGTAGGCGTAGACGTCCCGGCTGTAGACGGGCACGGTGACCATCAGGGGGGCCGCCCAGGCGAGCACCCAGCGTTGCAGGGAACGCACACTCGGTGCCTGCTCCCCGCCGCGGGAGATCCGTCGGCCCACCCGGACCCAGGCGATGACCATGGCCGCGACACCCGCCCAGAACACGATCGCGCTCAGGTGCTTGCCGTGCCCGTAGGCGATCGCGCTCAGATGCAGATCGGTCAGTAGGGCGCTGTTGCGCGGTGGGTCACCCACGCCGAAGGCGCCCAGGCACACCATGATCGAGCCGATCAGGCCCAGGGTGAGGTCGGAGCGTGCGCGTCCGCGCAGGGCGGACTCGGTGGCCCGCTCGGTGGTGGTCACCTCAGGCACCGATCACGCCTCGCGGTGCGCGGTGCGGTGGGCGACCGCGGTGAGTTCGCTGCGGATCTGTGGGCCGATGTCTGCGCGGGCGAGCACCGACAACGCCGACGTGAGGAGTTCGGAGATGGTGGACTCGACCTCGTCGACGGCTCCGACGTCGACGAGAATCGAACGCGCCGAATCAAGTTCGTCGTCGGAGAGCTCACGGCCGATGGCGTCGCGCAACTGTGCGGCGAGGCGGGGACCGGTGTCGCCGGCGCGACGCAGCGCGGTCGCGAGCAGGGCGGTCCGCTTGCCTGAGATGAGGTCGTCGCCGGACGGTTTGCCGGTCCGGGCCGGGTCGCCGAAGACGCCGAGCAGGTCGTCGCGCAGTTGGAAGGCGATCCCCAGATCGTGACCGACCGACCGCAGATCGGCGATGAGATCGGCCGGCGCCCCGGCCATCCGGGCACCGAGCTCCAGGGGCCTGGCCACGGTGTAGGCGGCGGTCTTGTACTCCATCACCTGATACGCGGCCTGCACCGACTCGTCACCGGCCGCCTCGTTCACGATGTCGAGGTACTGCCCACCGAGCACCTCGGTGCGCATCGACGCCCAGGTGGCGCCCACCGGCGCGGGCAGCGGGGTCGCGTCGTCGTCGGGTGCCGCACCCGGAGCGAGTCCATGGACGAGGTCGTCGGCCCAGGCGAGGGCGAGATCTCCGGCGAGGATTGCCGCGGCGACGCCGAAACCGCCGGGGTCGCCCGACCACTGCCGGTCGCGGTGGCGGTGCTCGAAGTCGCGGTGAACGGTCGGCCGGCCGCGCCGGGTGTCGGAGCGGTCGATGATGTCGTCGTGGATGAGGGCGCAGGCCTGCACCAGCTCGAGTGCCGCGCATACCCGCAAGGTGTCGGCGGCCTCAGCTGCGTCGGCCCCCGCGGCGCGAGCGCTGATCCCACACCGCCATCCGGCGTAGACGAACACCGGACGGATGCGTTTGCCGCCCTGCAGCACGAAGTCCCGGACCACCTCGGCGGCCGCGCCGACGGCGGGGGAGATCGCTTCCGCGACGGGGAGTGCGGCAGCGAAGAACTCGCGCAGCCGCGCCTCGACGGCGGCGGGCACCTCGTCGAGCGAGGTGGGCGTCGGGATCGTGGAGGTCACCCTGTCAGGCTATGCGACACCATCCGTATCATGGTCGGGTGACTCCAACCGTTCCGGACCGCGCAGGTCAGCCCCGATCCGGCTGTGCGCCGTCGATCGTCGAACGCCTGTCGGCACCGCATCGCGGGCCGGTGCCGTTCTCGGTCGAGTTCTTCCCGCCCCGCGACGCCGAGGCCGAGGGACGGCTGTGGCGTGCGGTGCGCATCTTCGAGCGGCTGTCACCGGCGTTCGTGTCCATGACCTACGGCGCGGGCGGCTCGACCCGCGACCGGACCGTGCGGATCACCGGGGAGCTCGCCGCGCAGACCACGTTGCTGCCGGTGGCGCACCTGACCGCGGTCAACCACAGCATCGCCGAGTTGCGCGCCCTCGTCGGCGCCTATGCCGATCAGGGGATCACCAACATCCTCGCGTTGCGCGGTGATCCGCCGGGCGATCCCCTCGGCGAGTGGGTCGCGCACCCCGAGGGCGTCGAGTACGCGGAAGAACTCGTGCGGCTCATCGACACCCTGGGCGATTTTCACGTCGGTGTCGCCTCGTTCCCCGAGGGCCACCACCGCGCGCCCGACCTCGACCACGACACCGCGAACCTGGTCCGCAAGTTGCGCGCCGGTGCCGAATATTCGATCACCCAGATGTTCTTCGACGTCGAGCATTTCCTGCGGCTGCGTGACCGGCTGGCGGCCGCCGATGCCGAGCAGGCCGCCAAACCACTGATCCCCGGCCTGATGCCGATCACCTCGCTGGCCAGTGTGCGGCGCATGGTGGAGCTGTCCGGGTCGGTGCTGCCGCCTACCGTCGAGGAACGCCTCTCGACGGCCGCCGGTGACGGTCCCGAGGAGGATCGCGCCGCGGTCCGCGCGGTGGGTATCGACCTGGCCACCGAGATGGCGCAGCGGCTCATCGCCGAAGGCGTGCCGTGCCTGCACTTCTGCAGCCTCAACTTCGCGAAGGCGACCAGCGAGGTGCTCGAACGTCTCGGGGTGGACGTCCGCGACGCCCTCGGCGCCCCGGTCGGAGCCTGAGGCCGTCAAGCTCCGGCCGGTCAGCTCTGGTCTGCCCGTGTCGTGTTGCCAGCCGTCGTGTTGCCGGCTGTCGTGCTGCCGGTTTTCGCTGAGCTGCCGGCCTTCGCCGAGGTCGCCGACGACGACGCGGTGCCGGTCGTCGACTTGGGGCTACCGCCAGTCTTCTTCGGGCGTCCCGGACGCGGGCTGCGATCACGTGACTGGTAGGCGATCACGATGATCACGATCACGACGATCACACAGACGATGGCGATGAACCACGACCAGCTGCTGACCGCCGCGGTCGCCGGATCCGGATAGGTGGCGTCCGCGCTGAAGTCCGACGGTTTGCCCGGCTCGGGGGTCCAGGTGACCGAGGACTCGCCGGTCTGCTCGCCGTTGGTGGCGGTGATCGGTCCGGCGAAGGTGACCGTCAACTGGACGAAATCCCGTTGCGCGTTGAGATCGGAGAGATCGGTGGTGCCGCGGAACCGCACCACCTCGCCGCTGCGTTTGGCGTCCAGATCCATGGTCACCGCGGTGTCGCCGAAGGCGTCGGCGACGATGTTGCCGAGCTGCCCGAACTGGCCTGCGGTCAGTCCGGAGAACGTGGCGCGGGTGCCGACCCGGGTGGCCCGATCCTCTTCGGACGGCAGGCCCGGCGTGCTCCTCGGTGCCGTGGTGGTCGTGCTCGCGCCGGACGGGGGCGTCGACGCGCCCGCCGGTTGCGGCGTCTCGCGGTAGTCGGTGATCGAGACCCGCGAGGCCATCGACTCGGGCAGGTCGAGCTTCGGCGCGCCGCGCGGATTGTCCGGTGAGGTCGCGACGATGACGGTGCCGGAGTAGCGGTCACCGACGGTCGTCGAGCGTTCGAGACAGCCGGAGAGCAGCGGGGAGGCGACCAGCATGATCAGGGCCGCCACCATCGAGAGCCGGCGGGTCGCCGCGCGGGGTGAGGATCGCACGATGCTCATCGTGCCAGACCGCCACGCCACCGGCCGCCAGCGCCGCGTGGGCGTGTGCGCGTTCGGCGTCCGCGCAGCGCCATGGCCGCCACGATCCGTCCGCTCGCCCCGGTGACGCCGCCGCCGGGATGCATCGAGGCACCGGCGAGCAGGACGCCGTCGGCGCCGGGGACCCGGTGCGTGGCGAGGTCGGGATGCGGGCGCCACCGGAACATCTGGTCGATCGACATCTCCACATGCATGATGTTGCCGCCGACCATCCCCAGCTCGGATTCCAGCAGCCGGGGCGTCTGGATGTGGGTGTGTTCGATGGAGTCACTGAATCCCGGTGCGTGCCGGTCGATCTCGGCTCGGATGGCCTCAGCGGCACGCCGGCCCGACGTCGCCCAGTCGGGGTCACCGGTGAGCCGGTACGGATGCCACTGGGCCCACAGGGTGATCAGGTGCCGGTCGGGCGGGGCGAGGGTCGGGTCGATGGCGGAGTAGCTCATCGCGACGCAGGCGGGGCGCTCGGGCAGTTCCCCGACCGCTGCGGCGGCATTCGCGCGGATCAGGTGTGCGCGCTCGGTGACCAGCAGGCCGAGTCCGGAGTGCACGCCGTGGGCGGGCAGGCCGGACGGCAGATCACGGTAGACGGGTAACGCGCTTGTGCCCAGGCGCACCGCCATCCCGATGCCGTTGCCCACCACGATCGAGTCCCGCCAGCGTCGGATGGTCGTCGGGTCGTATCCGCCGGCGGCCAGGAGGTCCAGCGTGGTCAGGACATGGCAGGCGGCGATCACGACGCGGGTACACCGGCTCGGTGCGCCGGCGGCGTCGATGCGCCAGTGGTCACCGCACCGGGTGATCGAGCGAGCGGGCGTGCCAAGGTGCACGGTGCCACCGTGGGCGGTGAGTCGCGTGATCAGAGCGTCCGCGAGGGCGCCGCTGCCGCCGACGGCGCGGCCCGGCGGGATGGTGTGCATCAGTGCGGCGAAACCGACCATCGGTGCGGTACCGGGTGCGCTCATCGGCGGACCTGACTGGGCACCGAACCAGGCCAGCCCGGCCTTGAGGTGTTCCGAGGAGAACCACCGGTCGAGCAGTGCGTCACCCGACCCCATCAGTTCCTGGGTCAGCGCCGCCATCCGGCCGGTTCGCCGGGTGACGACTCCGCGCCACGCGGTGTCCGCGGTGCCGTCGAGCCCGAGGAAGGTGGTGCCGAACCGGCCCGTGGTCGGCGGGCGGTAGAAGGCGCGCATCACTGCCCGGGCCCGCGGGGTCCAGGTCGCGACGAAACGTCGATAGGCGGCGGCATCGGCTGCGCCGCAAGCGCGTTCGATCGACGCGCAGGTCGCGTCGAGGTCGGTGCGGAACACGATCGCAGGGGCCGATCCGGTGGCCGGGATGAACGCCCACGGGTCGCAGTCCACATAGCGCAGACCGGCATCGGTGAGCCGCAGCTCGTCGATGACGGGGGAGTGCCGGATCATCAGGTGCGCCGACGACCCGCGGTCGACCCGGTAGCCCGGGAACCGTTCCACCGTGGAGGTGGCGCCCCCGGCGACGGTGTCGCGTTCGATCACCGCGACATCGCGCCCGGCCTGTGCCAGATACGCCGCGGCCACCAGCCCGTTGTGGCCGGCGCCGACGACGACGGCGTCGTGAACCGGGTGGGTCACCGGCCCGGTCCGCCCGGCGAGCCCGGGATCGGCGGGGCGGGCAGCGGCAGCCGGCGGCCGAGGAAGGCGAAGGGGCGGGGGTCGCCGGTGAAGGTGAAATCGCGCAACACGTCGGTGAATCCCATCCGGCGATACAGCGACCACGCCCGGTTGCGCTCGTCGGGGATCTCAGGGGTGGACAGCAGGACCCGGGCCTCGTGACGCTCGGCGAGCAGCCGCCGCAGGAGCAGCTGTCCTATCCCGCGTCCCTGGACGGTCGGATGTACGTGGAGTTCGGTGAGTTCGAAGTAGTCTGCCGCGATCGCGTCGACCGCCTCGGGCGGGTATCCGCGCCTGCGCAGGCCGTGCCGGAGTTGCTGATTCCACCATTGGTCCGGCGCGCCGGTGTAGCCGTAGGCGATCCCGACGAGGAGATCGTTCTCGGTGGAGCCCACCGGCGAGGCCACGCGTCGTCGGGCTCCGGGCTGTGTGTGGGCCTCGTGGGGGGCCACGGTGAGGACGGCGCCGAAGGCGCGCCAGCCGGGTCGTCCGATGTGGTCGCGCCACAAGGCGGCGCGGTGGATCTCGGTGCCGCGCGGATACTCCATCGCGGTGACATAGATGTCGAGAGCGGGCTCGAGCCACACGCGGGCATCCTGCCCGGTGAGGGTGACCAGCCGGATCGTCAACGCGTCGCTGTCCTTTCTGTGCCGGGAAGGAGTGTCGGTGTCGCGGTGTTCAATGCTGATGAGTGTGGCGATGGTTCCCGGTGGCCGACCGAGTGTGATTTTGGAGCGGGACCCCGCGGACGCCTTGAACCTGAGCGCGGAGCTAGCTATATTGAACGTGTCGAACGGGTGTTCGATGAATGTGCCTCCGCAAGCTGTTCACCGTCACACCCGACGACGCCGCGGTCCGGCGGTGGGCGAGGGAAGCGCCTGCCGCCGGATCGCCTGACGACCTCCGGGAGGAACGATGCAGTACAACAGCTCGCGGCGCCGCTCCGTCACCGGGCGCGATGCGAGGGCGACCCGGCCCGTCGTGGATCCGATCATGGTGAGCCGGTCACGAGATCTGTTGGAACGTGCGTACGTCCTGCTCGACAACGCCGACGGTGTGGCCGACGGCGCAGAGCGGTTCCGCCAGTACTACCTGGCCGCTCTGCGGGGCGCGGGTGCGGCGCTGGCCGTCTACGAGCCCCCGGGCCGTCCGCGTCGTCGCGGCTCGGCCAACGCGTGGTCGCGGATCGCCGTCGTCGCACCGGCACTGGCTGGCGAGGCGGACGTGTTCGCGTCGCTGTCGCCCACCCGGATGCGCATCGAATCGGGAATCGTCCGAACGATCGACACGAAGTATGTGACCGCGATGCGGGCGGCGGTGACCGGATTCCTGCGCCGCGTGGAGGATCTGATCATCGCCTACGAGCAGGGACGGCTCGAACAACAGACGGATGCGATGGGTCACACCGCGTGACCGTTGCTGCCGGCCGACGGTCCGCGTGGTCGTTGCGGCGACGAGATCGGCGCCTAGCGGCAGGTTATGGTGGTCGCCGCTGCATTCACCTCGTATCATGGAACCAGAGCGGGCGCATTCGTTCCGAACGTGCCCCTGGGTGACGTCGCCTTCGGCGTCAGCGGTCCGTTGGAGAAGGAGGGTCGGTGCCACTTTCGGAGCACGAGCAGCGCATGCTCGAACAGATCGAAAACGCTCTGTACGCGGAAGACCCCAAGTTTGCGTCCAGTGTCAAGCGTCGGCGCCTCGGCCGGGCGAGCGGCCGTCGGCGGCTGCAGGCCGTCGCGGTCTTCGTCCTCGGGTTGGTGCTTCTCGTCGGGGGCCTCATCGTGGGGGTCCGCATCGGCGGGTTCCCCATCGTCAGCCTCATCGGCTTCCTGGTGATGTTCGGTGCGGGTCTTTTCGCCCTCTGGGGCGGGGGCAGCCCGGCCGGTGGCGACCACGGCCGACGCTCGGGCAAGAAGTCGGGCACCGCGAGCGGGCCCAAGCGCAAGCTGTCCGAGCGGATGGAAGAGCGTTTCAATCGCCGCTTCGAGCAGGAGTAGACATCCGCTCGTATTGAGCTGAACCCCTGGCGCTGAAACCCGCTCAGCGCTCACGACCCCACACGAGAGCCGCACACCGTGACCGGTGTGCGGCTCTCGTCGTGTGCGCGCCGCGACGACGTCTGTAGGCGCGGGCCCGGGCAGGCGGAAGGTGCACGCGGGCGGCGTCGGGCGTGCGGCTTTGGGCGGCGCCCCACCTCCCCCCACTACTGCCCCCACATCGCCCCACCCGGATGCCCCACATTGCCCCACCACGGACAAAATGCCGGCGACCAACCTCTCTCAAGCCTCATTTGTCACTCTGATCACGCCTAGCACGCGCCCGAACACGCCGGGGCGCAGATCGTCACCCACCCGGTATCAGTCCTCTGAACTGGTAATTCACTGGTGAGTCAATGACGCTGTGGCCTTCAGGGGTGGAAAGTGGAGGAAAGTGGGGTACTGTGGCAGCACCGGGTGAGGCAGACCGGAATGCCGAACCCGGTGGGCGGGAGGTGCCGACATGTCAGTGCGATTCGTCGGTACCTACACGCCCAAGCTGGACGACAAGGGGCGGCTCACGTTGCCCGCACGGTTCCGCGACGCATTGGCAGGAGGAGTGATGGTCACCAAAGGCCAGGACCACAGCCTGTCGGTGTATCGAGCCGAGGAGTTCGATGTGATCGCGGGGAAGATCGTGGAGGCGTCGCGCAACGATCCCGAGGCGCGCGCTTTCCAGCGGTACTTCTTCGCCAGCTCGGAAGAGCAGCGACCCGACGGACAGGGCCGGATCACGTTGTCCGCCGATCATCGGTCGTACGCGGGACTGTCCAAGGAATGTGTGGTGTTCGGCAGTTTCGATCACCTGGAGATCTGGGATGCGGCCGCTTGGCGCGACTACCAGAGCCAACACGAGGAGAACTTCTCGGCTGCGAACTCGGCCGCGTTGAACGCGGTCCTGTAGGCGAGATGACGGGCGGACAGATGAGCAGGGCTTCGGGTGGTACGAGGCCCCGGCCCGGTTCGACCCTGGCGTACTTCCCCAACGCCAGGTGCGTGACCGGACCGGGACCCCGCCCCACCCGACGAATTCCGAGGGGTGCTGCCGTGGACGCACAGATCGGCGATCAGGGCGATGATCGCGACCACGGCCACCTCCCGGTGCTGGCCGCCCGGATGGCCGAGCTCCTCGCCCCCTCCCTCGAGTCCGGCGATGAGCGTGTTCTCGTCGACGCCACCCTCGGCGCCGGCGGGCATGCCGAACTCATGCTGAACCGTTTCCCGAACCTGCGACTCGTCGGAATCGACCGCGACGCACACGCGCTGGCCATAGCGGAGAAGCGCCTGGCGCCCATGGCCGACCGGATCTCGTTGCACCAGGCCAGATTCGACCAGCTGCCCCAGGTGCTGGCTGACGCCGCGATCGACGGAATCGACGGAGCTCTCTTCGATCTCGGCGTGTCGTCGATGCAACTCGACCAACCCGGTCGCGGTTTCGCCTACGCCATCGACGCGCCCCTGGACATGCGGATGAACGACGAGGACGGATTGACCGCCGCCGATGTCCTCAACACCTACTCGCACGGCGAATTGGCCCGCGTCCTGTCCGAATACGGTGAGGAACGCTTTGCCGGCCGGATCGCGTCGGCCGTCATCGCCGAACGCGAGAAGGAGCCCTTCACCACCAGTGCGCGTCTGGTTGCCCTTCTGTACCAGGCGATTCCGGCGGCCACCCGCCGCACCGGCGGACATCCGGCCAAGCGGACGTTCCAGGCATTGCGGATCGAGGTGAACCACGAACTCGACGCGATCCGTGCCGCCGTGCCGGCCGCGCTGGATGCCACCCGTGTGGGTGGACGCGTCGCAGTGATGAGCTATCAGTCGCTCGAGGATCGAATCATCAAGCGCGAGTTCGCAACCCGAACCACCTCCACATCGCCTCGGGGTTTGCCGGTGGAATTACCCGGTACCGCACCGCGGTTCCGGCTCATCACGCGTGGTGCCGAGCGGCCCGACGCCGCCGAACTCGAACGCAATCCGCGTTCGGCTCCGGTGCGAGTCCGGGTAATCGAACGGGTCGCCGCGGATCACACGGCCGAAAGGGGTTCACGGGCATGACAATCCTGCAGGATGCACCCCAGGAGAAGGTGTCGTCGGGGCAGCGTGAACGCCGAGCCGAGCGTCGTCGTCGGGTCGAATCGGACCGCCCCACCCGCTCGGCCGCAGCCGAACGGGCGTTGGAGCGTCGTCGTCGCCGTGTCGAGGCCGATGCCCCTGTCCGGCAATCGCGGACACGGGCATCGACGGCCCCCCGAACGTCGCTGCGCGAACAGCTCCGGCACATCCCGTTCGTGGTGCCGGTGATCCTGATCCTCGTGTTCGGTCTCGGACTCAGCCTCTGGCTGTCCACCCGCGCGGCACAGGACTCCTACGAACTCGGGGTACAGCGCAAGACGAATCAGTCCCTCAACGATCAGGTCGACGCGCTGAAGCGGGATTATGAATCTGGCGACTCGGCACCCGAATTGGCCTACAAGGCAGCACAACTCGGAATGATCCCGGCGCAGAATCCGGCCCGGATGGTCGTCGAGCCCGGCAAACGGCCACGGGTCGTCGGCACGCCGACGCCGGCCACCGGGGTCCCGATGCCGCCGCTGAACAAGCGGACCACACCGGAACCCACTGCGACCATCGATCCCCGGCAGGTCGACGACTCGATCGGCCTCGGCGGTCCCTCCGGGCAGCCGAGCGGCACCCAGAACCCCTCTGTACCAACACCGTCGGCCACCACACCGTCGGCCGCAACACCCTCGGCCACAACTCCTTCTGCGCCGACGCCGTCACCCACCCCGTCCGTGGACGACTCGGTGGTACCGAGCACCGATCCCATCCCGTCGCCGGGGGCAACTCCCTGATCATCCGACGGTCACACCCGGCAATCGCAACCCGCCGACCGCAAATTCCGGGGAATGCCCTTGATCCGGTGGACAATTGACGTCATGAAACGTGCGACAACCGACCGTCCCGGCGCCCGCGGGACCGGTGGGCACAACCGGCTGCGTCCGGCACCGCGATCGGCGTCCGCCGGAGCGGCGCCGCACGGACCGCAGACCTTCTTCTTCCGCGCCCGCATTGCCGGTGCGCTGGTGGTCCTCGCCGTGATCGCAGTGGCCGTACGGATGATCATCGTGCACACCATCGACGCGCCGTCCATCGCGGCCGAGGCCGCCCAGCAGCGCGAGTACACGCAGATCCTCACTGCCAAGCGGGGTTCCATCCTCGACCGGAACGGACGTCCGCTGGCCTACACCGACGAGGCCCGCGCGCTGACCTTTCTGCCGCGCGCCGTACGCAAATCGATCGATGCCGAACACCGGGACAATCCGGCACTTCCCGACGCGAACACCCGGCTGCGGGAGATCGCCCACGGGGTCTCGGAGGCCCTCGGTGGGTCGATCGCCGAGCCGGACATCCTGGCCAAGCTCACCAGCGACGAGACCTTCGTCTACCTCGCACGGTCGGTGAGTCCGGACGTCGCGGCCAAGATCACCACGGAGTATCCCGAGGTCGGTGCCGACCCGCAGAGCATCCGGCTCTATCCCGGCGGCTCGCTGGCCGCCAATGTCGTCGGTGACGTCAACTACGACGGCAACGGGCTGATCGGGCTCGAGGCGTCGCTGGACTCACTTCTGGCCGGCACCAACGGTTCCAAGACCTATGACCGCGGTTCGGACGGTGCGATCATCCCGGGCAGTACCCGCAACGTCCATCCGGCCATCGACGGCGCGACGGTCCGCCTGACGCTCGACGCGGATCTGCAGTGGTACGTGCAGAGTGCGGTCGCACGGGCCAAGGTCGCCTCGGGTGCGCGCGGCGCATCGGTCGTGGTGCTCGATTCGCACACCGGCGAGGTGCTCGCGATGGCCAATGACGGCACTTTCAACGCGTCGCGGCCGCTGTCTGAGCAACCCGATGCAGACCTCGGGAATCCCTCGGTCACATCGCCTTTCGAGCCGGGCTCGGTCAACAAGATCATCGCTGCGACAGCTGCCATCGAATACGGCATCACCACGCCCACCGAGGTTCATCGTGTTCCGGGGAGTATCCGGATGGCCGGGGTCACCGTGAACGACGCCTGGTCGCACGGCGTGGAGCCATACACCACCACCGGCATCTTCGGGAAGTCCTCCAACGTCGGCACGCTGATGCTGGCCCGGCAGATCGGTGAGGAACGCTTCGCGGACATGGTCAATCGCTTCGGCCTGGGCCAGCGGACCGGGGTGGGCCTGCCCGCGGAGAGCGCCGGAGAGGTGCCCGCGCTGAGTCAGTGGTCGGGTGGTTCCTTCGCCAACCTGCCCATCGGGCAAGGACTTTCGATGACCTTGCTGCAGATGACCGCGATGTATCAGGCGATCGCCAACGACGGGCTGCGGGTGCCCCCACGAATCATGCTGTCCGAACAGCGAGACGGTGGCGCCGACCGGCCGGCCATCCGGCCCGACCCGGTGCGCGTGGTGGACCCGACGACGGCCCGCACCGTGCGCGACATGTTCCGGGCGGTGATCCAGGACGATCCGATGGGCATCCAGAACGGGACCGGCGCCAAGGCAGCGGTCGCCGGCTATCAGGTGTCCGGCAAGACCGGCACCGCCCAGCAGGTCGACCCGTCGTGCGGCTGCTACTCCAATTCGCGTTACAACATCACTTTCGCCGGGATCGCGCCCGCCGACGACCCGCGGTTCGTGATCGGCATCATGCTCGACAACCCGCGCCGCAGCTCGGACGGCTCCGGGGGCCAGTCGGCCGCGCCGCTGTTCAGTTCGATCGCGTCGTGGATGTTGCAGCGCGACCGGATTCCGCAGTCGCCACGGCCCACACCGAGACTCGTCCTGACGGCCGGCTGAGTCCGGGCAAGCCCGACGGGCGATCCCACCGCCACGTCGTCCACACCGGGTGAGCCGGTATCGTGAGTTCGTTCCGGGACCGGAGTGAGGAGGCGGATACGCAATGGCGTCTGGTCGTCGTCCCTCCCGTGGCACGTCGAAGGCCGGTCGGCAGGTGTCCGCAGCGCTGCGGCCGACGAGCGTCGCGCCCACCGCGGTGTCAGTTCTCTCGACGTCCACCGGGGCCCGCCTCGACCTGATCGGTGGTGCCGAATCCGCTACCGAGGTCACCGGCGTCACGCTGCGCGCGCAGGAGGTGCGCAGCGGTGATCTGTTCGCGGCGCTGCCCGGAAGCACCACCCACGGAGCCCGATTCGCCGCCGATGCGGTCGCCGCGGGCGCGACCGCGATCCTCACCGATCCGGCCGGCCGGGCCGAACTGTCGCGCGTGCTGCCGCCCGAGGCGTCCGTGGTGGCGCTTGTGCACCCGGAGCCGCGGACGGTCCTCGGCGGCGTGTCGGCACGGATCTACGGCAATCCCTCCCAGCGACTCAAACTGATCGGCATCACCGGCACGTCCGGCAAGACCACGACCTCGTACATGGTGGAGGCGGCATTGCTGGCCGCCGGCTCGTCGGTAGGACTGATCGGCACGGTCGAGACCCGCATCGACGGTGTGGCGCAGCCGAGTTCGCTGACCACACCGGAGGCCCCGACCCTGCAGGCACTGCTGGCGGTGATGCTCGAGCGCGGCGTCGACGCGGTGGTGATGGAGGTGTCGAGCCACGCCCTGGCCCTCGGCCGGGTCGACGGATCGCATTTCGCACTGGGCGCCTTCACCAACCTGTCCCAGGATCACCTCGACTTCCACCCGACGATGGCCGCCTACTTCGAGGCCAAGGCGCAGTTATTCGTTCCGTCGTCCCCGGTCCACGCGGTCCGATCGGTCATCTGCGTCGACGACGAGTGGGGCGCCCGGATGGCCGAACTCGCACGTCCGGCCGCGCGTCAGAGTGCACGGCAGCCGGTCACGGTGTCGACCGGAGGGGTACCCGCGCAGTGGCATGCCGCGGAGTCCGTCGTCGACGCCGACGGAACGTCGCGCACCCCGATCACCGGGACGGACGGTGACGCCGAACTCGTCGTCCCGCTGCCCGGGCGATACAACGTGGCCAACGCGTTGCTCGCGGTCGCGGTCGCCGACTGCGCGGGGGTGGACGCGGCGACGGCGATCGGTGCGATCGCGACGGTGTCGGTACCGGGCCGACTTCAGCGGGTCGATCGGGGACAGCCGTTTCTCGCGCTCGTCGACTATGCCCACAAACCCGGAGCGGTGCAGGCCGTGCTCGCGACCCTGCGAGCACAGGCGGCGGCGCGCGCCGAGGCGGGTCGGGTGGCCATCGTGATCGGTGCGGGCGGTGACCGTGACACCGCCAAGCGGCCGCTCATGGGGGAGGCAGCGGCCCGCGGCGCCGAATTCGTCGTGGTCACCGACGACAACCCGCGCACCGAGGACCCCGCGGCCATCCGGGCCGAGGTTCTGGCCGGGGCGCGGGCCGTCGGACGGGCGGACCGGCCGGCCGGCGCGGAGGAGGTCCGTGAGGTGGGCGGGCGCGCCGAGGCCATCGCCACGGCCCTGCACTGGGCGCGGCCGGGCGACACCGTGCTCATCGCGGGCAAGGGACATGAGACGGGACAGGAGATCAACGGGGTGAAACATCCCTTCGACGATCGAGACGTGGTCGCGCAGGTCCTCGACGGTCTGGTGACCGACGACGCGGACGGTGACGCATGACCGATCCGACGCCGGCCACCGGCCACGAGGTTGCGCCGCCGCTGACCGTGATCACCGCTCCCACCGGGGTCACCGCCGCGCAGGTGCGGGTGCTGCTGCGCACCCTCGCCGAGGTGCGCGATGCGCTGCGCGCCTCCGCCGAGAGCGGCCGCACCCCGCGGACGTGGGCGTGGCTGGGCGAACTCGCCGTCGATGCGGGACTCACCGAGAACGAGGCCGTCGTCGAACACGATCACGTGGGGCGACTCGCCGTGCGTCTGGCCGTCGACAAGACCCTGTGCGTCGGTGACTCCCGGTCGGTCCGCGCGCTGACCCAGGGGGCGGTCATGGAAGGCTCATGGGGCGACGAGGTGCGTCTGGTGGAGTCCACCGAGGAGGCACGTGAGCTTGTGCGCGACGACCCGGATTGGCGGCCGGGGGCCGCAGACGTGATACTCGTGGCCGCCGACCGAACCGATCTGGCCGGTCTGCTCGGCGGGGTGGCCGCCGAACTGGGACTGGCCGTCCGGTCTTACGACAGCACCGACGAGCACGCCGGACCAACACCGACCAAGGGGGATGAGCAGTGATACAGATTCTCATCGCGGGTGCGATCGCGGTGGCCGTCTCCATCCTGCTGACACCCGTGCTCATCAAGGTCTTCTCGCGTCAGGGCTTCGGCCAGGAGATCCGCGTCGAGGGTCCCAAGAGTCACCAGACCAAGCGGGGCACCCCGTCGATGGGTGGGGTGGCCATCATCGCGGCCCTCTGGGTGGGCTACTTCGGCGCCCACCTGGCGGGTCTGTTCCTCGACGGCGGCAACGGCCCCACGGCGTCGGGCCTGTTGGTCCTGGGACTGGCCACCGTCCTCGGCGGCGTCGGATTCCTCGACGACATCATCAAGATCCGCAAACACCGCAACCTCGGGTTGAACAAGACCGCCAAATCCATCGGACAGTTCGCCGCGGCGATCCTGTTCGGTGTGCTCGTCCTGCAGTTCCACAACGAGTACGACTACACGCCGGCCAGCACCAACCTGTCGTATGTGCGTGACATCAACGCGATCTCGATGGGCTCGGTCGCCTTCGTGGTGTTCTGTTGGCTGGTGGTCGCGGCCTGGTCGAACGCGGTGAACTTCACCGATGGCCTCGACGGTCTCGCCGCCGGTTCGATGGCGATGGTGCTCGGGTCCTACGTGTTGGTCACGTTCTTCCAGTTCGTCAACGCCTGCCGCGGCGGCGTGAAGTCGACCACGGAGATCTCGCGCGCCTGTTATCCCGTGCGCGACCCGCTCGATCTGGCCCTGATCGCCGTCGCCGGTGGAGGTGCCTGCCTGGGGTTCCTGTGGTGGAACGCGGCCCCGGCCAAGATCTTCATGGGCGACACCGGCTCGCTGGCACTCGGCGGCATGCTCGCCGGCATCTCGATCTGTTCGCGCACCGAACTGCTTGCCGTCGTGATCGGGGCGCTCTTCGTCGCCGAGATCATGTCGGTGGTCATCCAGATCGCGTTCTTCCGCACGACGGGCAGACGGGTGTTCCGGATGGCGCCCTTCCACCACCACTTCGAACTCGGCGGTTGGGCGGAGACCACGGTGATCATCAGGTTCTGGCTGCTCACCGCCATCGCGTGTGCGCTGGGTCTGTCGCTGTTCTACGGCGAGTTCCTCACCACCAATGGCTGAGCCGTTGATCCTCGACGGCCGGGCCGTGGTGGTCGCCGGCGCCGGCACCGCAGGCATGTCGGCCGCGCGGTTTCTCCTCGACGCGGGGGCGTTCGTGACGCTGGCCGACGCGCGGTTCGCCGGCGAGGTGGCCGGGTCGCAGATACCGGGTGCTGCCGAACTCCGTGATCGCGGTGCCGGACTCGTCACCGTCGATGATCTGCTCGCCGACGACGACTGGACCGCGCGCACCGATCTGGTGGTGGTGTCGCCGGGTTTCGCGCCGACTCACCCCGTGGCCGTCGCCGCGGCGGACGGATCCGTTCCGGTGTGGGGCGAGGTGGAGCTCGCCTGGCGGGTGGACCGCGCCGGCATCCTCGGCCCGCCGCGCACGTGGCTGGTCGTCACCGGGACCAACGGCAAGACGACCACCACCTCGATGCTCGCCGACATCGTCGTCGCGGGAGGACGTTCGGGTATCGCTTGCGGCAACATCGGGTTGCCGGTCCTCGACGCGATGCTGATGGCGCCGCGCGTGGATGTCCTGTGCGCCGAGCTCTCGTCCTTCCAATTGCACTGGGCACCGTCGGTGCGTCCCGACGCCGGGGTGGTCCTCAACGTCGCCGAGGATCACCTGGACTGGCATGGCGGTTTCGACGGGTACGCCGGCGCCAAGACGCGTGCGCTGACCGGCGCCGTGTCGGTCGTCGGGCTCGACGACGAGGTGGCCGGAGGGCTCCCGACGCAGGGCCGGCGCGTGGGATTCACCCTCGGTGAGCCGGGGCCCGACGACCTCGGCGTCGTCGGGGCCGAGCTGGTGGACCGGGCCTTCGGTTCCGGTGTCCTGCTCGCCGCCGAGGCCATCCACCCGCCCGGTCCGTCCGGTCTGTCCGACGCGCTGGCCGCCTCGGCGCTGGCGCTGGCCGCCGGCGTCGACCGCGCGGCCGTCGCCGACGCGCTCACCGCGTTCCGCCCGGCAGGCCACCGCGGAGAGGTCGTCGCCGAGAGCGCGGGGATTCGCTTCGTCGACGACTCCAAGGCCACCAACCCGCATGCCGCACAGGCGGCGATCGCCGGATTCGACCGGGTCGTCCTGATCGCCGGCGGACTGCTCAAGGGTGCGTCGGTCGACCGGATGATCGATGCCGTCCGCCATCGTCTCGCCGGCGTCGTCGCCATCGGCCAGGATCGGGACATCATCGTCGACGCGATCGCGCGACACGCCCCAGAAGTCCCAACAGTCACAGTATTCACAGGGGACGATGGCGGGGTGAACGTCCATCGCATGGCTTGCGCCCGGAATCTGGCTTCAGCCCGGAATCACGCGGACCCCGTCTCGCCCGGATCGCCCACCGATCCGGCCGTCGCGGTCATGGATCGCGCCGTCGTCGAGGCCTGGCATCTCGCCGGTGCCGCGGACCCGACACCACAGGCAGTGCTGCTGGCGCCGGCCGCCGCGTCGTTGGACATGTTCGCCGGATACGGCCGACGCGGCGACGCGTTCGCGGCCGCTGCCCGGCGTCTGGCCGACGACGAGGCGTCCCGACGATGAGCCCCCGCACCGACACCGACACCGACACACCCGACCCGAAATCGTCCGGCGACCAGCCGGAACCAGACGCCATCAGTGCCGACGGCGCGGCGACGGGGACCGCCGGCCGGGCCGTCGGCGATCCGGACGCGGACGGCGATCCCGGCGCACCCGGCGACGAATCCGCTTCGAAGTCCGACGGCAGCTCCCGCGGTTCCCGTACCCCGAAGGCGGGCACCGCACGGGGAGACCGGAAAACCCGTGACTCGACCACGCGGGAAGGGTCCGCCCGAGAAGCCACCGACCGCACGTCGGCCACGGGTACGCCGTCGACTCGCACTTCCGCCACTCGCACGTCCACGCTGACCGGTGCCCGCGCCATGGCGACCACCACCGTCGAGGCCGCCCGGTCCGCGGCGGCGGTGGGTGCCTCCGCGCCGGCCGCGATCGCCGAGGCCATCCGCAACCTGCTGGCGCGCCCGCTCGCGTCCTATCACCTGATTGTGACGATGGCCTTCCTGCTCACCAGCTTCGGTCTGGTCATGGTGCTCTCGGCGTCGTCGGTGGAGGGCTATTCCAAGGAGGGATCGGCCTACGGGCTGTTCTCCACCCAGGTGATCTTCGCGTTCCTCGGGTTCTTCGTCTTCTACCTCACGCTGCGGGTGCCGGTTCGCTTCCTGCGACGTGCCGCGGCCCCGCTGATGATCGTCACCACCGTGCTCCTCGCGCTGGTGCTCATCCCCGGTATCGGCACCCTGAGTCAGGGTGCGCGGCGCTGGTTCGTCATCTACGGGCTCTCGGTGCAGCCCTCGGAGCTGGTCAAGGTGGCCCTGTGTGTCTGGGGTGCCCACCTGCTCGCATCACGTCGTCAGGACAACGCGTCATTGCGCGAACTGCTGGTTCCGCTGGTGCCGGTGGGCCTGCTGATCTGTCTGCTGATCATCCTGGAACCCAACCTGAGTACCACCATCACCATCGCGATCATCATCGGTGCGTTGCTGTGGTTCGCGGGACTGCCGATCAAGGTCTTCCTCACCTTCGCGATCAGCGCGATCGGCATCGCGGTGATGTTGGCTCTCGTCGAGGGCTATCGGTCCCAGCGCGTGATGAGCTTCCTCAACAACATCGACGATCCGCAGGGCGCCGGATACCAGGAACGGCAGGCCACCTATGCGCTGGCCAACGGGGGAGTCTTCGGCGTCGGGCTCGGGCAGAGCCGGGCCAAGTGGAACTATCTGCCCAACGCCCACAACGACTTCATCTTCGCGATCATCGGTGAAGAACTCGGTCTGCTCGGCGGTCTGCTCGTCGTCTTCCTGTTCGTGGTGCTCGCCTACGTCGGGTTCCGCATCGCGCACCGTTCGACCGATCCGTTCCTCCGATTGATGTCGGCCACCATCACGGTGCTCATCACCGCGCAGGCACTGATCAACATCGGCTACGTGATCGGGCTGCTGCCCGTCACCGGAATCCAGTTGCCGCTGTTGTCGGCCGGCGGTACCTCCACCCTCACCATCCTCGCGATGCTGGGCCTGCTGGCCAACGCGGCCCGGCACGAACCGGAGGCGGTCGCCGCGCTCACCACCGGGCGTCCGTCGCGGATGTCGCGCCTGCTCCGGCTGCCCACTCCGGTGGCCTACCGCAAGACGCGTGCGGAGAACCTGCGCGACCGGATGGACCGCAAGCGCACCGGCACACCGCATCGGCCCCCGCGCGGTGTCCGTGGCCGGTCGGCGCAGCCATCCGCCCGCGGCCGGGGTGCTCGCGACCAGGTTCGGCAGGAGTCGCCCAAGCGCGGCTTCACTCCGCCGTGGCGCCGGTCGCAGACACCGCCGAGCCCGCCGCCGCGGACGCGGCAGACGGCCGCCGGGTCGGGCGCCGGGTCGTGGTCGCGGGTCGACTACCGTGGCGGGTACCGGGACATCGGATCGGCCTCCCCGCGTGCTCGCCGCGCGCACGGGCAACCCGAGCGACCACGGACCACCGCCGGTTCGTGGGGTACGAGCCACCGTGATGCGAGCCACCGGGATACGAGCTACCGGGGCACGAGCCATCGGGGAGCTGTGCCCCGTCGGCCCGCAGGGTCCCGGTGACGACAGGGCGTGCGGAGCGCGCCAGAGCCTACGATCAGGTGGATGTACGCGTGAGTTCGGCTGCAGGACAAAAGGATACGAGCGCCTCGAGGCCACTGTCGGTGGTGGTTGCCGGCGGTGGTACCGCGGGTCACATCGAGCCGGCGCTCGCCGTCGCCGACGCCGTCGCCCTGCTCGACCCCACCGCCCGGATCACCGCGCTGGGCACCCATCGCGGTCTCGAGGTCACTCTGGTGCCCGAGCGCGGATACGACCTCGAACTCATCCCGCCGGTGCCGTTGCCACGCAAACCCGGACTCGAGTTGGCCCGCACACCCGCGCGGTTGATCCGGTCGGTCGCCGCGACCCGTCGGGTGCTCGCCGCGGTCGGCGCCGACGTCGTGATCGGCTTCGGCGGCTACGTCGCGCTGCCCGCGTATCTGGCGGCCCGGGCCCACGTCCGGGGAGCCGGCCGAATCCCGATCGTCATCCATGAGGCAAATGCGAGTGCCGGGATCGCGAACAAGGTCGGTGCCCGCTTCGCTGATCGGGTGATGGCGGCCGTCGCCGGATCCGGCCTCGACGACGCCAGTGTGGTGGGCATCCCGGTGCGCGGGGTCCTCGCCGAACTCGACCGATCCGAACTACGTGCCAAGGCCCGGCACTACTTCGGTCTCGCCGACGATGCGCCGACGCTGCTGGTGTTCGGTGGTTCCCAGGGGGCGCAGCGTCTCAACGAGGCGGTCGCCGGAGCGGCGCCCACGCTCGGTGCGGCCGGGATCGGTGTCCTGCACGCCTACGGACCCAAGAACTCGATCGACCCCGAGGTCCCCGACGGCGCTCCGCCCTACCGGGCCGTCGGCTACCTCAAGCGGATGGACCTGGCCTATGCCGCAGCCGACCTCGTCATGTGCCGATCGGGGGCGATGACGGTCGCCGAGGTGTCGGCGACCGGGCTGCCCGCCATCTACGTCCCGCTCCCGCACGGCAATGGTGAGCAACGACTCAACGCGCTGCCCGTCGTCGAGGCCGGCGGTGGGGTGCTGGTGGACAACGACGAGATCACCGCCGACTGGGTGGCCCGCGAGGTGCCCGCCCTGTTGTCCGATGCCGACCGGCTGACCGCGATGTCGCATGCCGCGGCCGGGACCGGACACCGCGACGCGGCGAGTGCGGTCGCCTCGGCGGCCCTCGAGCTCGCCGCGCGTCACCGGGCGGCCGCCGGCTCTCGTCGCGGACGTCGGTCGGGGGCGTTTCGTTCACCGGGTTCGAGCGATCCGCGGTGACAATGGGACAGTGGCGCGACCGCGACGATCCGATCGCGGCGACCGCCGCCCGAGGCGCGCTGCAGGAGGTGACGAGATGACCGATCCCGGAGAGGTCGACTCCCTGCCCGAACAGCTCCGGCGCGTGCACATGGTGGGGATCGGCGGGGCCGGCATGTCGGGTCTGGCCCGCATTCTGCTCGCCCGGGGCGGGCAGGTGTCCGGGTCGGACGCCAAGAACAGCCGCGGCATCCTCGAACTGCGCACACGCGGAGCCCGAATCCAGGTGGGGCACGATCCGTCGGCGCTCGACCAGATCCCGGGCGGCCCGTCGGTGATCGTGACGACCCACGCGGCCATCCCCAAGACCAATCCCGAACTCGTGGCGGCGCGCTCGCGGGGCATCCCGATCCTGTTGCGGCCGCGGGTTCTCGCCGAGCTGATGGCCGGTCATCGCACGCTGCTGATCGCGGGCACCCACGGCAAGACGTCGACGACGTCGATGGCCGTCGTCGCGCTGCAGCATTGCGGCCAGGATCCGTCCTTCGCGATCGGGGGAGAGCTCAACGAGTCGGGCACCAACGCGCATCACGGCCACGACGGAGTGTTCGTCGCGGAGGCCGACGAGAGCGACGGTTCGCTGCTGGAGTACACGCCGGATGTGGTGGTCGTGACCAACATCGACGTCGATCATCTCGATTTCTTCGGCACCATCGAGCGATACGTCGCCGTCTTCGACGACTTCGCCGACCGGATCGTCGACGGCGGGACGCTGGTGGTGTGCCTCGACGATCCCGGTGCCGCAGCACTCGGCGGCCGGGTCGCGGCGCGACTCGGTGACCGCGGCGTCGCGGTACTCGGATACGGCGAAGGCGTGCACGCCGGCCTCGCGCCCGGTGTCCACCACGTGGCGCACCTGCTGTCGTGGTCGGCTTCGGCCACCGGCGGCCAGGCCCGGGTCCGGTTCACCGCACCTCTCGTCGACGAGCCGTCGGAGTTCACCGTCGGACTGACTTTGCCTGGAAAACACATGTCGCTCAACGGAATCGGCGCGATCATCGGGTGCGCCCGGCTCGGTGCCGACCTCGCCGGCGTCATCTCCGGCATCGGGGCGTTCGGGGGGGTGCACCGCCGGTTCGAGTTCCGGGGCCGGTGTGGCGGGGTGGACGTGATCGACGACTACGCACATCATCCGACCGAGGTGGCGGCCGTGCTGACCGCGGCCCGGGACATGGTGACCGCACGCACGGACGGTCCGGCCACCGGCCGGGCGGGACGTGTCATCGCGGTCTTTCAGCCGCACCTGTACTCACGGACGATGGAGTTCGCCGGAGAATTCGCCACCGCACTCGATCACGCGGATGCCGCGGTGATCGCCGACGTCTACGGTGCGCGTGAGCAGCCGATCCCCGGGGTGAGTGGCCGGATCATCGCCGACCGCATGCACATTCCGGCGCAGTTCGCCCCCGACCTGTCGCGGCTGGCCGCACAGGTGGCGCAGATCACCCGGCCCGGGGACATCGTCCTGACGCTGGGGGCCGGTGACATCACCATGCAGGGCCCGGAGATCCTGGCCGCGCTCGAAAATGTCATGCCCGAGGACATCCTGCCCGGGAATGCGGCGCGTGACGACGCCGGGGCCACGGAGGGAGCCGACGAGTCCGACCGTCCGGGACGCGTGTCATGACCGGCGCGCGATCTCGTCGGTCGCGGCTGCTGTTCGGCACGCTGATGGTGATCCTGATCGGCGTCGGTCTGGTGCTGATCGCCTATCTCACTCCGTTGATGTCGGTGCGCAGCACCGAGGTCCGCGACAACAAGGCGGTCCCGACCGACGAGATCCTGTGGGTCGCCGAGGTGCCCGAGGGCACACCGCTCCTGCAGGTCGACACCCGTGCCGTGGCGCAGCGGGTGGCGGCCATCCCGTCGGTGGAATCGGTTCGGGTGCAACGGTCGTATCCGTCCTCGTTGCTGATCACGGTCACCGAGCGCACGCCGGTGGTGATCATCAACGAGGACACCAAGGTGCACGTGCTCGATCGCACCGGGGTGGCGTACCTGAATTACGATCGGCGCCAAGGTGTCCCGCCGGAGATGCTCAAGCTGCCCGAACTCGTCACGCCGACGCCCGGGCCGACCGATCCCACCACCAAGGCGACCCTCGAAGTGGTCTCCGGGCTACCCGAGTCGTTGCTGCGACAGGTGATCCGGGTCTCGGCGACCTCCCCGGTGGCCATCGAACTCACCCTCACCGGCAAGCGCACCGTGGTGTGGGGGGACAGCGAACGCGGTGCCGACAAGGCACGCACGCTGGGGGACATCCTGACCCGGAAGGCGTCGACCTACAACGTCTCGAGTCCGGACTTTCCGGCACTGAAGTGATCCGACGCGGGCCGAAGAGTCCGCTTTCGCGTTCTCCGGCACGATTTCTCGCATCAACTTCACGACACGCCGACGCCGAACCTGGCTCGCGGGCCGTCGGATGCCTAGCGTTCAGTCCAACACGGAACTACTTGACATAACTCTAAATCTATGGTTCAGGTTTAGGGTTTCGTCACCGGATGACCGAGTTAGTCAGTTTTGAGACGAATGAGGAAGGCGAGCGCATGACGCCACCGCACAACTACCTGGCCGTGATCAAGGTCGTCGGCATCGGCGGCGGCGGCGTCAACGCCGTCAATCGGATGATCGAACAAGGACTCAAGGGGGTCGAGTTCATCGCCATCAACACCGACGCGCAGGCGCTGTTGATGAGCGATGCCGACGTCAAGCTCGACGTCGGTCGCGACTCGACCCGTGGTCTCGGCGCCGGTGCCGACCCGGAGGTCGGACGGCGAGCCGCCGAGGACGCGCGCGACGAGATCGAGGAACTGCTCAAGGGTGCCGACATGGTCTTCGTCACCGCGGGCGAGGGTGGTGGCACCGGCACCGGTGGCGCGCCGGTGGTCGCGTCGATCGCGCGCAAGCTCGGCGCCCTCACCGTCGGTGTGGTGACCCGGCCGTTCTCCTTCGAGGGCAAGCGTCGCGGGGGCCAGGCCGAGGCGGGCATCACCGCGCTGCGCGAGTCCTGCGACACGCTGATCGTGATCCCCAACGACCGTCTGCTGCAGCTCGGCGACGCCCAGGTGAGCTTGATGGACGCGTTCCGCAGCGCCGACGAGGTACTGCTCAACGGCGTGCAGGGCATCACCGACCTGATCACCACGCCCGGCCTGATCAACGTCGACTTCGCCGACGTCAAGGGCGTCATGAGTGACGCGGGCAGCGCGCTGATGGGGATCGGTTCGTCGCGCGGCGAGGACCGTGCGAAGAAGGCGGCCGAGTCGGCGATCAACTCGCCGCTGCTCGAGGCGTCGATGGAGGGTGCGCGCGGCGTGCTCATCTCGATCGCCGGCGGCAGTGACCTCGGCCTGTTCGAGATCCACAACGCTGCCACCCAGGTCCAGGAAGCCGCCCACGAGGACGCGAACATCATCTTCGGTACCGTCATCGACGACAACCTCGGCGACGAGGTGCGCGTGACGGTGATCGCCGCCGGATTCGACGGTGGCGCACCGCGCAAGCGCACCGACACTCCCGCCGCGACCGGTCACACCGCGGTCGGTCAGGGACAGGCCGGTGCCGTCACGCCGCCGCGCAAGAACGATCCGCTGTTCAGTGAGATGCCCGCCAGCAAGGGTGACCCCTTTGCCGAACAGCAGCCGGAACCGCCGCGGCGCAACACCGTTCGGCTCGACGACGACGACGTCGACGTACCGTCCTTCATGAAGCGCTGAGCCACGCGATGCGGGTGCGTCGTGTGATCACCACCCGGTCCGGCGGCGTCTCGGCCGCGCCGTACGACTCGTTCAACCTGGGCGATCACGTCGGCGACGACCCGAAAGCCGTCGCGGCCAACCGGATTCGGCTTGCCGAGCAGATCGGCGTCGCACCCGGCTCGGTGGTGTGGATGGAACAGATCCACAGTCGCAACGTCACGGTCGTCGACGAGCCGGTGTCCGCTGCGGTGCCGGCCACCGACGCCCTGGTGACCTCGACCCCGGGGCTCGCGCTCGCCGTACTGTCGGCCGACTGTGTGCCGGTGCTGCTGAGCGACGACGAGGCCGGGGTGATCGCCGGGGTCCACGCGGGGCGGGTCGGGGCCCGGATCGGGATCGTCGGCGAGACGTTGCGGGTGATGGTCGAACTCGGTGCCCGGATCGATCGGATCGGTGCCTTTCTCGGGCCGGCCGCAAGCGGTGAACGCTACGAGGTGCCCGCCGAGATGCAGCGTGACGTTGAAAAGCACCTGCCCGGAAGCGCCTGCCGCACCGTGCAGGGGACTCCCGGGCTGGATCTGCGTGCCGGGTTGCGTCGTCAGCTGCTCGACGCGGGAGTCGCCGCGGTCGCCGTCGACCCGCGCTGCACCATCTCCGACACCGGACTGTACAGTCATCGCCGCGGCGCGCCGACCGGCCGTCTTGCCTCGGTGATCTGGATGGATGCCGACGCCACCGGAGAATCGGGCGGAACCAGGGGCGTCGAGTCCGATTCGGCGGGGTGACGGGCATGAATGATCCCGGCACGGACGGCACCGGCTCGGATTTCTCCGCATCGCGGGATGCGCGGACCACGGAACTGGCGGCTCGCCTGCGTGCGGTGCGGGAGCGCCTCGACGCCGCGGTTGCCGCTGCCCACCGGCCGGCCGGTGCGGTCGAACTGCTGGTGGTGACGAAGTTCTTCCCGGCGGACGACGTGCGTCGACTGATCGGGCTCGGGGTACGCACCTTCGGCGAATCGCGGGAGCCGGAGGCCGGCCGCAAGATCGCCGAGGTCCGCGCGGGTGGCGAGATCACCCCGCCGCCCACCTTCGACATGATCGGCACGGTGCAGACCAAGAAGGCCGGTGGTGTGGCTCGCTGGGCCCGCGCCGTGCACTCCGTCGACCGCCGCAAGCTCGCCGAGCGGCTCGCCGACGCCGCGCAGGCCGCGCTCGACGCCGGCGACCGCGACGATCCGCTCGGAGTGCTGCTGCAGGTGAGCCTGGACGGGGATCCGCACCGCGGCGGGCTCCTCGAAGCCGACCTTGCCGATGTCGCCGACGCCGTGGCCGGGTCGCCGGCGCTGTCTCTGCGTGGGCTGATGGCGATCGCGCCGCTCGCCGGTGAGCGTGCGCACTGGATGGCCGAGCTCGCTCGCATCCACGCGGACTTCACCCGGTCACATCCCGACGCGACCGAGCTCTCCGCCGGAATGTCGGGGGACCTGGAAATCGCCGTGGCACATGGCTCGACATGCGTGCGTGTCGGTACCGCGATCCTGGGAGAGCGGCCGCTACTCTCTCAGTAATCACATTAGTCACAACAGAACCAAGCAGAACACCGACAACTCAAGCAACACCGGGCACGGCAGCGAAGCGGCGTCGTCGACAGGGAGGCCGAATATGACCACGATGCAGAAGTTCAAGGCGTATTTCGGCATGGTGCCGCCGAGCGAGTACGAGGACGATTACCTCGACGAGCCGGCCGGCCCCATGCGCGGTTCGCGAGATCGCGGCTACCGCAACGACGTTCGCGGTGACGACTACTACGGAGACGGTTACGAGCCCGGCTACGGCGAACCTCCGATGCGCGACCTCGGTTACCGCGACGTGGACCTCGCCTACGCCGAGGAGCGTCGCTACGCCGGCTACGACACGGGTTTCGAGCCCGAATACGCCTACGCGGGTGCACGTCCGTCGGTGGAGGCGATGGATCGGGTCCGCGCCGTCGGCGAACTGCGGGGTGCTGATCTGCGCGGCGGCGATCTGCGCGGTGGGGCGCGGCTCGAGCCGCTGCAGCGGACCAGCAGCGCGGCACTGCGGGCGGCCGGTCCGCGTGCGATGAGTGCCGAGCAGCGTGCCGAACTCGAGCGCGTCTTCGCCGACAGTCCGCTGCAGAAGATCACCACGCTGCGGCCTTCGGATTACAGCGAGGCACGCACCATCGGTGAGCGGTTCCGCGACGGCAATCCGGTCATCATGGATCTCGTCGACATGAGCAACGACGACGCCAAGCGTCTCGTCGATTTCGCCGCGGGTCTGGCCTTCGCCTTGCGCGGCTCCTTCGACAAGGTGGCCACCAAGGTCTTCCTCCTCTCGCCGGCGGACGTGGACGTGTCGCCCGAGGATCGGCGCAAGATCGCCGAGACCGGCTTCTACAACCACAGCTGAGCAGCGGATACACCGGCGGATTCGCAGACGACCCGACCTTTCAGGCAATCTTGACCCGTGGCGGTTATCTGGGATGTTCTCTACTTCCTCCTGCTGATCTATTGGTTGCTCCTACTGGCTCGGCTCGTCGTCGAACTGGTGCGGACTTTTGCCCGGGACTGGCGGCCAACCGGAGTCACCGTGGTGATCCTGGAAGTGATCTTCACGACAACGGATCCGCCGATCAAGGCGTTGCGTCGGGTTCTCCCGCCGATCCCGCTGGGGCCGGTACGGCTCGATCTCTCGCTGATGATCGTCATGATCGTGGTGATCATCGCGATGAACGTCGTGTCCGGTCTGCGCAACAGTGCGATGGCCTCTGCGCTGATGGCCGCCGGAGTGATCTGAGCTCGCTCCGCCGAAACCGTTTTCCTGATTTCTCGCAGGCGTAGTCCTTACCCCCGGGACATGCGTGAATGACGTCCGGTACGGACGTACCAGCGTCGTCGGAGAAAACTATTCGCAGGTCACTACCTGTCCGCGGTGGGATGTTCTACCGTTAAATGTCATCATCGAGTGACCGTTTCATTGCGAGAGCGCATCGAAGGACTGCAACGAACGGTTCGGGTGTGACAGGATGGGACGCCAGTTACAGATTTTGACTGGTATGTATGGGTAGTGCAGCCTGGAGAATGGGTCATCGAGATTCCGGCCTCAGGGTGTGCGTCCCACAAACTGAAGACAACGCTCCAAACGACATGAGGGGAACCGACATGCGGCTGACTCCAGCTGATGTGCACAACGTCGCGTTCAGCAAACCGCCTATCGGTAAGCGCGGCTACAACGAGGATGAAGTCGACCAGTTCCTCGACTTTGTCGAGGCGGAGCTGGCCCGCCTGATCGAGGAGAACTCCGATCTCAAACAGCGCGTCGAAGAGCTCGAAGGTGAGCTCGCCGATGCCAAGTCGTCGGGTGGTGCGACCAGCACGACCGACGACCGGACCCAGGCTTTCGCCGTCGCCACCCCCGAGCCGACGCCGGCCCCGGCGCCCGCGGCACCGGCGGCACCCACCGGCGGCGGTGAGCAGGACGACTCGCATGTGCGCGCCGCTCGCGTGCTGGCGCTCGCCCAGGACACCGCCGATCGTCTGACCAGCAGCGCACGCAGCGACGCCGACGCGATGCTGGCCGACGCGCACGCCCGGGCCGACGCCATGGTGTCGGAGGCCCAGACCAAGTCCGACGCGATGCTCGCCGATGCGCGGCAGCGCTCGGAGGCGATCCTCGCCGACGCGCAGACCCGTTCGGAGGCCCAGCTGCGGCAGGCCCAGGAACGTGCCGACGCCCTGCAGAGCGACGCCGAGCGCAAACACTCGGAGATCATGGGCACCATCAACCAGCAGCGTGTGGTTCTCGAGGGCCGTATCGAACAACTCAAGACGTTCGAACGCGAGTACCGCACCCGGCTGAAGACCTACCTGGAATCCCAGCTCGAGGAACTGCAGCAACGCGGCAGCGCGGCGCCCGTCGAGAACGGCCGTCCCGATCCCTCCTTCCAGACGGATCCGGGTAGCGGCGGGTACAGCAGCTACTCGCCGAGCTGAGTACTGCCCCTCGATGCGCAAGCTTAGGCGGCGGGTGACGTGCTGACCCTGGCGCTGGCCGCAACCCTCGTCGGGTTCGTGTTGCTCATCCTCGGCCTGATCACCGGCCAGGTGTGGTTGGCGGTCGCCTGCATCGTGATCTGCCTGATCGGTCTGGCGTTCCTCTTGATCGACGTCATCGGATCGGGCCGGCGTGGCAACTCCCGTTCCATCGAGGACCTCGTTCCGGGAGCCGACGACGCGGACGCCGAGCACGCCGCGGAACCGGTCACCGATCGCGTCGACGCGCCGACCGAGCACCTCGCCGCGCCCGGTGGCGGGAATGGTGTCCCGGACGAGCACACGTCCGGCCCCCGCACCACTGACGGCCACACCACCACGACAGACAGTGGGCGGCATTCCGCGGTGTCGCCGGACACGCCGCCCGAACAGGCGCGCGAAGGTGGACTCGAGGACTACCTGAGATCCGTCGGTGGATCCGAGACGCCCGCCCGGCCGCAACCCGACACCGCCCCGTACCGGACGCCGGCGCCCCCGACGCCGGGGAACACCGGAGGGTGGCGTTCCGGTGATCAGCCGGTTCCTTCCCCCCAGCGTCCATTCGAGCAGGGGCCATCCGAGCAGGGGCCGGGCCGATACGGTCCCGGCGGCTACCAAGCACGTCCCTACCCCCAGCCCGGAAGCGACCCCCGGCCCGGGAGCGACCCCCAGCGCGGGGAGGACCCGCGGGGCGGCCGCACACCCGAGCCGGGCGCGCGTCCCACCGAACCGGAGCGGCCCAAACCGACATTCGATCCGCTCGATCCCAACTGGCGCCCGCCACTGGACTGAGTGGCCTGTGGCGAGCCGGCACCTCGGTCCGCGCGGGTCCGCGTAATCAATTGGCGGTCGTCCACGAACGCTCGCTACACTGAGTACCGCGTTGATCCGGCCATCACCGGGGAGCACCCGGAAGAACGGAAGCCAGGCGCACGATCTCTGCGTCGGGATTCCCAGTAGAACCGGGCGGGTGCGGCCCGACACAGCCGTAGGGCCGCAAGAAGATCTCATGCGACGAGGTCATCCGAACGCGGTTCGTGAGTGGCGTCGGGTGTACCCGGCGCAAGCGGGGTGGTACCGCGCAGGCCTCCGGTGTGCGTCCCCGTGCCGACCAACACTGGCACGAGGAGACCGACCGTGACGGACCCGAACAGCGCATCCCAGGACGGCGCATCCCAGGAGAAGGTAGCCGCGGAGAAGGCACCCCAGACCGGCCGCGTCTACCCCGTCGTCGACATGACGGCCGGCGGTGAGACCGGACGCAGCACCCCGTCGTTCCCGGACGTCGAGCAGCACGTGCTGAGCTACTGGGACGCCGACAACACCTTTGCCGCCTCCATCGAGAACCGGTCCGGCAGCCCGGAGTTCGTCTTCTACGACGGCCCACCGTTCGCCAACGGCCTGCCGCACTACGGTCATCTGCTGACCGGCTACGTCAAAGACGTGGTGCCGCGTTACCAGACCATGCGCGGCAAGAGGGTGGAACGCCGCTTCGGCTGGGACACCCACGGCCTGCCCGCCGAACTCGAGGCCGAACGCCAACTCGGCATCACCGACAAGTCCGAGATCGAGACGATGGGCGTGGAGAAATTCAACGCCTTCTGTCGCGACTCGGTGCTGCGCTACACCGGCGAATGGCGCGACTATGTGACCCGGCAGGCACGCTGGGTGGACTTCGACAACGACTACAAGACCCTGGACATCGACTTCATGGAGTCGGTGATGTGGGCGTTCAAGCGGCTGCACGACAAGGGCCTGATCTATCAGGGCTACCGGGTCCTGCCGTACAGCTGGTACGAACAGACGCCGCTGAGCAACCAGGAGTCCAAACTCGACGACGCCTACCGCATGCGGCAGGACCCGGCAGTCACCGTGCGAATGCCGTTGCGGGCGCCCGGATCACCGCTCGACGGGGTCAACGCGCTGATCTGGACGACCACGCCGTGGACCCTGCCGTCCAACCTGGCCGTTGCCGTGCATCCCGACGTCGAGTACGTGCACGTCGCATCGTCCGACGGTCAGCAGTATCTGCTCGCGAAGGCGCTGCTGGGCAGCTACGCCAAGGAACTCGGTGAGACCGAGGTCCTCGGGAGCTACCGCGGATCGGAGCTCGAAGGTCTTTCCTACACACCGCCGTTCGACTTCTTCGTCGGACATCCGGGCGCCCACCGGGTGCTGTTGGGCGACTACGTGACCACCGAGGACGGCACCGGCATCGTGCACCTCGCTCCCGCCTTCGGTGAGGAGGACATGGAACTCGCGACCGCCAACGGCATCGAGGTGGTGCAGCCGCTCGATCCGGGCGGACGCTTCACCGCGCAGGTCCCGCCGTACGAGGGTCTGATGGTCTTCGACGCCAACCCGGTGATCATCAAGGACCTCAAGGCGGCCGGTCGGGTGCTGCGGCACGAGACCATCGAGCACTCCTATCCGCATTCGTGGCGGTCCGGAAAACCGTTGATCTACATGGCGGTTCCGTCGTGGTTCGTGGCTGTGGGCCCGATCAAGGAGCGGATGCTCGAACTGAACAAGCAGATCACCTGGTCACCCGAACACATCCGCGACGGGCAGTTCGGCAAGTGGCTCGAGGGTGCGCGCGATTGGAATATCAGCCGAAACCGGTTCTGGGGAGCGCCGATCCCGGTGTGGATCTCCGACGACCCGGAGTACCCGCGCGTGGACGTGTACGGATCCCTGGACGAACTCGAACGCGACTTCGGCGTGCGGCCGGACAACCTGCACCGGCCCTACATCGATGAGCTGACCCGGCCCAATCCCGATGACCCGACCGGCAATTCGACGATGCGCCGGGTCCCCGAGGTTCTCGACTGCTGGTTCGAATCCGGGTCGATGCCGTATGCGCAGGTGCATTATCCCTTCGAGAACGCCGACTGGTTCGACGGGGATGACGCCGCGGGCGAATTGCCGCACAATCCAGGCGATTTCATCGTCGAGTACAACGGGCAGACCCGTGGCTGGTTCTACAACTTGCATGTCCTGGCCACTGCGCTGTTCGACCGGCCGGCGTTCAAGAGCGTGATCGCCCACGGCATCGTGCTCGGCGACGACGGCCAGAAGATGTCGAAATCCAAGCGCAACTATCCCGACGTCAACGAGGTCTTCGACCGTGACGGCTCCGACGCGATGCGCTGGTTCCTGATGGCCTCACCGGTGCTGCGCGGCGGCAACCTCGTGGTCACCGAGCGCGGAATCCGTGAGGGCGTGCGGCAGGCGCTGCTGCCGCTGTGGAACGCCTACAGCTTCTTGCAGCTCTACGCCGAGCGTCCGGCCACCTGGCGGACCGATTCGACGCACGTGCTGGATCGCTACATCCTGGCCAAGCTGGCGACCACGCGGGAGACGATGACCGCGGCGCTCGACGTCTACGACATCGCCGGTGCCTGCGAATCGTTCCGCGGCTTCGTCGAGTCCCTGACCAATTGGTATGTGCGACGGTCCCGTTCACGATTCTGGGCAGGGCAGGACACCGATCCGGACGCCTTCGACACGCTGTACACCGTGCTCGAGGTGGCCGCCCGGCTGGCCGCCCCGCTGCTGCCGCTGGCCACCGAGGCGATCTGGCGCGGCCTGACCGGCGAGCGTTCGGTGCATCTGACGGACTGGCCGGCGGCCGACGAACTGCCTGCCGACGCCGAGCTGGTGGCCGCGATGGACGAGGTCCAGCAGGTGTGCTCGACCGCGTCGAGTGTCCGCAAGGCCAACCAGTTGCGGGTGCGACTCCCGTTGTCGCGGTTGACCGTTGCCTCGCCGACCGCTGAGCGGCTGCAGCCGTTCACCGCGCTCATCGCCGACGAGATGAACGTCAAGGAGGTGTCGTTGTCCACTGACACCGCAGCCTACGGACGCTACGAACTCGTGGTGAACGCGCGGGCGGCCGGCCCGCGGCTCGGCAAGGATGTCCAGCGGGTCATCAAGGCGGTCAAGGCCGGCAACTGGTCGGTTCGTGCCGGTGACGACGGTTCCGACGTGGTCAGCGCCGACGGTATCGACCTCGCCGAGGGTGAGTACACGCGCAAACTCGTCGCGGTGGAACCGGATTCGACGGCGGAACTGCCCGGTGGGCGCGGGCTCGTTGTCCTCGACACCACGGTCACCGAGGAACTCGAGGCCGAGGGGTGGGCCAAGGACCGGATTCGCGAACTGCAGGATGCGCGCCGCAACGCCGGACTCGATGTGTCCGACCGCATCGAGGTGCGGCTGTATGTTCCCGACACCCGTCTCGACTGGGCCACCCGGCACGCCGGGCTGATCGCGGGTGAGGTTCTTGCGGTGCGGTTCGAGGTGCTCGCGGACGCCACCGGGGCGATCGAGCTCGGTGACGGGGTCAGCGCGGACCTCACCAAGGTGTCCTGACTGCGCCTACCTGTTGGTTGAGCCCGAGCCGCGTCGAAACCAATGGTGGGCTGACGTCATAGGCGCCACTGTCACATTTCGGCGCGGCGCGGTGTCTCAGGGTTGTCGTCAGACGTCAATCCGAGGAGCAATCATGAACACCACACCGCACAGCGCCGAAGAGCCCACCGCGCCTCGCATCGTCGTGATCGGCGGCGGTTACGCGGGCACGCTGGCGGCCAACCGGCTCGGTGCCGCCGTACGCGCCGGCGCCGCACAGGTGAACCTGGTGAACCCACGGCCGCATTTCGTGCATCGGATTCGGTTGCACCAGTGGGCCACCGGGACCGGCGTCGCCGACGCCGAATACGGCACGGTGCTGGCCGACGACGTACGTCTCGTCGTCGACACCGCGACCCGAATCGATGTCGCGGCGGGCCGTGTCGAACTCGCGTCCGGAGAATCGCTGCCCTATGACCAGCTGATCTACGCCGTCGGCTCGACCGGTCGTGCGCCGGTCACCATCGACGGTGTTGCCGAGCACGGCTTCGTGTTCGGCGACTGGGAAGTGGCACAGGAACTTCGGGGACATCTCGCCACGACGGCGCCGGCCTCGCCGACGACGGTGATCGGCGGCGGTTTCACCGGCATCGAACTGGCCGCCGAACTCGCTGAGGCCGGGCGTACCGTCCGACTGGTGTGCCGCGGACCGCTGGCGCCGGCGTTCGGCACCCGCGCCCGGCGCATCGCGCGCCGGACGCTGCGCCGACTCGGTGTCGAGATCATCGAAGACCATCGTGTGGCGGCGGTTGCGGCCGATACCGTGACCGTTGTGGGACCTGATGGCCGGATGCAGACGCTGCCCAGTGTGACGTCGATCGTCGCCGCCGGATTCGGGGTGCCCGAGCTGGCCGCGGTGAGCGGTCTGCGCACCGATCCGATCGGCCGGCTCCTCGCCGACGAGACGCTGACCAGCATCGATGATCCGCGTATCGTCGGCGCCGGTGATGCGGTGGCGCCCTCGGGTGTGCCCTTCCGGATGAGCTGCCAGGCCGCCACGCAACTCGGTCCGCACGCCGCCGACACGGTCCTCGCCCGGCTCCGCGGCGAAGCGCCCGCGCCGGTCTCGGTCGCCTTCGTCGGGCAGTGCACGTCGCTGGGCCGCCACGGCGCGGTGATCCAGGGCACGCATCGCGACGACACCCCGGCCCGCGTCGTGATCTCCGGACGAACCGGTGCGGCGCTCAAGGAACTGGTGTGCCGCAGCGTCATCTGGAGCCTGCGGATGGAGAAGCGGCGCCCCGGTTCGTCGCCGTCGGTCGGCGGGCAGGAACGTGTACTCGAGGTGCCGGCGGGTAGCACTGCGTCCGAGGGGATCATCTGATGGCCGTCGGAAGCGACGAACACGCCGCGCGATTCGTCGAATTGCGACCTCTGCTGTTCACCATCGCCTACGAGATCCTGGGCTCGGCAACCGAATCCGACGACGTGCTCCAGGACGCGTACCTACGATGGGCCGAGGTCGACCTCGACGAGGTCCGGGAGGATCGGGCCTATCTGGCCAAGGTGGTCACCCGACAGTCGCTGAACGTGGTGCGCGCACGCTCTCGGCGACGGGAGGACTATGTGGGTCCGTGGTTACCCGAGCCGATCCTGCTCGACGAACACGACGCGGCCGCCGATGTGCTGCTCGCGGAATCGGTTTCGACCGCGATGCTGGTGGTCCTGGAAACCCTCGGCCCCGATGAGCGCGCGGTGTTCGTGCTTCGTGAGGTCTTCGGTTTCGGTCACGACGAGATCGCGGAGATGGTCGGGCGCACGGCGACGTCGGTTCGCCAGATCGCCCACCGTGCCCGTGCGCACGTCGCGGCCCGCCGGCCGCGCTTCGAGCCGGTGGACGCGGCCCGCACGGCCGAGATCACCGCGTCGTTCCTGGCGGCTGCCGAATCCGGCGACGTGACAACGCTGATGACGATCCTCGCGCCCGAGGTGCAGTTCGTCGCCGACAGTGACGGCAAGGCGTCCGCGGTCCGGCGGCCGGTGCGCGGTGCACTCGCAGTGGCCCGGCTTCTCGCCGCTTTCACGCAAGTCGGGGCCAAGGTCGACGACCTTCGGGTGGAGTCGGCGATCTTCAACAGCCTGCCCGGACTCCGGGTGTACTTCGACGGTGCGTTGCAGGGCGTCTTCGTCCTCGAGGTCGGCGACGGTGTGGTTCGCAACATCTACGCCATCCGCAACCCCGACAAGCTGATCGGCATCGCGACGCCACGGTCGATCGCGCGGTGACTCTCACCGGTCGACGTCGGCGAGCGCACCGGCGATCTGGGCGTCGAAGAGGAGTTCCGGTGCGGAAAAGGTGTCAGGCCCGTACTGTCCGAACACCTCGAGGCCGATGGCGCCGATCGTCGTCGACCAGAGTGCGGTCGCGACCAGGAGCGCGTCGTCGGAGATGGTCGAGCCGAATTCGGTTCGGATGGCGCCGAAGTCGTCACTGAGCTCGACCGGCACCGGCCTCGCGCGCGGGGTCAACAGGCCGGCCGACTCCGCGCGTGCCAGCTCACCGATCACCATCGCGATCACCCGGGTGCCGGGGCCGACGGTCTGTTCGGCAGGCGCGGCGTACCCGGGGACCGGGCTGCCGTAGAGCAACGCCCAGCGTGGCGGATCGGCCACGGCCCACGCCCGCATCGTCCGGCAGGCCGCGAACAGCCGGTCGTGCGGCCGATCCGGGTCGTGCTCGGTGACGGCGCGTTCCACGGTGTCGGCGAGGTCGCTGTAGGCCTCCACCACCAATGCGGTCAGCAGATCATCACGCGAGGGTACGTACCGGTAGACGGCCGAGGACACCACCCCGAGATCCCGTGCGATCGCCCGCAGCGACAGCCCCGCTGCGCCATGGGTGCTCAGATGCTCGCGGCCGAGCCGCCGGATCCGTGCCTCCATCGTCGCGCGGTTCTCGGCCCGGGTCGTCTTTGCTGCCATGATCGCATTCTCGCACAGAACGAGAGCAGTGCTCTTGATTTTCGGCTCCGAGGGGCGCACACTCAAAACGAGATCAGTGCTCTCGATCATCGGACCTCGGAAGGACAGTCATGAACGACACCCACTACATCCCGCCGGCCACCCCGGACCGGGTCTTCAATCGCGTGGTCGGCTGGCTCGCCGATCACGGCGTGAACCTCGCCGGCGCGCACACCCTCACCGTGGTCGGACGGGTGAGCGGGACGCCCCAGAAGGTGCCGGTCAACCCGCTGCGCTTCGAGGGTGCCGAATACCTCATCGGCATCCGCGGCGAGACGCAGTGGGTGCGCAACGCGCGTGCCGCCGGGACCGTCGAACTTCGGCGCGGTCGGCGTCGACGCACCGTCGCACTGCACGAGGTGGACCCGGCTCAGCGCGTCCCGATCCTGCGGACGTACCTGGCGAAGTGGGGATGGGAGGTCAAACGATTCCTCCCCGAGGGACTGTCGGTCGATGCCGGCGACGACGAACTGGCCGCGCACGCCCATCAGCTACCGGTTTTCGTCATCGCGCGCTGACGCATCGGCAGGTGTGTTCGCGCACGGATTTAGACTGACCGGTGTGTCACCCCAGGATTCGCCGCGGCCGTCGGCCGGTGCGGAGCGCAGTGCGCGCTGGGTGATGCATCTGGACATGGACGCGTTCTTCGCGTCGGTGGAGCAACTCACCCGGCCCACACTCCGGGGCCGACCGGTCCTGGTCGGCGGAACCGGCGGGCGGGGCGTGGTGGCCGGCGCCAGCTACGAGGCACGCGCCTTCGGGGCCGGCTCGGCGATGCCGATGCATCAGGCCCGGCGACTGGTGGGGCCGACGGCGGTGGTTGTTCCGCCCCGCGGCAGCGTCTACCGCGTGGTCAGCTCTCGCATCTTCGCCCTCGTGCGTCGGGCGGTGCCGGTGATCGAGATGCTGTCCTTCGACGAGGCCTTCGCCGAACCCGCCGAACTCGCCGGCGCACCCGCCTCGGCCGCCGCCGACTTCGCCGAGCGCATCCGTGGCATCATCCGCGACGAGGTGGGCCTTGCGGCGTCGGTCGGATTCGGCAGTGGCAAACAGATCGCCAAGATCGCCTCCGGGCAGGCGAAACCCGATGGGGTGATGGTGATCCCGCCGTCGGCCGAACTGGCGTTCCTCCACGAACTTCCGGTGCGCAAGCTGTGGGGGATCGGACCGGTGTCGGGGGACAAGTTGTCCCGCTTGGGAATCGACACCATCGGCGACCTCGCGGCGATGGCACCGGTGGAGGTGTCGTCGGTGCTCGGTGCCACCGTCGGCCCGGCATTGCACCGGCTGGCCCAGGGGATCGACGAGCGGCCGGTGACCGAGCGTGCCTCGGCCAAACAGATCAGCGCCGAATCGACCTTCGCCGCCGACATTGTCGACCTCCCCGAACTGCGGCAGGCGATCGACAAGGCCGCGGCCGATGCGCATCGTCGTCTGCTGGCCGACGGCCGTGGGGCGCGGACGGTGGTGGTGAAGCTGAAGCGCTCGGACATGTCGGTGCTCACCCGATCGGCGACGTTGCCCACGGCGACAACCGATCTCGACGAGCTCGACCGCGCCGCACAGCGTCTCGCCCTCGACCCGCGATCGATCGGGCCCATCAGACTCGTCGGGGTCGGATACTCCGGACTGAGCAGTGTGCAGCAGTACGCGCTGTTCGGCGATCCCGTCGATGATGCGATCGCGCAGTCCGCCGTGGTGTCATCCCGCGACACGTCGGCACCGGATGACGCTGTCGCCGAGGATGTGTCGTCGTCGCGGCTGGTCGCCGGCCGTGACGTGCGCCATCCCGAGTTCGGGCACGGCTGGGTGCAGGGCAGCGGTCACGGTGTGGTCACCGTGCGCTTCGAGACCCGGACCACCGGACCCGGACGTACCCGCACCTTCGCTGTCGACGACCCGTTGCTGACCCTGGCGGATCCCCTCGACAGCCTTGAGTGGCCTGGGGTCGACGCCGATACGAGCCACTAGGGTCTTGGTCTTCGCGCACCAGCTTCAGATGCCGGGTGGCTGGTCAACTCGCTAGCGATAGACCGCGCTCGGGCTCCCCGTGAGGTAGTTTTCCGACGGCTTGCGGTACTCCGACCACGTCGTTCCGTCGAACGTCGTTGAGCACAGCGATCCGTTCTTTCGATAGCCCTGGTAGAAGACGATGAGGCGGTCGTTGCCTTGGTTGTCCGGCGCCACGACCGCCGTGGGACTCTTCGACATCACCCTCGATGAGATGCATTCGTGTCGCCACTTCCCCTTGTGAAGAATCGCCACACATAGGTCGCCGAGTTCATTCTCGTCCTGATAGAACACGTAGAGATCGTCGTCGAAGACGACGGTGCCGGATTGTTCGATGCTCGCACGGACGGGACGGCCTGCTCGCCTTCGACGTCGAAGCCGCGGGCCCTGTTGAAGAACAACTGGTGTTCGTTGCCGTAGCCATCGGCCCGCCCACGGTGGAATATATAGGTCCAGCCGCTGAACACGACTGCGCGCGGGCTACCGGTGATCCCGGTCGATGCGAAACCGCCACTGGTTGTGCTGGCAGGACCGATGAAACGCCGGCCGGCAAGCCAGTATCCGTACTTGGCGTGTTGCTGATAAAAGACGTACACCGCGTTGTCGACGGCGACGGCCCCCGGCGATCCTGTCATGACCTCGGTGTCGATGCGGGTGTCCTCGGAATAGATCGCGCCGAGTCCGCCGCTACGCGAGGTCACCCAGAGGTCGCCGTGATTGTCTTTGTCCTCGTGGAAGACGAGAATGCCCTCGTTCGACACCACCGGGGCCGGGTCGGAGCACAGTCCCACGTATCCTTCTTCATTGCGGCCCGAGTAGGTTCTGACCGCAACTCCGTCCTCGCACAGGCGGTTGGCGAGGTCACCAGGACCACGGTGTAGGACGACTACCGGCATGTGCAGCTTCTTTCGGTCGCAGGTGACGAGCCGGGTCAGTGCATGAACGACGAGCACTGGCGCAGATCATGTCACACACCTGAATCCGACGAGCCCGTGTCGGTGGGAGTGTCTGCGCCACTGAAGAATTCGACGATCCCCGATGCGGGTTCCCCCGCCGTCAGCAATGCCACGAGTGTCATCCGTGCCTGCGGGGCACGCAGCCACGGGGAGACGACGGCGCCGGCGCGTTCGAGGTCGACGCCACCACCGCCGCCCCCATAGGTCGGCCGGACCTCGCCGTAGGGCACTCGAGACGTGATGACCACGACCACGCCGTGTTGGACCGCGAGACTCACCTCGGCGGTGATGTCGGGCTGGGAGTTTCCCGAACCCGTTGCGGCCAAGACGATTCCGGCCGCATTCTGGGCGACGGCCGCGGCGATCAGCCCAGGCGAGACGCCGGGATAGAGGGTGAAGGCGTCAACGCGGGCGAACCGGCCGGCCGGTACCGGGCCGGACAGTGTCGGCCGGGGCAGATCGTCGCGGACGGTGTCGAACGCCAGGGATCGCGTCGTCGAGACCTTGAAGGTGCCGCGCGCCGGGAGGACCCGGCCGCCGAGCGCGATGAGGACCCCACGTCCGCGCATCGCCGGGTCGGACGCGACCGAGAGTGCCGCGGCCATGTTGGCCGGACCGTCGGAGTCCGGATGGTCGGCGGGGAACTGGGCGCCGGTGAAGACGACCGGACGTTCGTCGACGGCGTAAAGGTCGGCGAGGAAGGCGGTTTCTTCCATCGTGTCGGTGCCGTGGGTGACGACGACACCGTCGACCGCCGGGTCGGCCAACGCGTCGGCGACAGCGGCGACGACGGCGAACTGATCGCGCACGCGCATGGCAGACGAGTCCACCGACATCAGGTCGACGGTGGACACCATGGGCCCGTCGGCCGTCCCGGCGGGGACGGAGCCGAGCAGGTCGTCGGCGCTCAGAATCGGGACGGCACCGTCGGCTGTGGCCTGAGCGGCGATGGTGCCGCCGGTGCTGATCAGGACGACGTGTGCGTTGTCGGTCACCATGGGAGTCCATTCTGGCCGACCAGATGTCCGGCGGCCGCATCGTCGGGCTGCTTTGTTGGGCACCCCGGCACGATTTGGCATAGTGGTGTGGGCTCTCGCCGAGGTTGTGCAGCGACTCGGCCGCCCGCAGACAACACAGTGAGGGAGATCGTTGAAGTTACCGAAGCTCGTAAGCGCGACCATGATCGCGGCTGCCCTGTTGACGGTCGCGGCCTGTGGCAGCGACGACAATGACAGCCCGCCGGTACCGTCCGTCGCGGCCACGTCTGCCAACGGCAGCGGCACCAGCGCTGCTGACCAGCGCACCGACGGCAGCAAGCCCCCCACCGCCCAGACGATCGAGGCCATGATCAACGAGGCCCTCGATCCCAACGTGCCGAACGCGCAGAAGGTTCTGCTCGTCGAGGGCGCCGAGCGTGACCCGGACATCTTCGACAAGCTGGTGCAGGCCAAGGAAGAGAACCAGGGCATCAGCTACGCGGTGACCAACCCGCCGATCCGTCAGGGTCCCAACAAGGCCCGCGTGACGGTGCAGGTGACCAGCGAGGGCAACCCGCCGACGCCGGTCGAGGCGACCATCGTCTACCAGCAGGGTCGATGGAAGCTGTCGAACGCGACGGTTTGCACGCTGCTCTCCGCCTATCAGGTCGAGAGCCCGATGTGCCCGGGTAGCACGACCTCGTCCCGCAAGAGCAGCACCCGGCCGTCGAACTGATCTCCGGATCGGTATCCCGACCACAACCGCGGCCCGGCGTTCACTGCGAACGCCGGGCCGCGGTCGTCGGTTCCGTCGGTGGAAACCGGTCAACGGATTCGGGCGCACGGCAGGCTCGAGTGGTCGACGCGGTGGCGGGATCACCGCCAGGACAGGGTAAACCCGGTCTGCTGTAGCAGCGGCCGCGAGGCGTCCGCGCCGACGAGTTCCCGCGCCCCGCGATAGGTCGCCTCGCCACCGACCGGTAGGCCGCGGGTGAGGTCCATGATCACCGTCCCGGACCCGGTGAAGCTGTAGCGCGCGATGGTCAGCGTCTGATTGCCGCCGGGAATCGCGAACACCGAGTTCACCGGTGTCTCGTCGGCGGTGTAGGTGATCGTCACCCGGTTACCCGTCCAGGCGGTGATCCGTGCCTCGATGGTCTGGGTGACGGTGGCGGCCGCACTGACGACTCGTTGGACGCGCCACGTGGCGCCGACGCCGACCGGTTCGGTGGGCATCGGTACCGAGCGGGTCAACGCGCCGATGAGGGCCTGCTCGACGGCCAGCCGGGCTTCGGAACCGGCATCGTCGTCGGGCATCAGACGCAGCGAGATCGGGGCAAGACCCGGTGCGATCGCCATCCCCGCGCGGCTGCCGTCGATGGCGGCGAGTTGTCCGTCGAGTGCCGGATCGGGCGAGGTGGTGGTTCCGAGGTCCATCTCCAGGTCGGTGGGGTCGGTGCACGCGAACCGTGCGGTCATCGACAGGTCGACGGTTTGCGCCTCGGTGGTGCCTCGCGAGGCCACTGTCGACGTGGTCACCACCGTCGCCCGCTGGGCGGCGGCCAGATCGGGTGCCGCGGCGGGCGCCCGGCGTGGCTCGGTGCCATGCCCGGTGACGGTGACCTTCGCGGGTGGGATCGGGATCAGGTTGACCCCCTCGCGACCGGAGGTGTTCTCGGTGGCACACTCGGCGTCGGCCGACGATGATGCGGCGCCGTCGTCGGCACTGTCGCCGCAGCCGGCGACGAGGACGATCGCGGCGATCGCCGGGGCGAGCGTGGTGATCAGACGGGAGCTCGGGCGGCGGCTGGGGGACACGGCAGCCAGCGTATTGCACGAGTCATGGATGATGAGGGGGTGGATGACGCTGCACCCGACACCCCTGATCGCGTGGAATCCGACCGTGACGGAACCACTCCCGTCCGGCGCCGCTCGACGCGCGTGATGCTGACGTTGCTGGGCATCGCGGTGATCGTCGTCGGCCTGGATCTGCTGACCAAGATGCTCGCCGTCGCGCTCCTCGATCCCGGCGTCGGGGTCAACGTGATCGGCGACGCCGTGCAGCTGTACCTGGTCCGCAACAGCGGCGCGGCATTCTCGATGGCCTCGGGATACACCTGGATCCTGTCGTGCATCGCGTTGGTCGTGGTCGTCGTCATCGTCCGCTACAGCGGCCGGTTGCGCTCGGCGTGGTGGGTCCTGGGACTCGGCATGGTGCTCGGAGGCGCGATCGGCAACCTGGTGGACCGGATCTTCCGCGCGCCCCAACCGCTGCAGGGCCACGTCGTCGATTTCGTCAAGGTCGGCTGGTGGCCGGTCTTCAACGTCGCCGACTCCGCCGTGGTGTGCGGCGCGATCCTGCTGGTCGTCCTCTCCCTGCTCGGCTACGACTACGACGGCAGCCGCACCGGCTGGGCCGCGCGGCGCGACCACCACGACGCGCCCGCCGACGATGCCACCGACGAGGTACAGCCGCGCACCGAAGGGGGTTCTCATGCGTGAGTCGCGCATGCTGCCGGTACCCGACGGACTCGACGGCATGCGCCTCGACGCCGCGCTGGCCCGGATGCTGGGACTCTCGCGGACCGTGGTGGCCGGGCTCGCCGACGACGGCGACGTGACCGTCGACGGTGTGGCCGTGGGCAAGTCCCACCGCCTCGCGGCCGGGGCGTTGCTGCACGTGACGTTGCCCGAGCCGGAACGTCCGCTGCAGGTCGAGCCCACCCCCGTCGAGGATCTCGACGTGATCTACCACGACTCCGACATCATCGTCGTCGACAAGCCGGTCGGGGTGGCGGCGCATCCGTCGCTCGGCTGGAGCGGACCCACGGTGCTCGGCGCCCTCGACGCCGCCGGCTACCGGATCTCGACGTCGGGCGCGCCGGAACGGCAGGGCATCGTGTCGCGCCTGGACGTGGGAACCTCCGGTGTGATGGTCGTCGCGGTCTCCGAGCGGGCCTACAGCGTGCTGAAGCGGGCATTCAAACAGCGGACCGTGGACAAGGGCTATCACGCCCTGGTGCAGGGCCACCTCGACCCGCCGACGGGCACGATCGACGCACCCATCGGCCGCCATCCCGGAAGCGACTGGCGGTTCGCGGTGACCGCGAACGGCAAACCGAGCATCACCCACTACGAGACCCTCGAGATGTTCGCTGCCGCCTCCTTGCTCGACATCCATCTGGAAACCGGTCGGACACACCAGATCCGCGTCCATTTCGCCGCTCTGCACCACCCGTGTTGCGGTGACCCGACCTATGGCGGCGACCCGGTGCTGGCCAAGCGGCTCGGCCTCGACCGGCAGTGGCTGCACGCGCGGTCGCTGGGCTTCGCACACCCGGCCGACGGACGCCGCGTCGAGTTCACCAGTCCCTACCCGCACGACCTGCAACACGCACTCGACGTGCTGCGGGAGACCTGACCGGCCCGGCGATCGGCACGAAACGCCGCGCGTCTCTCGGTAGCCTGTGAAGGTGCTCGAACCGGGAACGTCTGTCGCCGGGTACCGCATCGAGCGGGTCCTCGGCAGCGGAGGCATGGGTTCGGTCTATCTCGCCCGGCATCCGGAACTCCCGCGATCGGATGCCCTGAAGGTGCTCAACGCGTCCGGTGGGGCAGCCGATGAGCAGTTCCGCAAGCGGTTCCTGCGGGAAGCGGAGGTCGCCGCGACCCTCGATCACCCGAACATCGTCACCATCTACAACCGTGGGCGGGCCGAAGCGCCCCCGGGACACTCGTCGGGCAGCAACGACCTGCTCTGGATCGCGATGCAGTACGTCGCCGGGACCGACGCCGCCCGGGAGGTGGACGCGCGGGGACGGCTCTCGCCGCGGCGGGTCGCGCGGATCGTGACCGAGATCGCGCGCGGCCTCGACCACGCACACCGACACGGTCTGCTGCACCGCGACATCAAGCCGGCCAACATCCTGTTGTCCAAGGTGTCCGACGACGTCGGCGCGACCGGCCTCGACGAGCAGCGGGTGGTGCTGACCGACTTCGGTGTCGCCAAGATCACCGACGAGGTCGAGGGACTCACCTCGGTCGGCACGGTGCTCGCCACCCTGTCCTATGCCTCCCCGGAACAACTGTCGGGTGAACGTCTCGACGGTCGGACCGACCAGTATTCGTTGGCCGCCACGGCGTTTCACCTGATGGCCGGCCGGGTCCCCTTCGACGACCGGGACACCGCCGCGATCATCGCCGCCCACCTCGACACCCCGGTACCCAAGGTGTCCGGGGTGATCGGCGACGTCCCGCCCACCGTCGACGCGGTTATCGCCCGGGCGATGGCGAAATCCGCGGCCGACCGCTTCGGCACGTGCCGCGAGTTCGCCGCCGCGCTGAGTGTGGCGGTCCACACCCGTCCCGCCGTCCGGCGGCCCGTCCACTCCGCGGGCCCGCCGGGCCGGATTGCCCCGCCGCGCCACCGTCCGGCCGGCCCTCCCGGCGCCCCACCGCGGCCCCCGGGACCGGTGCCCGCGCCGCATCCTCCGCCCCGTTCGTCGTCGCCGGCGCCGCCACCGGCGCGACGACCCGCCCCGGGGCCCCAGGGTCGTCCCGATCAGGCCGCCTGGGCTCGCACCCAGGTCTCCCCGCATCCGTCGAACCCGACGCCGCGCAGGCAGACCGACGATCTCCCGCGCGCCGCGCCGCCCGGGCGGGGCCGGTCCGGGCCGTCGGGTCCGCTGCGGCGACCCCCGGCGGCGAGCGGACCCGCTGCGGTTGTTCCCAGGTCGGTGAATCCGCCGGGCGGACCGTCGGGTCCGATCGGTCGGCGGCCACCGGCCGACCAGCCAGTTCCACTGACCTCGGGCGGGGTCAACCCGGTCGTGATAGTCGGCGTCGTCGGGGTGATCCTGCTGCTCCTCGTGACCGCGATCGTGCTCGGGGTGGCGCTCTGAGATGTGTCCCCGTTGCCACCCGCGCCCGTCCGTCGCGTCACATCTGTCACTGCCCGGGGCGCCTGCACAGCGCTGTCGGTAGGAGCGAATACAGTGGATCGCGACTTACCCCGACCACTCTCATCGACTGATCCACCGACTTCCACCGCTAGGTAGCTGAAGAGGCGCTGTGACCGATTCGTTTGTCCATCTGCACAACCACACCGAGTACTCGATGCTCGACGGTGCCGCCAAGGTGGCGCCGCTGTTCGCGGAGGCCAAACGGCTGGGCATGACCGCCATCGGCATGACCGACCACGGAAACATGTTCGGCGCCAGTGAGTTCTACAACACGGCAGTCAAGAACGACATCAAGCCGATCATCGGCATCGAGGCCTACGTCGCGCCGGCGTCGCGCTTCGAGACCAAGCGCGTCACGTGGGGTACCCGCGATCAGAAGGACGACGACGTCTCGGGTAGCGGCGCCTACACCCACATGACCATGGTGGCCGAGAACGCCACCGGTCTGCGCAACCTGTTCAAGCTGTCGTCGCTGGCCTCCATCGAAGGACAGCTCGGCAAGTGGGCGCGCATGGACGCCGACATCATCGCCGAATACGCCGAGGGCATCATCGCGACCACCGGCTGTCCGTCCGGCGAGGTCCAGACCCGCCTGCGCCTCGGGCATGAGCGTGAGGCGCTCGAGGCGGCGGCCAAATGGCAGGAGATCTTCGGCAAGGAGAACTTCTACCTCGAACTCATGGAGCACGGCCTCGAGATCGAGCGGCGGGTCCGCGACGGGCTGCTCGAGGTCGGCCGCAAGCTCGGCATCAAACCGTTGGTGACCAACGACTGCCACTACGTAACCAAGGATCACGCCAAGAGCCACGAGGCGCTGCTGTGCGTACAGACCGGTAAGACCCTCTCCGACCCGACCCGCTTCAAGTTCGACGGCGACGGTTACTACCTGAAGTCCGCCGCCGAGATGCGCGAGCTGTGGGATTCGGTGGTTCCGGGCGCCTGCGACAACACCCTGGAGATCGGCGAACGGGTCCAGAGCTACGCCGACGTCTTCACCCACCGCGACCGTATGCCGGTCTTCCCGGTGCCCGAAGGCGAATCCCAGCAGACGTGGTTGCGCAAAGAGGTCGCCAAGGGTCTCGCCGAACGCCGCTTCGCGGGCGCCGAGGTGCCGCGGGAGTATCAGGAGCGCGCGAACTATGAGCTCGACGTCATCATCCAGATGGGGTTCCCGGCCTACTTCCTGGTGGTCGGCGACCTCATCCGGCACGCCCAGGAGGTCGGCATCCGCGTCGGACCGGGCCGTGGATCGGCGGCCGGGTCCCTGGTCGCGTGGGCGTTGGGCATCACCAACATCGACCCCATCCCGCACGGACTGCTATTTGAGCGGTTCCTCAACCCCGAACGCGTCTCGATGCCCGACATCGACATCGACTTCGACGATCGTCGGCGCGGTGAGATGGTGCGCTACGCCACCGACCGGTGGGGCAGCGACAAGGTCGCCCAGGTCATCACCTTCGGCACCATCAAGACCAAGGCTGCCATCAAGGACTCCGCCCGGGTGCAGTTCGGGCAGCCCGGCTTCTCCATCGCCGACCGGATCACCAAGGCGCTGCCGCCGCCCATCATGGCCAAGGACATCCCGGTCTGGGGCATCACCGATCCGGATCACGAACGGTTCAACGAGGCCGCCGAGGTCCGCTCGCTCATCGAGACCGATCCCGACGTCAAGAAGATCTACGACACCGCACTGGGCCTGGAAGGCCTGATCCGCAACGCCGGTGTGCACGCGTGTGCGGTGATCATGTCCTCGGAGCCGCTCACCGACGCCATCCCGGTGTGGCGGCGCGCCCAGGACGGCGCCATCATCACCGGCTGGGATTACCCGTCCTGTGAGGCCATCGGCCTGTTGAAGATGGACTTCCTGGGGTTGCGCAACCTCACCGTCATCGGTGACGCCATCGAGAACATCAAGATCAACCGCGGCTTCGATCTCGACCTCGACGACGCCCCGCTCGACGACCCCAAGACCTACGAGCTGCTCGCCCGAGGTGACACGCTGGGCGTGTTCCAGCTCGACGGCGGGGCCATGCGCGAACTCCTGAAACGCATGCAGCCCACCGGATTCGAGGACATCGTCGCCGTCCTCGCGCTCTATCGGCCGGGTCCGATGGGCATGAACGCCCACAACGATTACGCCGACCGCAAGAACGGTCGCCAAGAGGTCAAACCGATCCATCCGGAATTGGCCGAGCCGCTCAAGGAGATTCTCGCCGACACCTACGGTCTGATCGTCTACCAAGAGCAGATCATGCAGATCGCGCAGAAGGTGGCCGGGTACTCACTCGGCCGAGCCGACATCCTGCGCCGCGCGATGGGCAAGAAGAAGGCCGAGGTCCTCGCCGCCGAATTCGAGGGGTTCGAGGCGGGCATGAAGGCCAACGGGTTCTCCGGGCCGGCCATCAAGGCGCTCTGGGACACGATCCTCCCGTTCGCCGGATACGCGTTCAACAAGTCCCACGCCGCCGGCTATGGGCTCGTCTCGTTCTGGACGGCCTACCTCAAGGCGAATTATCCCGCCGAGTACATGGCCGGGCTGCTCACCTCCGTCGGCGACGACAAGGACAAGGCCGCAATCTATCTCGCCGACTGCCGCAAGCTCGGCATCACGGTGCTACCACCCGACGTCAACGAGTCCCAGCGCAACTTCGCGGCCGTCGGCACCGACATCCGCTTCGGCCTGGCCGCCATCCGCAACGTCGGCAGCGGGGTGGTCTCCTCGATCCTGGCCGCGCGCGAGGAGAAGGGAAAGTTCACCAGCTTCTCGGACTATCTCGGCAAGATCGACGTCACCGCCTGCAACAAGAAGGTGACGGAATCGCTGATCAAGGCCGGTGCCTTCGACTCGCTGGCGCATCCGCGCAAGGGTCTGTTCCTGGTTCACGGTGAGGCCGTCGAATCGGTGCTCGGCACCAAGAAGGCCGAGGCCATCGGACAATTCGATCTGTTCGGCGATGCGGGCGGAGCCGACGACACCATGGCCGAGGTCTTCGCGGTCAAGGTGCCCGACGAGGAGTGGGACACCAAACACAAACTCGCCATCGAGCGAGAGATGTTGGGGCTCTACGTGTCCGGGCATCCGCTCAGTGGCGTCGAACACGCGATCGCCGCACACACCGACACCTCGATCACCACCCTGCTCGAAGGCAACATCGCCGACGGCGCCCAGATCACCATCGGCGGCATCATCTCGTCGGTGACGCGCCGGGTGAACAAGAAGGGCGAACCGTGGGCGGCGGTCACCCTCGAGGACATGGTCGGTGGTGTGGAGGTGTACTTCTTCCCGCGTGCTTTCGCCGCCTACGGGATGGACATCGTCGCCGACAACATCGTGCTCATCAAGGCGCGGGTCAACCTGCGCGACGATTCGATGATGATCTCGGCCAACGACCTCGCCGTTCCCGATCTGTCGTCGGCGGGCGCCACCAAACCCGTCGCCCTCACCCTGTCCGCGCGGTTGTGTACACCCGACCGGGTCCAGGCCCTCAAGCAGGTACTCACCCGGCATCCCGGGAGCGCGGATGTGCACGTCACGCTGGTCAGTGATGAACGGCAGACGCAACTTCGGCTCACGGAGTCACTGCGGGTGACGCCGTCGTCGGCGCTGATGGGTGACCTCAAGGCACTGCTCGGCCCGAGCTGTCTGGGCTGAGTACGCCGGTCGGCCGGGGACCCCGGCCGACCTCATCGAACCCTGTCACAAGCTGCTCGCGACGCTGCGGCGTGGCGTCGATCCATCGAACTGACCCCAGGTCACCCGGCGTGCGCGGTGAAGTGTTCGGCTCACCGAACTTTTCGTTTCGACATGGTACGGTGTTGGTATCAGGCAGCCCCCTGATAAGGAGATGGCAGATGACCACGCTGATCGAGATCGTGCACGGCCCCACGCACCACACCGAGCGCACCTCGCGCACCGTTGACGTTGCGGGTGTCGCCTGGCCGGTGTACAAGCTGTACGCGGTGATCGGTGGTCTGCTCGCGGGACTCGGGGCCCTGCTCATCACCGGTTCCGGTCAGATCACCATGTGGGTCACCGCTGTCGCAGTGCTGACCGTCTGGTGGGGTGGCCGGATGCTGGCTCCAGCTCTGCGCGCTACCTCCCCGGGAACGCCGCCGTCGCTCCACGGCTGAATCCGGCCGGGATCTCATAGATCCGCCCGTCGAAGCCCGCCCGGAAGAGTCGTCCCGTGGAGAATCCGCGATCACCGCGGCCGTAGCTGACGACACTGGACAGCGGCATACCCGAGGCGAGGACGCAGTAGCGGCCGGGTGAGGTCAACCGGACCACTTCGCCGGCCGCGTTGAACGGCACGATCGGGCGGCCCTGCGCATCGAGGGTCAGCCCGTCGGGAGTTGCGTTGCCACCCACCGACAGCAGACTCTGCACCACTCGGGGATTGGTGGTCGAGATGCGGCTGACACCGGGGTTGACGAACGTGCGCGACACGTAGAGCCATTGGTCGTCGCGACTGAGCACCGCACCATTGGCGCTGGGCAGCACACCCCAGGCGGCGTTCACGAATCCGTTGGGACTGACCCGACCGATGAGATTGCCGAAGTCGTTGGTGGCGTACACGTTTCCGCGGGCCGACACATCCATGCCGTTGGCCGCCGACAGTCCGCCCACCCACGGCCGGATGGCGCGGGTGGTCACGTTGAGTCGCGCGATCCCGGCATGGCGGATCACGTCGCCGACGATGACCCGGGGGTCGGCGCCGTAGCCGACGAGGAGCACACCGTCGGGGGTCCAGGCCAGCGCGCCGGCCCCACTCCCGCCGGGGACCCGCGCGATCGGTACCGCCGGCGCACCCGGACGGGTGAGCCGGAACACCTGACCGCTGATCAGGTCGGTGGCATAGAGCCGTCCCGAGGCGTCCACGGTGAGACCCTCGAGGGCCGCGCCGGGAACCGACCCGACCAGCCGTGGGGCCGTCGCACCCGCACAGGGCGCAGCCGAGGCGGGCGACGAGACGACAGCGGTGGCGAGTCCTGCGGTGAGGGCGGCACCGGCGAGGACAGCGGCGGTGCGGGCGAGGAGTGATCTGGGCTGGTGTGTCATGGCACTCCGAGCGTCGATGGGGGGACACGAGGTGTCCGTTTCGCGGCTCGGTGATCCGTACCGGGGGCTACAGTCCGGTCCGGGCGGCGTCCTCGAGTGTATGGGCACCGACGCCGCCACGACCCGCAGTTCGTCGGGTCAAGGGCGCCGGTGAGAACATTGACGTCGTGAATAGCCGACCCGAGACCGTTCCCGAGCACCCATCGGAGCTGACCGCCGACGCGATCGAGGCTGCGTCGTTGCGTATCGCGCCCGCGGTCATTCGCACTCCGCTCGAGGCCTGTCCGCGGATCTCGGCGTCGACCGGCGCGCAGATCCACCTCAAACGCGAGGACCTGCAGTCGGTTCGGTCCTACAAGATCCGCGGCGCGTACAACGTGATGGCGCAACTGAGCCGGTCCGAGCTCGACAGGGGCGTCGTGGCGGCCAGCGCGGGCAATCATGCGCAGGGCGTCGCCTACGCGTGCCGCACCATGGGCGTGCACGGCCGCATCTACGTGCCGACCACCACCCCCAAGCAGAAGCGCGACCGCATCAGTTGGCATGGCGGAGAATTCGTCGAACTGCTGGCGGTGGGGGACACCTATGACGCTGCGGCCGCCGCGGCACAGGCCGACGTCTTGCGAACCGGCGCCACCTGGATCCACGCCTTCGACGACCCGCGCACCGCGGCGGGGCAGGGCACCATCGCCTTCGAGATCGTCGATCAGCTCGGTAGGGTTCCCGACGTCGTGGTCGCACCGGTCGGCGGTGGCGGCTGCCTGGCCGGCATGGTCACCTACTTCCGGGCCCGACGACCCGACGTCGCGATCGTCGGCGTCGAACCGACGGGAGCGATCTCGTTGACCGCCGCCCTCGTACACGGCGGTCCCTACACGCTGCCCACCATCGATCCCTTCGTCGACGGTGCCGCGGTCAAACGAATCGGTTCGATCGGACACGGTGTGCTGGCGGGCATGGGTGCCGCCGTCTCCGACCACCCGGCCCTCGCGGAGGTACCGGTGCACTCGACGACCCGCGTCCTGACCGACGATCCGATCGAGGTGCACGCGGGCACCACCCACATCACGCACGTGGACGAGGGTGCGATCTGCTCGGCGATGCTCGAGCTCTATCAGAACGAGGGCATCATCGCCGAACCGGCCGGGGCGCTCGCGGTCGCGGCACTCGACCGGTTGCGCCTGCCCGCGGATGCGACCGTCGCATGCCTGGTGTCCGGGGGCAACAATGATGTCTCCCGCTACGGCGAGATCATCGAACGCTCCTTGGTGCATCGCGGACTCAAGCACTACTTCCTGGTGGACTTCCCGCAGGAGCCGGGCGCGCTGCGCCGCTTCCTCGACGAGGTGCTCGGACCCGACGACGACATCACCCTCTTCGAGTACGTCAAGCGCAACAACCGGGAGACCGGTGCGGCGCTCGTCGGCGTCGAACTCGGTTCACCCGACGGGCTTTCGGATCTGATGGATCGGATGGCGCACTCACGTCTGAACTGCGAGCGCCTCGAACCCGGGACGCCGGCCTACGACTACCTCACCTGACCGACGGCACCGCTTTCTCGCCGACGGCGGGAGGTCAGTTCCGGCGGCGGCCGACGACGACGTTGTGCCCGGGTGACGTGAACCCGGCAGCGCCGGGCGACACCGGCTCCCACACCAGTTCCGGGTCCACCGCGATCGGTACGTCCGTCTCGGAATCGGACAGGACGCAGATCACCGACCATCGGCCCCGATGCATGGCGAACCAGCCTGCCTGCTCGTCGAACTCGACGCCGACGGTGTCGAATGCGTCGGCGTGCAGATCCGGCTGCGTCTTCCGCAGCGCGATGAGGGCTCGGTAGAAGTCGAGCATCCGGCGGTGGCCGGGACGATCGGGTTCCGACCAGTCCAGCTTCGACGCCGTGAACGTCGCCGGGTCCTGCGGATCGGGCACGTCCTCGGTGTCCCAGCCGTGTTCGGCGAACTCGCCGCGCCTGCCCGTGCGCACCGCCTCGCCGAGTTCGGGTTCCGGGTGGGAGGTGAAGAAGGCGAACGGGGTCGTCGCCGCCCATTCCTCACCCATGAACAGCATCGGGGTGAACGGCGCGAGCAACACCAGCGCGGCCTTGATCGCGAGCTGTCCCTCGTCGAGGTATGCGGTGGGTCGGTCACCGAGGGCGCGGTTGCCGATCTGATCGTGATTGCAGGTGTAGGCCACCAGCGAGGACGCGCGCACCCGGGAGGTGGGGATCGGCCGGCCGTGGCGTCGCCGCCGGAACGACGAGTACGTGCCGTCGTGGAAGAACCCGCCGCGCAAGACCTTTGCGAGCGAGGCGGAGCCGCCGAAATCGTAGTAGTAGCCCTGCCGCTCGCCGGACACCGTGGCGTGTACGGCGTGATGGACGTCGTCGTCCCACTGTGCGGCCAGACCGTGACCGCCCGATGTCCGCGGCAGGATCATCCGCGGATCGTTCAGATCGCTTTCGGCGATCAGCGACAGCGGACGTCCGAGCTCGGCCGACAGGGCGTCGGTGGCGGCGGCGAGTTCCTCCAGGATGTGCACCGCGGAATGGTCGACGAGCGCATGCACCGCGTCGAGTCGCAGCGCGTCGATGTGGAACTCGGCGAACCAGCGCAATGCCGAAGCGAGGATGAAGGAGCGGACCTCGTCGGAATCCGGTTCGGACAGGTTCAGCGACGACCCCCAGCTGTTGGTGCCCTCGGTGAGATACGGACCGAACTCCGGCAGATAGTTCCCCGACGGTCCCAGATGGTTGTAGACCACGTCGAGCACCACACCCAGACCGCGTGCATGACAGGCGTCCACGAACCGCACCAGTGCCGCCGGCCCGCCGTACGGCTCGTGCACCGCATACCAGCCCACGCCGTCGTAGCCCCACCCGTTCTCGCCGTTGAAGGCGTTCACCGGCATCAGTTCGACGAAGTCGACGCCGAGGTCGACGAGATGGTCGAGTCGCTCGATCGCCGCGTCGAGCGTGCCATCGGAGGTGAACGTGCCCACATGGAGTTCGTAGAGAATCGCCCCGGCCACGCTGCGTCCGGGCCATGAGGTATCGGAGAAGGCCGTGTCGTCAACGGTGAACAACGCCGAAGGTGCGTGCACGCCGTCGGGCTGACGGGCCGATCGCGGGTCGGGTCGCGGGTCACCTCCGTCGACGGAGATCGCGTAGCGGACGTCCGGCTCGACGCCGAAGGTCTGCTCGAGTACCCACCATCCGCCCGGCTGTCGCGTCATCCCGACGGTGCCGTGTGTTGTGGTCACCACATCGACCGTCGTCGCGTTCGGCGCCCAGATCTGCACGTCGGACAGGGTCCGCGGCGTCCGGCGACGACTCGTCGAAGTCCCAAACGGGGGGTTTGGTGCCCATTGGTCGACCGACCCAGTTATGGGGCTCTCGACACCAGCTGTATTGCGCGTCACATCGCGGGGTGCGGCACTCGACGGATCGGTCACCCAACACAAGGTAGGTCCATCCCGAGCGCGTCGCACTCCCATGGTGATGTGAGGCGAGGCACGATAACCCGGGGGAGCGAGGTATATTACGCACGCACCTGCCCTGGGGGGCATGTTTCATATTCGATTTCGACCGACCATCGATCCGGAAGCCGAGACGCAAGGGTAGGGATTGAGCACAAACACAGCCACGTCGGACGACGAGAAAGTGGGCACACGACGCCCCGGCGCGGTGAGGTCGTGGTTCCGCGATCACGTCATGGCGTCGTTCGACACCTTCGGACGCCAGATGGGCATGTTCGTCGAGGTGTTCAAGGTGTTGTTCGTCGACATCTTCAAGCGGCGATTCCCCTTCGGTGAGTTCATCCGTCAATGCGCGTTCATGTCGTCGACGTCGGTGTTCCCGACGCTGCTCGTCGCCATCCCCATCGGTGTGATCGTGTCCATCCAGGTCTCCAACATCGCCGGCCAGATCGGTGCCACCTCGTTCTCCGGTGCGGCCACCGGCCTCGGCGTCATCCGGCAGGGCGCCCCGCTGGTCACCTCGCTGCTGCTCGCCGGCGCGGTCGGGTCGGCCATCGCCGCCGACCTCGGTTCACGCACCATCCGCGACGAGATCGACGCGATGCGTGTCATGGGTGTCAATCCGATCCAGCGCCTCATCTCGCCGCGACTGCTCGCGACCATGGTGGTCAGCTTCCTGCTCTGCGGCTTCGTCTGCTTCGTCGGCTTCATCACCGGCTACGCCTTCAACGTGTATTTCCAGGGGGGCACACCAGGCAGTTACACGGGCACCTTCGCGTCCTTTGCCTCGACATCCGATCTGTTGTTCGCGCTCGGGAAAGCGGTGATATTTGGTGCGATCGTGGCGGTGGTCGCCTGCGACCGAGGCCTGTCCACCAAGGGTGGACCGGCCGGCGTGGCCAACTCGGTGAACGCCGCCGTGGTCAACTCGGTGCTGTTGCTGTTCACCGTCAACGTCATCCTGACCCAGTTGTTCGCGATCCTCGTACCGGCGAAGGTGGTGTGAGGTGACCGCATCTCGGTACACACCGCCGGCCCTGCGGCCCCTCGAGGCCGCCAAGGGTCTCTACCGTGGTCCGCGCGACGCGCTGGCGGCGATGGGGCACCTCATCACCTTCCTGGTCCGGTCGATCAGTTCGGTACCGCTGGCCTTCCGGCACTACAGCAAAGAGGTCTGGCGTCTGCTGGCCGACGTCGCCTGGGGTAACGGCGCGATCGTCGTCGGCGGCGGCACCGTCGGCGTCATGGTGATCCTCGGGATCATGGGTGGAGCGACGGTGGGTATCGAGGCCTATACCGCGCTGAACCTGCTCGGCATGGCCCCGGTCACCGGTGGTCTGTCGGCGTTCGCGACCACCCGCGAGATCGCACCGCTGCTCGCGGCCACCGCCTTCACCGCCCAGTCCGGCTGCCGCTTCACCGCGCAGCTCGGCTCGATGCGGATCGCCGAGGAGATCGACGCCCTCGAGGCCATCGCCATCCGGCCGCTGCCGTACCTGGTGACCACCCGGATGCTCGCCGCGGTCCTCGCGATCGTCCCGCTGTACTCGGTCTCGCTGGCCGCCAACTACATCGCCTGTCAGGTGATGTTCCAGTTCCAGAGCGGGCAGGGCGCGGGGACCTACCTGTACTACTTCACGCAGTTCCTGGTGTCGTGGGACGTGGTGTTCTCCTTCATCAAGGTGATCATCTTCGTGCTGTTGACGACGTTCATCCAGTGCTATTACGGCTACTTCGCCTCCGGTGGCCCGGAAGGTGTGGGAGTTGCTGCCGGACACGCGATCCGGCTGGCGATCATCGTCATCGTGTTCGCCAATCTCGTCATGACGCTGGTGTTCTGGGGCACCTCGCCCGGCATCAAGATCTCGGGTTAGGGGGAGTGGGCAGATGAACATCGCAACCGACGGCCGCAATCCGTCGCTGCTGCAGTACGTGCTGCGCGGCGTCGCCTTCCTGCTCGTGATGGCGATCATCGCGGCGCTGCTGATCATGCGCTATCAGGGCGTGTTCAGCTCGATGGTCCCGGTCACCGCGAAGATGCACGACGTGGGTGACGGCCTCATCAGTGGCACCGACGTCCGCTACAACGGCCTCATCGTCGGCTCGGTGAAATCGATCGGACTCGACGACTCCGACGCCACCGGCAGCGCGCAGCTCAAGATCGTCGACATCGATCTGGTGCCCGATCAGGCCGACGGCATCCCGGCCAACGTCACCGCCCGCACGGTGCCGTCGAACCTCTTCGGTGTGAACTCGGTGGAACTGGTGCCACCGGCGAACCCGAGCACCGACCGGATCTCCGACGACGCGCAGATCCCTGCCGACACCTCGCTGCCCACCATTCGTCTGCAGGACGCGCAGAACGAGCTGCGGACCCTGTTGAAGGCGGTGCCGCCGGAACAACTCGCCGGCCTGCTCGGCACGATCGCCGACGCGCTCGACGGCGGCGGTGCGGTCTTCGGATCGTTCGTGGGCATCCTGAACACTTATTTCCGGACGATCAACGATCAGTTCCCGCCCGGGGCGCCGCCCGGCTTCGACAACTTCAACAACGCGGTCCGCGGGCTGGCCCAGTCGGCACCGCAACTGCTCGACGCCCTCGGCCGCAGCGTGATCCCGGCGATGACGATCGCCGAGAAGCAGCAGGATCTCGCGGCGCTGCTGTCGGCCGGTCAGGGCGTCCTCGATCAGACCCAGGTCCTGTTCGCGCGCAACGGCGACGGTGGCAAACGCATCGTCGCCGATCTCAACCGCATGATCGGCGCCGCGGTACTCGAACCGCAGGCCCTGCCCCAGGCCCTGACCGCACTGAACAATCTGGCGGCCAAGGTGCTGACCGTGTTCACCGGGGTCAACGGGCATGCCCAGCTCAACATCGGTGTCAGCTTCGGTGCGTTCATGCGCTACACGCGCCAGAACTGCCCGGTGTACAACGGTGGTCCCTACGGGCAGCTACGCGGACCGGGATGTACCGGCCCGGGCACCGGGACCGGGCCCACCAGTTCGGGACCACTGCAGATCTATCCGTCCGACGGCATGCGGCGTAATCGCCCCGTCGGGATGGTGACCACCGGCAACGACGCCAAGACTCTCAGCACGGCGCTGCGTCGCACACCCAGCACCGCCGACGCACTGATGCTGGGGCCGCTCGTGCAGGCCGTCGATGCGCGCGACAACGACCAGGGAGGGGGACGATGAGCGCCGGTAAGGCTTCGATCCGCAAGCCGCTGTTGGGTTTTGCGATCTTCGGTGTGATCGCGTTGCTGCTCACCTACATCATCTACTCGACGCTGGAACGCTCGGTGTCGGGTTCGACGAACACCTACACGACGTTCTTCAACGACGCCTCCGGACTGGCCAAGGGCGACGACGTCCGGATGGCCGGTGTGCGCGTCGGACGCGTCGACAAGATCGAACTCGACAACGGCCGGGCGCGAGTGGACTTCGAGGTCCAGAAGGACCAGCCGATGTTCACCAACACCAAGGCGGCCATCCGGTATCAGAACCTCATCGGCCAGCGATACCTGAACCTGGCCCTGCAACAGGGCGCACCGTCGCAGCCGCTGTCGGCCGGTTCGGCACTCAAGCTGCCCTCCGAGGACTCCTTCGACGTCTCGCGGTTGCTCGCCGGTTTCCAGCCCGTCTTCGAGACCCTGGACGCCGATCAGGTCAACGCGCTCTCGCTCGGTCTGATCAAGGCCTTCCAGGGTGATGACGTGTCGCTGAGCTCGACCGTCGAGGAGGTCGGCCGGCTGGCGGCCGACACCGCCAACCGCGACGCCGTGATCGGCGCCGTCATCGACAACCTCAGCGGGGTGATGCGCGACCTCTCCCGGCAGGGCAATCAGGTCGGCACCGTCATCCAGAGCATCAGCACCCTGATCGGTGATCTCAACGGGAACTCGGCCAAGTTCGGGCGCGTGGTCACCGACGTCGGGAAGACCGCGAGCGGATTCGCCGACGTGTTGACCCGTAGCCGCGCCGACCTCGCCTCGGCCGCCACCGACGCCCGCATCGCCACCCGGACACTGATCGGGATCGGCCCCAAACTCGACCGGCTCGCGGTGGAGTTGCCGATCTTCCTCGGTCACTTCCCACTGGTTCTCGGTGAGGGCTCGTATCTGAACATCTACGCGTGCGATCTCGACATCGCGATCGGTGACGTCCTGCTCCCGCCCGGTCTGATCAACAAGATCGGTGGCACCAACCACTCGGTGGTGTGCCGATGAGCAGACTCGGCGGGCATTTCCGCAACAACAAGCGATTCTGGTACGGGCTGATCGGTGCCGCGGTGATCGTGGTGATCCTCCTCGGCGTGACCGCCCTGGCGACCGCCCATATCGGCAAGCAGACGCTGACCGGTGACTTCGCCCAGGCCGGTGGCGTCCGCCCCGGCGACAAGGTCCGCGTCGCCGGGATCGACAAAGGTGAGGTGTCCGATACCGAGCTCAACGGCAACCACATCACTATCACGATGAAGGTCGACAACGACGTCCACGTCACGGCCAACGGCTCGGCCGAGATCAAGTTGTCGACACTGCTCGGTCAGCGGTACATCGATCTGTCCCTCGGCGACTCCACCGAAGGCCTCAAGGACGGAAAGATCGAACAGACGCGGGTCCCCTACGATCTGCAGCGCACCATCGAGGCCGGTGCCCCGATCCTGAACAACGTCGACAGTCCCGAACTCGCGAACAGCATCCGGACGCTCAACCGGCAGCTCGCCGGCGCACCCGCGGTGACCAAGCCCACCGTCGACGCACTCACCGAGATGTCCAAGGTCATCACCAACCGCAAGGACCAGATCAACCAGTTGCTCGCCGACACCAAGACGGTCACCTCGATCGTCGACGACAACCAGGCCCAGCTCGCCATCATCGTCGGCCAGGGGCGTGAGCTGGCCCAGAAGATCGCCACCCGCGATGTGCTGGTCAAGCGGATGCTCGACGGTATCGCCGCCCTCTCCGAACAGGCCAAACTGGTCGCCGGGGAGAACGGCAACCAGTTCGCGCCGATCATGGCGAACCTGAACACCATCACCCAGGGCCTGGAGAAGAACCGCGCGAATCTGCGCAAGCTCCTCGAGATCCTGCCGGTCACCGCCCGACTGACCAACAACGTCATCGGTGACGGGCCGTACGCGAACGGATATCTGCCGTGGGGCATCTTCCCCGACAACTGGCTCTGCCTGGCACGGGTGGTGGACGGATGCTGACCAACCAGCACGCCACCGATCACCCGACTCCGGACTCGTCGGCCACACGTCCCGGCGCCGGCGTCGACTCGGCCGCCCGGTCACGTTCCCGGCTCAAGCGCTCCGCCTGGCTGGTATGCCTGGCGTTGTTCATCGTCGTCGGGGTCTCGGGATGCTCCTTCATCCCGGCCGGCTGGAAGGTCGGGCTGGGACAGGCGATCGAGGTCACCGCCTACTTCGACAACGTCGCGGGCCTCTACGAGAGCAACGATGTCGCGGTGCTCGGCATGCCGGTCGGGCAGGTCACCAAGGTCGAGCCGCAGGGCAACCGGGTGAAGGTGACCTTCACCATCAACAAGGACGTACCGGTCCCGGCCGAGGCGACCGCGGCCATCGTCAACACCTCGATCGTGACGACCCGCCACATCGAACTGAGCCCCGCCTATGAGGGGGGACCCAAGCTCGAGGACGGCGGCGTCGTCAAGCAGACAAAGGCGCCGGTGTCGGTGGGCGAACTCTTCGACTCGATCGACCAGCTCGTCGTCGCACTCGGTGGCGACGGCAACGGTGCCGGCCCGCTCGCCGACATGATCGACATCACCTCCGGAATCGCCTCCGGCAACGGGCAGGCCATCCGGGAGGCCCTCAATCAGCTCGGGTCGGCCTCCGAGGTGGTGTCCGGCAACAGCGACACATTGCGCCAGCTGGTCATCACCATCCAGGGACTGACCTCCAAGCTGGTCGCGAACTATCCCAAGATGACCGCCTTCTCCAACTCGGTCAACCAGGTCGCCATGCTGTTGCGGGAGCAGTCTCCGGGTCTGCTCGCGACGTTGGGCGACCTGAACACCGCGTTGCAGAACACCACGAGTTTCCTGCAGAACAACACCGGCACCATCAGCAGCTCGCTGGGCCGGCTGGCCGCCCTGGCCGCGAACCTGAGTGACTTCTCCCGGCAGGTCGTGGAGACCATCGACCTCGGGCCGCTGCTGTTCCAGAACCTGAGCAACTCGGTCTCGGCCGAGCAGGGAGCATGGCGCGCCCAGGTACTGCTGGACAAGTCGCTGCTCGACAACGAACTGCTCGCGAAGTTCTGCGAGACGATCAACCTGCACAAGGACGGTTGCCGCACCGGAAAGCTGAAGGACTTCGGACCGGATCTCGGCATCTACTCGGGACTGCTGGAGCTGACCAAATGAGCGCTGACATCACCACCTCGCCGGTGCGTCGACGCCGGGCCCGCCGCCCGCTGCGTCGCGGTGGTCTGCTCGTCGTCCTCGTCGTGGGATTGATGGGACTGACCGGGTGCGGTGCGCTGCCGGGTCTCACCGTCGAACAGATCCCGCTGCCGGCGCCGGGCAACATCGGTGAGGCCATCGAGCTGACCGCCACCTTCGACAACGCGCTCAACCTGCCCTCGCGTGCCAAGGTGAAGCTCAACGGCACCGACGTCGGTCAGGTCACCGAGATCAGCGCCAAGGACTACCGGGCGATCGTCAAGATGGATGTCAGCAAGTCGACGCAGCTGCCGGTGGGCACGGGCGCCGAATTGCGGCAGGCCACGCCGCTCGGCGACGTGTTCGTCGCGCTGCTCCCGCCGCCCGGCGCGGCCAAGGGTTTCCTCCGCGAGGGGGACACCCTGACCGGACCGACCTCGGCGGCGGCGACGGTCGAAGACCTCCTGATCAGTGTCAGCGGCGTGGTGGACAGCGGCTCGCTCAACTCGCTGACGACGATCATCACCGAGCTCAGCGCTGCGGTCTCACCGCATCCCACCGAGTTGAACGATTCGATCCAAGGCCTCACCACGGCCATCCGCAAGTTCAACCAGAATGCGGGTGAGGTCGACGAGGCAATGGCCAACACCCGCGTGCTGACCGGTGAGCTGGCGGCCGGGCGCGCACAGATCATGGCCTCGATCAACAAACTCGGCCCGGCCGTGAACGCGGTCAACGGACAGATCGGTTCGATCCTGACGACGCTGGACAAGACCCAGTCGGTGACCGCGGCGACCAACGACTTCCTGAACACCAACGGCGACAACCTGGTCGAGATGATCGGTCACCTGGCGACGGTGCTGTCGGGACTGCGTCAGGCGTCGGGCACCGTCGGGTCACTGTCGGACAACCTGCACATCCTGGTACCCCGGTGGGTGAAGACGACGCAGGGCAGTGCGGCCGCGTTGTCGGCCAAGGTGTACTGGCTCAATCCGGGCGTCGGCTTCGACTCGGCGAGCCGGCTACCCGAGATGGGTGACCTCGACGCGGGGTCGGCGGCACTGCAGCAGACGCTGACCCGCCTGCTCGCACGATTGACCGGGACACGGGGGTGCTGCGGATGAGCGGGCTGTTCGGCTTCCTCCGGAAGCACTCGGTGCTACTCGGCAACCTCGCCCTCATCGTGGTGATGCTGATCGGGTTCGCCTACCTCGCCTTCGGGACGCTGCGCTGGCAGCCGTTCACCGGGAAATATCACCTCACCATCAACTTCCCGATCTCCGGCGGCCTGCAGGACACCTCCCGGGTCACGCTGCGCGGCACCAAGGTGGGTGACGTCGATTCGATTCGGGTGCAACCGAATTCGGTCCAGGTCAAGGTGTCGGTCGACGACGATGTGAAGATCAACCGGAACGCGGTCGTGGCGGCACTCGGACTCTCGGCGGCGGGCGAACAGTACGTCGACTTTCAGCCCCCGAGCGCCGATGGCCCGTACTTCGCCGACGGCGACACCATCAACGCCGGGCAGACGCGTGTGACGACCCCGTTCCCGCAGTTGCTCGAATCGTCGCTGGACCTGATCGAGCAGATCGATCCGCAGAAGCTGCGCTCGATCATCGACAACCTGAACACCGCAGTCACCAGTGACGACGGTCAGAATCAGCTCCACACACTGTTCGACTCGGGTGGCACGATCTTCGCCAGTCTCTACCGGGTCCTACCTCAGACGACGAAGCTGATCCAGGACAGCGGCACCATCCTCAAGACCACGGCGGGTATCCAGCCCGACCTGGGCACCACGGTGTCCTCGATCAGCTCGATCGTGAACGCCGCGGTCGCCTCCGACAAGGAGATCCGCACCCTGCTCGACCGCGGCCCGACTCAACTGACCAGCCTGACGGGTTCGTTGGGTCAGCTGAACGATCCGCTGGCCGACTTGCTCACCCAGATGCTCGATGTGGCCCGCCAGGGCGCGCTGCGGGCACCGGCGATCGCCAACCTGCTGCCGGCCATCCGGGATGCGAGCATCAAGAGCCTGACCATGTTCCATGACGGCGCCTGGTGGGCATTCGGGTCGGTCTATCCGCGCCCGGCCTGCAACTACCCGGTCACGCCGCGACGTCCGACGCAGATCCTCGAATTGTCGGTTCCGGTGAATCTGTACTGTGTGACGGAGGATCCGAACCAGCAGATCCGTGGATCGGCCAACGCGCCCCGACCCCAGGGCGACGACACCGCCGGTCCGCCACCGGGTTACGACCCGAACGCACGAACCGTGCCGATGGACAGGTGACCTGTCCGCTTCGGCAGCAGACCCGCACACGGGGCGGGCACCACGGTGCGCGAGCACTGGGGTGAAGGCAGCGGGGAAGGAAAGGCAGCGGGGAGTTCCGGGTGGGTGCCCCGCCCGTGCCCACCGGAGACGCCGGGACGTGCCCATCGGGGGAGAGACACCAGAGATGACCGAGATGACTGATCGTGACAACAGCAGCGCCGAAACCGACGCCGAGACCACGTCTGCGGAGTCCGTGGATTCCCCGACGACCGGGGATGCCACAGCGGCCGACGACTTCACCGAGGTGGACAGTTCAGACGACGACACCGTGGTGCTGAAGAAGGATGCCGCATCGAGTACGTCTCGGACGCCACAGGGGAAAGCGGGCAAGCGCGTGCGTGGCACCGCGGCCCGGGCATCGGACAGCGATGACTCCGACGGTGCCGACGACGACACCGTGACGGCGCCCGTGGTCGGCAAGAAGAACGCCCGCGATCGCGACGCCCCCACCGCGAACGACAACAAGGCGGACCCCGAGAAGACCGAAACCGAGAAGACCGAACCCAGTAAGACCGCGGGCAAGAAGGAATTCACCCTCACCATCACCGGTCGGGGGCTGCTGCGTGCCGCGGCAGTCCCGGTGGTGGTCGCCGTCATCGCGGGCGCCGGGTTCCTGGGCTGGAAGGTCTACGAGCAGAACCAGAAACTCCAGGCCTTCGACGACAGCCTCGCGGCGTCCAAGCACTTCATCAACGAGTTGGTCGGCACGATGACGACCAACACCGCCGACCAGTACAAGGAGCGGCTCGGCCCGTTGAGCACCGGCGACTTCCAGAAGACGCTGGAACGCGAGCGCACCGACACCGAGCAGCAGGTGCGCGACATCAAGGTCACGAGTGCGAACGCGGACATCAAGCTGGCCACGGTCGAGAAGTTCTCCGCCGATACCGCGACCACGATGCTGCAGGTCGAGGTCACCGCGACCGGTGCGGCAGCGACCACCCCGCAGAAGATGACGATCTTCTACCTCATCACGCTGGAGAAGCACGACGGCAAATGGCTGGTCTCCGATCTGGGGAACGCGCCCGGCCGCAGCGTGCTGTTCGGCGACGGAACAGAGGTCACGCCGAATGCCCCGGCGCCCACGCCGGGCGCGCCAAACCCGACCCCGGGTGCCCCGGCACCCGCGCCGACACCGGCACCGGGCGGCTGACGCTCGGGCGTGCGGGCTGACAAAAGTAGGGGATGGATTTCCTTCCCCACTTTTCGTGGCTCGCCCCGCTCCTCGAAGCTCAGGGAGCGTTGGAGGTCGGCGCGACTTCCAGCATCGCCACCGGATGAGTGGCGCGCAGAGTTGCGAGATCGACGGTCCCGGAGTGTGTTTCGTCGGTCAGCACATTGCGCCACCGGCCCGGTGGCAGCACGACCGCGGTGGCGCGAGCGCTGTCCGCGCGCAGGCTGTGGGTGAATCGCGCCGTCACCACCACGACCGTCGCCGATCGGCCGTCTCCCCGGGCGAAGGCTACCGCGTGGTCGGCCGCCGGGCCATCGGCATTGAGACGGCGGTAGGTCCCGTGGGTCCCGAAGGCGGCGGGGTGGGCGGCACGCAACGACAGCGCGGCGCGGACCAGCGCCGCCTTGGGATGATCCATGCCGCGGGTGAAGTCGACGGGCCGGCGGTTGTCGGGATCGACCAGCGAGTCGTCCCACCACTCGGTGCCCTGATAGATGTCGGGTACGCCGGGCCCGAGGATCGCGATAGCCTTGCGCGCCAACGCTTCCTGCTCCCAGGAATCGGCGATCCGGGCCACCAGGTCGGTGATCACACCGGCGACCGGGTCGGCGGTCACCGCGTCGATCCAGTCGAGTACCGCGGACTCGAAGTCGTCGTCGACCTCGGTCCAGGTGGTGCGTAAACCGGCTTCGCGCATCGCTTTTCGCGCGTACTCGTGCAGCCGGCCGCGTAGGGCAGCAGATACCGGCGCCCCGATCGGCCAGACCCCGACGATGTTCTGCAGCAGGAAGTAGCACGTCAGATCGTCCGGAATTGCGGTGGTTCGCCAGATCCGGTCCACGACGAGCGACCACCGCTCCGGTATCTGGGCGAGCATCGCGATGCGGGCCCGGACATCCTCGCCGCGTTTGGTGTCGTGGGTGGAGGAGGCCGTCATCGCCAGCGGCCACTCCGCCGCCCGGGTCGCATTGTGCTCGTGGAAGGTGTCCAGACTCATGGCCGGATGCGCCGGGTCGCCGCCGACCTCCTGGGCCGATACCAGGCGCGCGGTCCGGTAGAACAGGCTGTCCTCGACGCTCTTGGCCGTGACCGCCCCGCAGGTCTGGGCCAGCCGCGACGCCGCCGCGCCGGGAGAGGCGGTTTGTGCGACGACGAGCGCCAGGGCATCGGCGAGCGCGGGCCGACGCCGCGCGATCGACGCCGCGGCCTCGACGAGACGCGGACGCAGCGTCGGATAGTCGGCGCGGTACACGCCCAGACCCGCGATCAGTTCGGCGGTCGCGTGCGCCACCGCCGGTTCGTCGGCATCGGGATCGGAGTGGGTCAGTGTGTGGACGAGTCTGCGGTGCTCGGTGGGAAAGGACTCGGTGAGTGTCACCAGCTTTCGCTCGTGCTCGGTCGTCTCGATCCAGCGCGAGTCGCCGGGTACACCGGTCACCCGGTCATGGATCTCGGCGAGCTCGATCACGCCCGACGGTGCGACGAATAGTGCGTCGATGATGCGCATCTGCTCGTATCCGGTGGTGCCCTCCACGGGCAGCGTCGGCTCCAGCGGCTCGTCGGAGGCGAGGATCTTCTCCACGTAGATGAGCCGGTCACGCCCGACGTCGGCCCGCAGGCGCCGTAGATATCCCTGCGGGTCCCACAGGCCGTCCGGATGATCAACGCGTACCCCGTCGATCAGGTCCTCGGCGATGAGCTCGCGCAGCCAGGCGTGGGTGGCCGCATAGACCTTCGGGTCCTCCTGGCACAGACCCGCGAGTTCGTTGACGGTGAAGAACCGGCGATATCCGATCAGCCCGCTGTTCCAGGGCACCAGGCGGTAGTGCTGCCGGTCGTGCACGTCGGTCGGTGTGCCGCCGAGGGTCCCGGGGGCGATGGGGAAGTGGTGCTCGAAGTAGCGCAACTCGTCGTCGTGGATCTCCAGCGGCGAGAGGTCGCCGTCGGCGGCGAGGACCGGGAGGGCGATCGCGCCGTCGGCGCCGTTGCCGGTCGAGAAGTCGATGTCGAAGTAGGAGCTGTAGTCCGAGTGCCGCCCGTGGCGCAGGACATCGGCGAACCACGGATTGGCCATGGCGTCGGCGACCCCGGTGTGATTGGGGACGATGTCGATGATCAGGCCGATGTCGACGGCGTTCGCCGCCCCGCGCAGCTCCCGCAGTCCGTCGAGGCCGCCGAGGGCCGGTGCGACCTCCGGCGGCGGCAGCCAGTCGTAGCCGTGGGTGGAGCCCGCCGACGCGCGACCGATCGGGGACAGGTAGAGGTGGCTGATACCCAGCTCGCTCAGATGCCCCAGAATGCCTGCGGTGTCGGCGAATCCGAACCCGGGGTGCAACTGCACGCGGTAGGTGGCGCGCGGTTGGCGACGATCGGCCATCGCCTCAGGCGACCTTACGCAGGACGAGTAGCGATCGTGCGGCGATCGCGACGGAGTCCCCGCAGGCCACGCTCGCGATGTCGGACTCGCCGGTCGGGTGGGAGGTGGACAGCACGCCTTCCCATTCCAGTCCCAGGCGGTCGCTGGGCATCCGGAAGTCGATGTCCTCGTAGTGGGCGTTGAAGCAGATCATGAAGCTGTCGTCGACGATCGGTTCCCCACGCTCGTCCTTCTCGCCGATGCCGGCACCGTTGAGGAACACCGCGAGACTCTTGCCGAAACCGCTGTCCCAGTCGTCGGTCGTCATCGCCTCGCCGGACGGGGTGAGCCACACGATGTCGAGGGTGTCCGCGCCCCAGCGGATCGGCTTGCCGGCAAAGAACCGGCGACGCCGGAACACCGGATGCCGGGTGCGCAACGCGATGGCCCTGCGGGTGAATTCGAGCAGTTCGGCGTTCTTCTCCGCGAGACTCCAGTCCATCCAGGACAATTCGGAGTCCTGGCAGTAGACGTTGTTGTTGCCCTGCTGGGTCCGGCCGATCTCGTCGCCGTGGGCGAGCATCGGCGTGCCCTGTGACAGGAACAGCGTCGCCAGGATGTTGCGTTGCTGGCGGGCCCGCAGCTCGAGCACCTCGGGATCGTCCGTGGGTCCCTCGACCCCGCAGTTCCACGAGCGGTTGTGACTTTCGCCATCGCGATTGTCCTCACCGTTGGCCATGTTGTGTTTCTCGTTGTAGGAGACCAGGTCTCGCAACGTGAAACCGTCGTGGGCGATCACGAAGTTGATGCTGGCCAGCGGGCGCCGGCCGGTCGCCTCGTACAGATCCGACGACCCGGTGAGCCGAGAGGCGAACTCGCCCAACGTCGCCGGCTCCCCGCGCCAGTAGTCGCGGACGGTGTCGCGGTACTTTCCGTTCCACTCGGTCCACAGCGGCGGGAAGTTGCCGACCTGATATCCGCCTTCACCGATGTCCCACGGCTCGGCGATGAGCTTGACCTGACTGACCACCGGATCCTGTTGCACCAGATCGAAGAACGCCGAGAGGCGGTCGACGTCGTGCAGTTCGCGGGCCAGGGTCGACGCGAGATCGAACCGGAAGCCGTCGACATGCATCTCGAGAACCCAGTAGCGCAGCGAATCCATGATCAGCTGCAGCGTGTGCGGGTGCCGGCCGTTGAGGCTGTTGCCGGTGCCGGTGTAGTCCATGTACATCTCGGGCTGCCCGTCGACCAGCCGGTAGTAGGCGGCGTTGTCGATGCCACGGAAGCAGATGGTCGGGCCGAGGTGGTTGCCCTCGGCGGTGTGGTTGTAGACCACGTCGAGGATGACTTCGATGCCCGCGTTGTGGAACTCACGGACCATCGCCTTGAACTCGGTGACGGCACTGCCCGGCTGGTCGCGATTGGACGCGTACTCCAGATGCGGGGCCATGAACCCGAAGGTGTTGTACCCCCAGTAGTTGCGAAGTCCCTTGTCCCGCAAGACGAAATCCTGCATGAACTGATGTACGGGCATGAGTTCGATCGCGGTGATGCCCAGTGACTTCAGGTGATCGATGATCACCGGATGGCACAGCCCCGCGTAGGTGCCGCGGAGCCGTTCGGGGATGTCGGGGTGGGTGGCCGTCATGCCTTTGACATGGGCCTCGTAGATCACCGTCTGGTGATACGGCCGGTGTGGAGAACGGTCGTTCTGCCAGTCGAAGTACGGATTGATGACCACCGACACCATGGTGTGTCCCAGCGAATCGAGCTGGGGCATCGGGTTCTCCGGGGTGCTCTCCGGGATCTCGTCGTCGTGCGGTGACTCGTCGGCTGCGGAAACCTCTGTGTCCGCGCCGTTCTCGGTATCGGCCGCATCGTTCGCACCCGGGCCGTCGCCGGGTGTCTCGCCGTCGGCGGCTTGCGGCGTCTCCGGCGCGGCATCGTCGGCGGCGACGTCGTCGCCCGATGTGGTGCCGCCATCGGATTCCGGTACCGCCGCGTGTTGCTCCGCGCTGGATGCCGAATCGGACTCGGGCGCAGAAGGTTTCGTGGCAGAAGGTTCCGCAGTAGTAGGTTCCGCAGTAGGGGGTTCCGTGGCAGGAGGTTTCGGGAGCGGGTAGGAGAACAGGGAGGCGTCACCGTCGAAGTCGCCGTGAAATGCCTTGCCGTACGGGTCCAGGAGTAACTTGCTCGGGTCGCACCGCAGGCCGCGGGCCGGGTCATAGGGGCCGTACACCCGGAAGCCGTAGAACTGTCCGGGGCCCACATTCGGCAGATAGCAGTGCCAGCAGTAGCCGTCGACCTCGTCGAGCCGGATCCGCCGTTCCCGGCCGTCCCGGTCGATCAGGCACAGCTCGACAGCCTCGGCGACCTCGGAGAACAGCGAGAAGTTGGTGCCGACACCGTCGTAGGTGGCGCCGAGCGGAAAGGCCGTGCCCGGCCACACCGGGATCGGTGCGGGCTCGGGCTCCACCAGGGCGTCCGCCTGAGCGGGCGAGGGGGGCAGGGTGGTGGGCGCGGAGCCGGCGTCGTCGTTGCTCAGTGGCGCAGCCGTCGTGATGTCGGTGGCCACCCGCCCTTCGCCGGCCGCCGGTGGCGCTGGCGGTGTCGAGGCGTCGGGTGCCGGTGTGGGCGCGACGGTTTCCGGGGCGGGCTGGTCGCCGGTGGTTGGCGGTACGGTCATACCCACCCTTCTTGTCGGGGAACCAACGCTCCGCCGGATACTCCGGTGACGACGCCTGGTGTCATGGACCGACAGTAGTCGCGTTGCGGCGCCCGGTCATCTCGAGCGCCTGGTTCGGTTTCCATTGTGGTCGCCACCACGCACGTCCGTCAGTTTCCGCGGGTCACGGCTTCTGCTGGCCGATCCACGGCATCGCGAGCTTCATCTGTCGCTCGAGTTCGTCAGCCAGGCTGCGCACATAGGTCGCACTGAGGTGATGTGGGTCCTTGTAGACGATGATGTTGCCCACGATGGCCGGGCAGAAGTCGGCGGTGCAGATGCCGTTGGTCAGATCCAGCGGGTGGAAATCCGGTCGCGTCGCCCGAAGCTGCTCGGCGGGATCGGTCGGTGCCATGGAGACCACCCGCTTGGTTCTGCAGCTCTCCGCCGTGCCGCCGTCGTTGAGGCAGATCGGTGTGTCGACGCCGGAGCGGATGGGCCACGGCGTGTCGCGGATGCCCAGGACGGGAACCCCGCCGGCGATGAACCGGTCGAAGATCGGCGTGTAGTCCGGTGGTGTCCAGTCGCCGTTCTCGTAGTCGCGCGGACGCGTCGAATTGGTGAACACGGCATCCGGTTTGGCCTTGATGATCGCGGCGATGACTCGCTGACCCCAGTCGTAGCACTGGGGATACGGTTCGCCCTGCTGGCGCGGAACCGGGTTGGTGGACAACGGACATCCCATCTTGATGTACGTGGTCACCTTGAAGTGGTTGCGTTTGCCGATCATGTCGAGCGCCGAGATCCACATCTCCGCGTGCGACCCGCCGGCCAGTGCGATGGTGCGCGTGGCCGCCCGATCGCCGTACACGCCGACGTGGATGCTGCCGTCCTTGAAGTCACTGGTGAACCCGTCGGTGGACGTCTCGGGGAAGTCCTTGATCACCGCCAGCGGCTGGGGCACCGGATCGAGTTTGGGCACCGGCGTGCCGTCGAGCAGGGCACGGGCGCCCGGATAGTCACGCGGATCCAGGTTGAGGGTGTCGACCGAGATGGTTGCGACGTGGCGATCCCATGCCTTGATGCCGACACCGACGGCGATCGTGCCGATCAGCAGGATGCTGGTGACCACCGAGGTGTAGTTGATCCAGCGGCGATGGCCGGACCGGTCCCCGTGGTTGAGTTTGGCCCGGTCCCCACCGCGCAGCGGGTCCTCGACGAATCGTTTGGTCGTCGCAGCCAATCCGATCGAGACGGCCAGGATTCCGACGCCCTCGATCACCGAGGCGTGTTCCTTCTCTCGCCACGTCAGATAGAAGATCAGCAGCGGCCAGTGCCACAGGTAGAGGCTGTAGGCGATGGTGCCCAGCCAGACCGGCCATCGGCTTGCCAGCGCCCGGTTGAGCATCGGCATCGGGTCGGGAGCGCTCGGAGCCGCTGTCGGGGACTCGGTATCGCTGGCGCGGCGCGCGCGCTGCAGGTCGGTGGCACCCGCCCAGATGATCAGCAGGGTGGCGCCGACCGGGACCAGCGCCCACGGACCCGGATACTGCTCGACCCCGACGATCCACCATCCGCAGGTGACGATCAGCCCCAGGGCGACGGCGGTGGCGAGGTTTCGCAACCAGTTCGGCAGCCGCCAGCGCGGCAGCCACACCGCGAGGAGGCCGCCGGCGAGCGGTTCCCAGAGCCGCGACCAGGTGTCGTAGTAGTTGTACGGCTGATGCAGGACCAGACCGCGATGCGCCCACCAGAACGAGGCGAGTGCGACCAGCAGGACCGAGAGGCCGACGAGCACGCGGATCACCCGCGGGTCGGCGACCACCGACACCACCCGGGCGAGCAGTTTGATGACCACGGTGACCGCGAGGGCGGTCAGCAGCGTGATGAGGAAGAACTGGCCCTGCATCGACATCGACCACAGGTGCTGCAGCGGGCTGTTCGCCGAACTCGCCGCGGTGTAATCCTGCGAGTTCCACGCCAGGTACCAGTTCTGCCAGTAGGTGGCGCTGGCGAACAACTCGCGGCCGATGTTGGACCAGCGCACCTGCGGCAGGATCAGCACTGTTCCGACCGCCACCGCGATGAGCACGGTCAGCAGTGCGGGCAGCAGCCTGCGCAGCAGCCGGGACAGTCGCGGCCACGGGTTCATCGCGTCGCGGAAGGTGATGCGCGCCGATTGGCTGTGGATGGCGTGGCGCAGCAGCGAGCCGACGAAGAAGTACCCGGACAGGGTGAGGAAGACGTCGACGCCGCCGGAGACCTTGCCGAACCACACATGGAAGCAGGCGACCAGAGTGATCGCGATACCCCGAAGGCCGTCGAGGTCGGTCCGATAGACCGGTGGCGACGCCGACGAAGCAGTGGTCGTCTGCGGCGCTACACGGGTCGGGGCTGCCAACGGATCGGGCTCTCTGTCTCTCGGCGAGGTGGACGGCACGTGCCGGCGCGGGGGCGCCCACTGTGCGGATCGGGTAGCAATGTACCTGCCGAACCTGTGAAAAATCGACTCGGTGCCCGACGACACACGGGGCGCTGACCTTTACTTTTCTTTACTCTGACCCGTCATCGCGGCGACTGCGGCGTCGGCGGCGCTGCGTGCACGGGCACCGTCGAGGATGATCGCGAGGCCGTCGGCGAACTCCCCGTCGAAGTCGCGTCCGGACGGTTCGATGACCCCGAGCCGCTCCATCTGCGCGCGGGTCTGCTCCTCGATGGTGAGCCCGATGACCAGCTGACAGATCGCGGTGCTGACGGCCTCCGCGTCGCGCAGCGGCAGGCCGCCGGCGCGGGCCGCGGCCGTGATGTCGGCGGCGATCGCTTTCACCGACAGGCCGCTCGCCCAGCTCGACGACACCACCTCGGCGCTGTCCGGAACGGCGAGCAATGCCTCGCGCATACCGGTGGCCAGGGAGTCGAGCCGCTCGGTCCATGCCAGGTCGGTACCCGGGATCGCGACCCGGCCCAGGATGTCGTCGGCCAGGGCGGCCAGGAGCGTCTGCTTGTTGGGGAAGTGCCAGTACAACGCGTTGGGCCGGACCCCGAGTTCGGTCGCCAGGCGTCGCATCGAGAGGTCGGCGAGGCTGTGGTCGATGAGGATGTCGCGGGCGGCACGCAGGACATCGGCACGACTGTTGCTCACAGCTCCACCCTAAGACCCCGGCGCGCGCTGCCTGTACACCGTCCAGGCAACGCCTGTACAGTGTCCAGGACGACGCGTGAGCCAGCCCACTTCATCGCGTCGCCGACCGCCCGAACCCGTTCGACCCCGAGGAATGTCTGCCGTGGACGAGGCCACCATCAGCCGCATCGATGCCGACCACATCTGGCATCCCTACGGTGCGATGCCGCCGAGTACCCGGCCGCTGGTCGTCGAGTCGGCGCACGGGGTGCGCCTGCGCCTGGCCGACGGCCGGGAGGTGATCGACGGCATGAGCTCGTGGTGGGCCGCGATCCACGGTTACGGGCACCCGGTCCTCGACGCCGCGGTGAGCGCGCAGGTGGGCCGGATGTCGCACGTCATGTTCGGTGGTCTCACCCACGAACCGGCCGCCCAACTGGCACGGCGCCTGATCCGGCTGACGCCCGAGTCGCTGCAGAAGGTGTTCTTCTGCGATTCCGGCTCGGTGTCGGTGGAGGTCGCGGTGAAGATGGCGCTGCAATACTGGCGCAGTCGGGGGCGTCCGGGGCGCACCCGACTGCTGACCTGGCGGGGCGGCTACCACGGCGACACCTTCACCCCGATGAGTGTCTGCGATCCCGAGGGCGGCATGCACTCGATGTGGACCGATGTGCTCGCCGCGCAGGTTTTCGTCCCCGCCCCGCCGGCCGACTACCGGGCCGACTACGTGGCGACCCTGGAAGCCGCGGTCTGGGCCCATCGTGACGAGCTCGCGGCGATCATCGTCGAACCGGTCGTCCAGGGCGCGGGGGGCATGCGATTCCACGATCCCCGATACCTCGCCGATCTGCGCCGCATCTGCGACGAGCAGGGCGTGCTGTTGATCTTCGACGAGATCGCCACCGGATTCGGCCGTACCGGAACGATGTTCGCCACCGAGCAGGCCGGGGTCTCGCCGGACATCATGTGCGTCGGCAAGGCCCTCACCGGCGGCTACCTGACGCTCGCGGCAACCCTGTGCACCGACGAGATCGCCACGGTCATCAGCGCGGGGGAGGCCGGCGGCCTGGCTCACGGACCGACGTTCATGGCCAACCCGCTCGCCTGCGCGGTCGCGGTGGCCTCAATGGATCTGCTGGCCGACGGCACCTGGCGGGATCGGGTCGCGCGCATCGAGGCGCAACTTCGGGCCGGTCTGGCACCCCTGAGCCGCCTCGACGGTGTTCGCGAGGTCCGGGTGCTCGGGGCGATCGGTGTGGTGGAACTCGACCGGCCGGTCGACATGGCCGCGGCAACCGCGGCCACCGTGGCAGCCGGTGCGTGGCTGCGGCCGTTCCGCAATCTCGTCTACACGATGCCGCCCTACCTGTGTGACGCCGACGACATCGCGACCATCGTCGACGGTATCCATGCCGCGGTGACGGCCACCATCGCAACCCCCGTCCCGGCAGGAGCATCCTCGTGAGCGCACCCGAATTCTCCCCGACAGCAGTGGACTTCGCCTCGGCAGCAACGGATTTCGCGCCGATGGCACCGCAGACCGGGCTCGACTGGCTCGACGATGCCGCCGCCGCGCGGTCGGCCGCCGGCCTGCATCGCGATCCGCACGTTCGACGCAGCGACGAGCACCTCATCAATCTCGCATCCAACGACTACCTCGGGCTCTCCACCCATCCCGCCGTCGTCGCCGGCGCGCAGGCGGCACTGGCGCAGTGGGGAGCGGGATCGACCGCGTCGCGGCTCGTCGTCGGGACCACCCAAGCCCACGTCGACTTCGAAGAGGAGATCGCCGATTTCCTCGGATTCGAAGCCGCACTGTCCTTCTCGTCCGGCTATCTGGGTAACGTCGGCGCGATCTGCGCCCTCGCCGGGCGTGGTGACCTCATCGTCAGCGACACGGGTACGCACGCATCACTGATCGACGGATGCCGGCTTTCCCGTGCGCGCGTGGTGGTCGTCGAGCGCGGTGACCACGACGCGGTGCGCGCAGCGCTCGCCGAGCGCACCGAGGAGCGTGCCCTGGTGGTCACCGACTCGGTGTACAGCATCGACGGCGAACCCGCACCGATCGCCGAGCTGTACTCGGCGGCTCGCGCCCACGGCGCCGTGTTGCTCGTCGACGAGGCACACGCGCTCGGGGTCCGCGGACCGGGTGGACGCGGCCTGATCGCCGAGGCGGGCCTGTCGGGTGCGCCCGACCTGGTCGTCACCGCGGTGATGTCGAAATCGCTTGGCGCTCAAGGTGGTGTCGTGCTCGGCTCGCGGGCCGTGCGGACCCACCTGATCGACTGCGCCCGGACCTTCATCTTCGACACCGGACTCAACCCGGCCGCGGTCGGCGCTGCCCGCGCGGCGCTGGCCCACCTGCGTGCCCATCCGGAACTGCCGACCCGCCTGAGCGACAACGCCCGACGCCTCGCCCAGCGGTGTGGTGCGTCGGTGCCCGCCGCCGCGGTGATCTCGCTGATCGTCGGCGATCCCCGGCAAGCCGTCGCCGCAGCCGCCGCCTGCCGGGACCGGGGTGTGCTGGTGGGCTGCTTCCGCCCGCCGTCGGTGCCGGCGGGGACGTCGCGCTTGCGGATCACGGTCCGGGCGGACCTCGACGCGGCCACCGTTGATCGGGTGGCCGACGTCGTCGACGCCGCGTTACGTGAGGTCGGCGTCCGATGAGCGGCGCGATCCTGGCCGTGACCGGCACATCGACCGACGTCGGCAAGACGATCGTGACCGCGGCGCTGGCGGCGGCGGCTCAGGCCCGGGGCGCGACGGTCGGCGTCTGCAAGCCCGCTCAGACCGGCGTCGAGCCCGGCGAGCCGGGCGATCTCGACACCATCGCAGGTCTCGCCGGACCGGTGACCACCACCGAATGCGCCCGGTATCCCGACCCGCTCGCACCGGAGACGGCAGCACGGCTGCGCGGACTGCCACCGGTCCGGCGGCCCGACATCCGTTGTGCCGTCGAAGAACTTGCTACCACTCATGATCTGACCCTCGTCGAAGGTGCGGGTGGGGTGCTGGTGCGGCTGGCCGAATCGCTGACCCTGCTCGACGTGGCCGCGGACCTCGCCGCGCGGGTGGTCGTGGTGGTGCCCCCCGGACTCGGCGCCCTCAACCACGCCGAGCTGACCGTCGACGCCATCCGCGCGCGGGGCCTGGAGCCGGCCGGTCTCGTCATCGGCACCTGGCCCGAGCGTCCCGACCTGGCCATGCGCACCAACCGCGACGACCTGCCGCGCCTCACCGGTGTCCCGGTCGTCGGGGTGATCGACGCCGGTGCCGGCGCACTCGATCGCGCCGCCTTCCGCGCGGCTGCCCCCGGCTGGATCGACACCGACTGGCTCGACGCCGAGATCCGCCGGCCTCCTGGTCTTCACCGGCCGGCCCCCGGAAACCCCGCGACAGCACCGCAAATCTCGCCGACAGCACCACGATCTCGTTCGGCAGCAACCGCTTTCACCAGCACCCATGAAGGAGTTCTCTCGTGACCCAGGCAACCGTTGCCTCCGGAACCGTCGTCACCGAATCCGACGACATCCTCGCCGTGGCCCGAGCGCAGGTGCTCGAACGCGGCGAGGCACTCGACCGCGACCAGGTACTGACCGTGCTCCGCCTTCCCGACGATCGTCTCACCGAGTTGCTGCAACTCGCCCACGACGTGCGGATGCGGTGGTGCGGACCGGAAGTCGAGGTGGAGGGCATCATCTCGCTCAAGACCGGCGGCTGCCCCGAGGACTGCCACTTCTGTTCCCAGTCGGGCTTGTTCGCGTCGCCGGTGCGCAGCGCCTGGATCGACATCCCGTCGCTGGTGGAGGCGGCCAAGCAGACCGCCAAGACCGGTGCCACCGAGTTCTGCATCGTCGCCGCCGTCCGCGGCCCCGACAAGCGGCTGCTGAGCCAGGTCGCGGCCGGCATCGAGGCCATCCGCAACGAGGTCGACATCCAGATCGCGTGCAGCCTGGGCATGCTCACCCAGGAGCAGGTCGATCAACTGCGCGACATGGGCGTGCATCGCTACAACCACAACCTCGAGACCGCGCGCAGCCACTTCCCGAACGTCGTCACCACCCACACGTGGGAGGAGCGGTGGGACACGCTGCGCATGGTCCGTGACGCCGGCATGGAGGTCTGCTGCGGCGGAATCCTCGGCATGGGCGAGAGCCTGGAGCAGCGCGCCGAGTTCGCCGCCGATCTCGCCTCACTCGAGCCCGACGAGGTGCCGCTGAACTTCCTCAACCCGCGGCCGGGCACTCCGTTCGGTGATCTCGAGGTGTTGCCCGCGTCGGAGGCACTCAAGGCGGTGGCCGCCTTCCGCCTCGCCCTGCCGCGCACCATCCTGCGTTTCGCCGGCGGGCGCGAGATCACCCTCGGCGATCTCGGCGCCAAGCAGGGCATTCTCGGCGGTATCAACGCGGTCATCGTCGGCAACTACCTCACCACCCTCGGCCGGCCCGCCGAGGATGACCTCGATCTGCTGAGCGACCTGTCGATGCCGATCAAGACGCTGAACGACACGATCTGACCGGTTCGGCCACCGTGCGTGACACCATCCGACGCATCACGCCGGCGTGCGTGACACCATCGAAGGCGTGCCCGACATGATCGACACCGTCCCCGGTCCGCTCGCCGAGCCGTGCCGCTACGGCGTGTACACCGGAATCGAACTCGAACTCCAGTCGCCCGACGCGATCCCGCCTGCCGCGCGGCTGGGTCTGGAACCGCCACGATTCTGCGGTCAGTGCGGCCGCCGGATGGTGGTGCAGGTGCGACCGGACGGCTGGAGTGCCCGGTGTTCCCGGCACGGCACCGTCGACTCGGCAGAGCTGGGCCGACGGTGAGGGTGCCCCGACGCCTCCCCGTTCTGCTGGCCGTGGTCGGTGTGGTGCTGTTGCTCGGTGTCGTCGGTGGTGCCACCTGGGCGGCGATCACCCCGACCGCCACCGCGGAGGCGGTGCAGGGTGGTTTCATCATCCGATCCCCCGAGGAGGCGGCGCGACTGTTCAGCAGCGTCGCCACCTTCGGGTTCGTGATGGCGGTGTACGGCCTCGTCGCGGCCCTCGTCGCGTGGTTCGCGGCTCGCACCTGGCGCGGAGTCATCGGCTACCTGGCCGTACTCATCGCGACGGTGGCGGGTTCGGCCCTGGCCGTCGAGGTGGGAATGCGGGTGATCGACTGGCGACGCGACGACCGCGGATCCGTGCGGATCGGCGACACCGCCGAAGTCATCCCACGGCTCTGGTTGCGCGGCGGAACCGTGGATGGCCCTGCGCAGCAGTGGATTCTGCTCATCTGCGCGCCGTTCATCCTCACGCTGGTCTACCTCATCTGCGTACTGGCCTCGCGCACAGCCGATCTCGGCGTGGGCGATCTGGACGACGCACCGGCCGTTGCTGATCCGGCCTATGCGGGTGCCACGACCGGAGCGCCGGGCGCCGGTGGTTTCGCGGTCGGACCGCATCGGGACGGGCCGTTACCGGTACCACCCGGCGAGAATCCGGGTGACCAACCGGAATCGCCACGGTAGTCTCGGCGGTCATGCCCCCGACCGTCCACGCCCGCGGCCCGCGGATATCGTTGACCTCATTCGACGAAGGCGACTTCGCCGAGGTTCACGCCATCGGTTCCGACTCGCGCGTCGTCGAATTCATGGCATGGGGACCCAACTCCGTCGCCGACACGCGCGAGTTCCTCGACCGGGCACACCGTCCCGACGACGCCAAGCTGACGGCCGCGGTTCGGCTGAATGAGCGACTGATCGGCACCGCCGACATCGACGTCTCGGCCGGTGACGGGGCGGCCGAGATCGGTTATGCGTTTGCGGCCGGCGTGTGGGGGCGTGGATACGCCAGTGAAGCCGCGGCGCTGCTGATCGATCTCGCCTTCGATCATTTCGACGTCAACCGCGTCTGGGCCACCTGCGATCCGGCAAACGTCGCATCGGCCCGAGTGCTCGAGAAAGCCGGCATGCGCTACGAGGGCTTGATCCGCGACCACCTGGAGATTCGTGGGCGGTTGCGAGACTCGTTGCGCTTCGGCATCACCCGCGTGATGCGCGCATCCTCACATCGGCGGACGTAGTGTGGCGAACTCGTCGGTGACCCGTAACTCGTTGTCGGCGAAGGCATACAGTGCTGGCGGTCGCCCGCCGGTACGACCGGTCTTGCGGACCGTACCCGTCGACACCACCACCGCGCGGCGACTCAGGATGCGCAGCAGGTTGGTCGTGTCTACTGCGTAACCAAGTGCCGCGCAATAGATCTCGGATAGCTCCGACATCGGGAAACGGGCCGGCGCCAAGGCGAAGGCGATATTGGTGTAGGAGAGTTTCGCCGCGATCCGATGCCGCGCGGCAGTGATGATCTGTGCGTGGTCGTAGGCCAACTCGGGCAGCGCGTCGACCTGCTGCCAGGCCGCCTCGTCGGGTAGCCGCGCCGGCGCGTCGGTGGGAACGAGACCCACATATGTCGATGCGATCGTGCGGGCGCCGGGCACCCGGTCGGGGTCGGAGAAGACCGAGAGTTGTTCGAGGTGGGCGACTTTGCGGACGTCCATCTTCTCGGCCAACAATCGCCGCGCGCTCGCCGACAATGTCTCCGACGCCCCGACATCACCGCCGGGCAGCGCCCACGGCCGGGCGGCGTCGGACCGGGTGAGCAACACGCACAATGCCGGGGGAGTGTCGGGCTGCACCTCGCGGACCTTGAACACCACGCTGAGGACTTCGACACGCAGGTCATTCGAGCCGGTCGGGGATGTGTCGTCGGTGGAGGGCGACTGAGACCCGGCGGCTGACATGGCGTCGATTGTAGAGTCCGCACCCATCGAGCCGTGGCTACCGGACCGTTGCGCCCAACTGCTCAGCGGGTGAGCACCCGGGCCGCACCGTCGGTGACGGCGATCGTGTGTTCGCTGTGCGCCCCGCGTGATCCGTCGGCCGACCGGATGGTCCAGCCGTCGTCGTCGTAGATGATGCGGTCGGTGCCGAGGGTGAACCACGGTTCGAGCGCCAGGGTCAGTCCGGGCCGCAACCGCATCCCGCGACCGGGGCGGCCGACGTTGGCGACGTGCGGGTCCTCGTGCATGGTGCGTCCCAGCCCGTGACCACCGAACTGCGTGTTGACCCGATAGCCGTACGCGTGCGCGACGGACCCGATCGCCGCGGAGATGTCGCCGAGCCGGGCATCCGGGCGGGCCGCGTCGATGCCCGCGGCCAGTGCTGCCTCAATGGCGTCGACGAGACGACGATCCGCCGGGCGTGCATGACCCACGATGATGCTGCGCGCCGAGTCGGCCACCCAGCCGTCGATCGATACCGCTATGTCGAGGCTGAGGAGATCACCGTCGCGCAGGACATAGTCGTGGGGTAGGCCATGCAGGACCGCGTCGTTGACGGACAGGCAGATGACGTTGTGGAACGGACCGCGCCCGAAGGACGGTGCATAGTCCCAATAGCAGGACTCCGCCCCGCGATCACGGATCAGGTCGCGGGCACGATGCTCGAGGTCGAGCAGGTTGACCCCGACATCGGCGTGTTCGGTCAGGTCGTCGAGCAGTCCGGCGATGAAGCTGCCGGTCACACTCATCGACTCCACTTCGTCGGGCGTCTTCAGTTCGACCATCTCGGTAGCCTCCTCGCACGGTAATCGGTCGGTATAGAAATACCATGGTATTTGTATACCGCATCGGATAACCTCGGTGCCATGGTGCGTAATCCCCTGACCCCCGCGCAGATCGCTGCGGGACGCCGGCTCGGTGCCCGATTGCGCGAGCTGCGCGGCGATCGCCCGTCGGCCGACATCGCTTCGGTGGCCGGGATCTCGCCGGAGACCCTGCGCAAGATCGAGACCGGGCGCATGCCGACACCGGCCTTCGCGACCATCGTCGCGCTGTCCCGTGCCCTCGACGCCGACCTCGACGATCTCGCTCGCGCCCTCGAGGTCGATGCTGCGACGGTGCGCTGAGCGATCACGCGGGAATGGCCGAAGTGTGGCGGGTGTTACCATGGGCAGCGTTTTCGACCACCAGTCGAAAACCTCCCGGTACACACGGCCCGTGTGCGGGGAAACCCGCCCGATCAGGGCAGGCGACAGGAGTGGCTATGAGCATCACCAGCGACCGTCCCGCACACGGTCTGATCGACGCGCAGTGGTACGACACCCCGGCGGGTTTCACCGGGGTGGAGCCGACGCAGGAGTGGGCTGACGAGGTCCGACGCCTGGCCCGCGCGCGCAACGCGACGCTGCTCGCCCACAACTACGAGCTGCCCGCCATCCAGGACGTCGCCGACCATGTGGGTGACTCGCTGGCACTGTCCCGGATCGCCGCCGAGGTCGACTCCGACGAGATCGTTTTCTGTGGCGTCCACTTCATGGCCGAGACCGCGAAGATCCTCAGCCCGCGCAAGCGGGTGCTGATCCCCGACGCACGGGCCGGCTGTTCGCTTGCCGACTCGATCACCGCCGACGATCTGCGAGAGTGGAAAGCCGAGTTCCCCGACGCCGTCGTCGTCTCCTATGTGAACACCACCGCGGAGGTGAAGGGACTCACCGACATCTGCTGCACGTCGTCGAATGCGGTCGACGTGGTGGCCTCCATCGACCCCGATCGGGACGTCCTGTTCCTGCCCGACCAGTTCCTCGGTGCACACGTCAAGCGGGAGACCGGCCGCGACAACATCCACATCTGGGCCGGCGAATGCCACGTCCACGCCGGGATCAACGGCGACGAACTCACCGAGCAGGCTGCAGCTCATCCCGACGCCGACCTGTTCATCCACCCCGAATGTGGTTGCGCGACTTCGGCTCTCTACCTGGCCGGCGAAGGTGCGGTACCCGACAACCGGGTCAAGATCCTGTCCACCGGCGGCATGATCGACGCCGCACGGGAGACGGGCGCCACGCAGGTCCTCGTCGCCACCGAGGTCGGCATGCTGCACCAGCTGCGCAAGGCCGCGCCGGGTATCGACTTCCAGGCCGTCAACGACCGCGCCTCCTGCCCGTACATGAAGATGATCACGCCGGCCGCATTGCTGCGGGCGTTGCGGGAGGGACGTGACGAGGTCTTCGTCGCCGACGACGTCGCCGAACGCGCCCGCAAGAGCGTGGAGCGCATGATCGCCATCGGCAACCCCGGTTCCGGTGAGTGAGGCCGGATTCGTCGGGCAGGCGACGTCGACGCCGGCTCTCGACTTCGTCGTCACCGACGAGGTCCGTGCCCTGATCCGCACCGCACTCGATGAGGATCTGCGGTACGGACCCGACGTGACCACCGCGTCGACCGTCCCCGCCGGAGCGGAGACCGACGCGGCGATCGTCAGCCGCGCCGACGGCGTGATCGCCGGCGTGCCGGTAGTCCTCGCCGTCTTCGACGAGGTGATCGGGCCGGACGCGTACACGTTGACGTCGTCGGTGCCCGACGGGACACGGGTGGCGCGCGGCGACGTGGTGCTCGCGGTCCACGCGCCGACCGCGGCGCTGCTCACCGCCGAACGCACGGCCCTCAACCTGATCTGCCACCTGTCGGGCATCGCCACCGCGACCGCCGAGTGGGTCGACGCGGTCTCCGACCATGGCGCACGCATCCGCGATTCGCGAAAGACGTTGCCGGGCATGCGGTATCTGCAGAAGTACGCCGTCCGCGCGGGTGGCGGTGTCAATCATCGGATGGGTCTCGGTGACGCCGCGCTCATCAAGGACAATCACGTCGTCGCCGCCGGATCGGTCAGTGCCGCACTGGCGGCGGTGCGGGCCGCCGCGCCGCACCTCCCGGTGGAGGTCGAGGTCGATTCGCTCGCGCAGCTCGACGAGGTGTTGCCACTGCGTCCGCAGCTCGTGTTGCTGGACAATTTCGAGCCCTGGGAAACCCAGATGGCGGTGCAGCGACGCGATGCCCGCTCACCAGAGACCAAGCTGGAGAGCTCGGGTGGCCTGACCCTCGACGTCGCCGCGGACTACGCGCGGACGGGTGTCGACTACCTCGCGGTCGGCGCGCTCACCCACTCGGTGCGGGTCCTGGACCTCGGTCTCGACATCCCGGCGCCCTGACACCCGGCGGATCGGTCGGCCCCGCGTGTGAATACTGGGTGCCATGAGCACATCCGACCTGCCACCGAATCCGTCCGGGACGCCGACGCCGGCCGGCTCCGGCCGTGGCGACTTCACCACACCGGTTGAACTGCGGTGTGTGATGACGCCAACCGGTGAACTCAAGCGCGCAATCCCGCTGACGATCGTGACGTTCCTGTTCGCGGGGTTCGTCGCGCTCGTCGTGATCGGTGCGTCGCAAACCCTGCGGGGGATCCTGCGGCTCGAAGAGCGCAACTCCGCGCTGTCGACCCGCAAGGCGGGCGTCATCGCGGGTCCGGCCGGGATGGTCGCCAATGCCGGTATCGCCGCGTCCCAACGCAAGATCGCCGTGGGAATCGTCGGCCACGCCGTCATCACGCCGCTGCCCGATGCTCGGCGCGCCGAACTGCGCGCCCACGACCGCCTCAACGGCGGACTCTCGAATCTGGCTGGTGGACAGCCCTTCTCATCCGACAGCGGACTCGTCTTCCCAGCCGAGTTCGAAGAGAATTGGTCGCAGGGCACGATCGGCGCCTGGCTCCGGCACTACCGTCCGGACCTGGGTCTACCCAACTGAGTGCCCAAACCTCGAATCGCCCCTCATCTCAGGGTGATGGCCGAGGCCGAAGAACGACTGTGATCCAGTGCTACGCTGGATCACGTGGCCAATCGAAACATCACGCTGTCGCTGCCCGAAGAACTGGTGCGCAAGGCCAAGGTCATCGCCGCGGAACGTGACACGTCGGTGTCCGCACTCGTCGCCGAACTCGTCGAGCATCTGGCCGGGGGTTCAGAAGACTTCGATCGCGCCTGGGCGCATGAGATTGACCGCATGACGCACAGTGGCATGTCGGTGGGGGACGTCACCTGGACCCGCGATCAGTTGCACGACCGATGACCGGCGAATTCGTCGACACCAATGTCCTTCTGTATGCCTACGACGATGGCGGCGATCATCGCCACGATCGTGCGCTCGAGTTGGTCGCCGATCTCGGCAGGTCGCGCGCGGGGGTGCTGAGCGTTCAGGTGCTGCAGGAGTTCTACGTCAACGTGACGCGGAAGGTTCGCGTGCCACTCGATCCGCCTACCGCGCGGGAGATTCTTCGGACGTTGAGCCGCTGGCCGGCACATTCACCACTGGCATCCGACGTGATCGCCGCCGCCGAGATTGCCGAGTCTGCCCAACTCTCGTTCTGGGATGCGATGGTGATCAGAAGCGCACAGCGGATGGGATGCGACACGCTGTGGAGCGAAGATCTCAACGACGGTCAGGTCATCGCAGGCGTCCGTGTCCGGAACCCATTCGCCTCCGGCGACGCCGGATTCGAATCCGGATGACATGACCCCATATCCTGGACACGAACCCTTTACAACCAGGAGAGATCATGCTCGCCCGAACCGACCTGCGTGGTAGCACCCCGACACTGGCGCAGTTGCGTCGTGCGCTGCCCCGCGGGGGCACCGATGTCAACGCCGTCCTCGACACGGTGGAGCCGGTGGTGCATGCGGTGGCCGAGCACGGCGTCGAAGCCGCGCTCTCCTACGGGGAACGCTTCGACGGGGTACGCCCGGCGAGCGTGCGGGTACCGGCCGATGCCATCTCCGAAGCCCTCGAGCGCCTCGACCCGGCAATCGCCGATGCGCTGCGCGAATCGATCACCCGGGCCCGCAAGGTGCACGCCGACCAGCGCCGCGAGACCACCCGCACCCAGGTCGTCGACGGTGGTGTGGTCAGCGAGAAGTGGATTCCGGTGCGTCGCGTCGGTTTGTACGTACCAGGCGGCAACGCCGTCTACCCGTCCAGCGTGATCATGAACGTGGTGCCCGCCCAGGAAGCCGGGGTCGGTTCGCTGGTCGTCGCATCTCCGCCCCAGAAGGACTTCGGTGGATGGCCGCATCCGACGATCCTGGCCGCCTGCGCGCTGCTCGGGGTCGACGAGGTGTGGGCCGTCGGCGGCGCCCAGGGCATCGCATTGCTCACCTACGGCGGGGAGGAAACCGACGGTTCGGTCCTTGATCCCGTCGATCTCATCACCGGGCCGGGCAACATCTACGTGACCGCGGCCAAGCGGCTCTGCCGGGGCGTGGTGGGCATCGACTCCGAGGCCGGTCCCACCGAGATCGCCATCCTCGCCGACGACTCGGCCGATGCCGGCATCCTCGCCTCCGACCTGATCAGTCAGGCCGAGCACGACGTCCTGGCCGCGTCGGTGCTGGTCACCGACAGCGCCGAGCTCGCCGACGCCGTCGACGCCGCGCTCGAGCAGCAGGTGGCCGCCACCAAGCACCGCGAACGCGTCACCACCGCGCTGTCCGGAGAGCAGTCCGGGATCGTCCTCGTCGACGACCTCGAAGCCGGGCTCGCCGTGGTGGACGCCTATGCCGCCGAACACCTCGAGATCCAGACGCGCGACGCGGCCACGGTGGCCGATCGCGTACACAACGCGGGCGCGATCTTCGTCGGACCGTACGCGCCGGTGAGCCTCGGCGACTACTGCGCCGGCTCCAATCACGTTCTGCCGACGTCGGGTTCGGCCCGGTTCGCCTCCGGGCTGTCGGTGCAGACCTTCCTCAAGGGCGTGCATGTCATCGACTACGACGAGGCCGCGCTGCGCTCGGTCGCCGACAAGGTCGTCACCCTTGCCGACGCCGAAGATCTGCCCGGACACGGCGATGCGGTCACACAGCGATTCGGCGGGGGAGTCGCGTGAGCGCGCCCGGAACGGCGATCACCACCGACGATCTGCCGCTGCGCGACAATCTCCGCGGCAAGAGTGCTTACGGCGCACCGCAACTGAAGGTTCCGGTGGTGCTCAACACCAACGAGAACCCGTATCCGCCGACTTCGGCGCTCGTCGACGACATCGCTGAGTCGGTGCGGTCGGCCGCTGCTGAACTGCACCGCTATCCCGACCGGGACGCTGTGGCCCTGCGCACCGACCTCGCCGCGTACCTCAGCCGTGCCACCGGCGTCGAGCTCGGTGTCGAGAACCTCTGGGCGGCAAACGGTTCCAATGAGATCCTGCAGCAGCTATTGCAGGCCTTCGCCGGTCCCGGGCGCTCGGCGCTCGGCTTCGTCCCGTCGTACTCGATGCACCCCATCATCTCCGACGGCACCGACACCACCTGGCTGGAAGCCAAGCGGGACAGTCGGTTCGGGCTCGAGGTCGACTTCGCCGTCCTCGAAATCGAGGCGCGCAGACCCGACGTCGTCTTCGTGACCTCACCGAACAACCCGACCGGCGGATCGATCGCACTCGACGACCTGCGCCGCATCGTGGCGGCGGCGCCGGGCATCGTGATCGTCGACGAGGCCTACGCCGAGTTCTCCGCACAACCCAGCGCGGTCGAACTCATCGACGCCTACCCGGCCAAGGTCGTCGTCAGCCGCACCATGAGCAAGGCCTTTGCGTTCGCCGGTGGGCGCCTCGGCTATCTCGCGGCATCGCCGGCCATCGTCGAAGCCCTGCTGCTGGTGCGTCTGCCGTATCACCTGTCGGTGCTGACCCAGGCCGCGGCCCGTGCCGCGTTGCGCCACAGCGACGAGACGCTGGCCGGGGTCGCCGCGATCGTCGCCGAACGTGAACGCGTCGTCGGTGAACTGACCTCGGCCGGCTTCGACGTGATCGATTCCGACGCCAACTTCGTGCTGTTCGGGCGCTTCCGGGATGCATCGGCGTCCTGGCAGCGTTACCTCGACCACGGCGTGTTGATCCGCGATGTCGGAATCGGTGGACATCTGCGTGTCACCATCGGGTTGCCCGCCGAGAACGACGCCTTCCTCGACGTCAGCCGCACGCTTTCCGAGACAGATCTGGAGACCACCACGTGACACCGCGTATCGCCAAGGTCGAACGCACCACCAAGGAGTCCTCGATCTCCGTCGAACTGAATCTCGACGGCACCGGGGTCACCGACATCTCGACCGGCATCGCCTTCTTCGACCACATGCTGGGCGCCTTCGGCCAGCACGGCAGCTTCGATCTGAGGGTGCACGCCAAGGGCGACGTCGAGGTCGAGGGGCACCACACCATCGAGGACACCGCCATCGTCCTCGGTCAGGCGCTCGGTCAGGCACTCGGCGACAAGAAGGGCATCCGCCGCTTCGGCGACGCGTGGATCCCGATGGACGAGACGCTCGCGCAAGCCGTCGTCGACGTGTCCGGCCGCCCGTACTGCGTGCACTCCGGCGAACCAGATCACATGCTGTCCGCGGTCATCGGCGGATATCCCGGCGTGCCGTATTCGACGGTCATCAACCGCCACGTCTTCGAGTCGATCGCCCTCAACGCGCGCATCGCCCTGCACGTCCGCGTGCTCTACGGCCGCGACCAGCACCACATCACCGAGGCCGAGTTCAAGGCCGTTGCCCGCGCGTTGCGGGCCGCCACCGAATCCGACGCGCGAGTCAGCGGCGTGCCGTCGACGAAGGGCTCCCTGTAGATGGTGGACGTCACGATCCTCGACTACGGGTCGGGCAACCTGCGGTCGGCACAGCGCGCTCTCGAACGCACCGGGGCGCAGGTCACCGTGACCGCCGACCCCGAGATCGCCGAGAACGCCGACGGGCTGGTGGTCCCCGGAGTGGGCGCGTTCGCCGCCTGCATGGAGGGATTGCGAGCGGTACGTGGCGACCGGATCATCGGACGCCGTCTCGCCGGTGGCCGGCCCGTCCTCGGGATCTGCGTCGGCATGCAGATCCTCTTCGACCGCGGCGTCGAATTCGGGGTCGAGGCAGCCGGTTGCGGAGAGTGGCCCGGCGCCGTCACCCAGCTGCCCGCCCCCGTCCTGCCGCACATGGGTTGGAACACCGTCGCCGCGGCCGAGGGGTCGGTGCTGTTCGCCGGGCTCGACGCGGAGGACCGCTTCTACTTCGTGCACTCCTACGCCGCGCAGCAATGGGAGATGGACAACCTCGGATCCCCGTTGGCCGCGCCGAAATTGACGTGGTCGCAGCACGGTGGACCCTTCCTCGCCGCGGTGGAGAACGGGGCGTTGTCGGCGACGCAGTTCCACCCCGAGAAGTCCGGTGACGCCGGCGCGCAACTGCTGCTCAATTGGGTGCAGGGTCTGTCGTGACCCGCAACGGTGGACCCGACGGTACCCACGCCCCCGGCCCGGCACACGCACCTGACGGGACCACGCCCCGGCTGCGCTTCTCCATCGCCAAACTCGCGCTCTACGCCCTCGGCGCGGGCGTCGTGGTCCTCGCCATCTCGGTCCCGATCATCGTCGTCGCGGCCCGCTGGTCACCCATCGCCGGTCTCGTCGCGGTGCTGATCGCCGTCGTCGCGGTGATCGCGGCGATCGGTACGGTGGCAACCCGGATGGTGAACTCTGCCCGAGACGACTACCTGACCGCGCAACAGCAGCGTCCCGACACCAACTGACCACCAGCCCACACCAACCGACAGACAGGAACACCGACACCGATGGGTACCACCCTTGAGCTCCTCCCCGCAGTCGACGTCGCCGACGGGCAGGCGGTCCGGCTGGTGCAGGGTGCCGCCGGCTCCGAGACCTCCTACGGGTCACCCCGAGACGCCGCCCTCGCCTGGCAGAATGACGGCGCGGAGTGGATCCATCTGGTGGACCTCGACGCCGCCTTCGGACGTGGCGACAACCGGGACCTGCTCGCGGCCGTCGTCGGTGAACTCGACGTGAAGGTCGAACTGTCCGGCGGCATCCGCGACGACGAGTCACTGGCCGCCGCACTCGCCACCGGTTGCACCCGCGTCAACCTCGGCACCGCCGCCCTGGAGAACCCTGAATGGTGTGCTCGCGCCATCGCCGAACACGGCGACCGCATCGCGGTGGGCCTCGACGTGATCCGTGACGGCGAGTCCTACCGGCTGCGCGGTCGCGGATGGGTCACCGACGGCGGCGACCTCTGGGAGGTCCTGACCCGACTCGACCGCGACGGCTGTGCCCGGTACGTGGTCACCGACGTGTCCAAGGACGGCACCTTGGCGGGCCCGAACCTGGACCTCCTCGCCGAGGTCGCCGCGGCCACCTCGGCGCCGATCGTCGCTTCCGGCGGCGTGTCCGCCGTCGACGATCTGGTCGCCATCGCGGGTCTGGTCGGTCAGGGAGTGGAAGGCGCCATCGTCGGCAAGGCGCTCTACGCGGGGCGGTTCACCCTGCCCGAGGCGCTGACCGCCGTCGCGAACGCATGACCGCTCCCGCCACCCTCGACTTTCCGCGACTCCTCGATGTCGCGGGTTCGGTCCTCGACTCCGCAGTCGACGACTTCGTCGCCGGCGTCGGCGCACCCAGCGCGGTCACCAAGAGCGCCACCGACTTCGCCACCCAGGTCGACCTTGATCTCGAACGACGGATCGCCGACGAGATCGCCCAGGCCACCCAGATCCCGGTGCACGGCGAGGAGTTCGGCGGGCCACCCGTCGACGAGGGGGCGGTGTGGGTCCTCGACCCCATCGACGGCACCTACAACTACTCGACCGGGATGCCGCTGACCGGCATCCTGCTCGGCCTGCTGGTCGACGGCGAGCCCGTCCTCGGCCTCACCTGGCTACCGTTGCAGAACCGTCGCTACGCGGGTCACGCCGACGGCCCACTGCTGATCGACGGCCGTCCCGCCCCGCCATTGACGCACACCGAACTCGCCACCGCGGCCGTGGCCTACGGCCCGTTCAACTCCGCACACGGCGGCCGCTACGCGGGGGCGTTGCGCGCCGACGTCATCCGCGAACTCAGCGCCCGCGTCGCCCGCATCCGGATGACCGGCAGCACCGGGGTGGACCTCGCGTTCACCGCCGCCGGCATCTTCGGTGGGGCCATCGCCTTCGGGCGCCATCCCTGGGACAACGTGGCCGGAGCGGCACTCGTCCGTGCCGCCGGTGGGCTGGCGACCGATCTCGGCGGCACCCCGTGGAACGCGCATTCGGTGGGCATCGTCACAGGCGCACCGGGTCTGCACGACGAACTCCTGTCCATCATCTCTGAAACGACCGGTGACGAATGGTCAACGCGGCCTGAGGAATTCGGCCGCGAAGAAGGAGAAGTCCGATGACTCTTGCGACTCGAGTCATTCCCTGCCTGGATGTGGACGCCGGGCGGGTGGTGAAGGGCGTCAACTTCGCCAACCTGCGCGACGCCGGCGACCCGGTGGAACTCGCCGAACGCTACGACGCCGAAGGCGCCGACGAACTGACCTTCCTGGACGTGACGGCGTCGAGTTCGGGACGCTCGACGATGATCGACGTGGTCAAACGGACCGCCGATCAGGTCTTCATCCCGCTCACCGTGGGCGGCGGTATCCGCACCGTCGACGACGTCGACGCCATGCTGCGGGCCGGTGCCGACAAGGTGTCGGTCAACACCGCCGCCATCGCGCGCCCGGAAGTCCTCGAAGAGATGAGCCGACGCTTCGGCTCACAGTGCATCGTGCTGTCGGTGGACGCACGCACCGTGCCCGCCGATGCCACGCCCACCCCGTCGGGCTGGGAGGTCACCACCCACGGCGGCCGCAAGGGCACCGGCATCGACGCCATCGAATGGGCGCGCCGCGGTCAGGAACTCGGCGTCGGCGAGATCCTGCTGAACTCGATGGATGCTGACGGCACCAAACAGGGTTTCGACCTACGCATGCTGCACGCGGTGCGAGAGGCGGTGACAGTACCGGTGATCGCCAGCGGCGGTGCCGGTTCGGTCGATGACTTCGCACCCGCTGTGCAGGCCGGCGCCGACGCGGTGCTCGCGGCATCCGTCTTCCACTTCGGCGAACTCACCATCGGCGACGTCAAGACGGCCATGCGGGCCGCGGGCATCACGGTGCGCTGACCTGATCGGTGACCGCGGTTCGCCGGGGACCCACCTGACCCATCGTCGCCGCCCGGGAGGAAACTGGACTCTATGGCACTCGACCCCGACCTCGCCGCCCGGCTGAAACGCAACGACGACGGACTGTTCACCGCCGTCGCGCAGGAACGGGACACCGGGACCGTCCTGATGGTCGCGTGGATGGACGACACCGCCCTGGAACGCACGCTGGCGACCCGGCGCGCCACCTACTACTCGCGCTCGCGCCAGGAGTACTGGGTCAAGGGCGAGACCAGCGGCCACACCCAGTACGTGCACGATGCGCGCCTCGACTGCGACGGCGACACCGTCCTGCTCGTCGTCGACCAGGTCGGCGCGGCCTGCCACACCGGCAACCACAGCTGCTTCGACACCGCTTCGCTGCCGTTCGCCGACGCGCGCTGAGGAACAATGGGTCCCGTCCTCCGGGATCCCCGAACAGAAAGGCGGTGCACCCCGCATGCCCCTCATCCAGATCACCCAGACCCCGGGTCTGAGCGACCGGGTCAAGCGCGAGACCATCGCCGCGGTCACCGAGGCCTACGCCATGGCGACCGGCAAGAACCCCGACTCGGTCTGGGTCACGATCAACGAGATCCCGCGTCAGCAATGGGGCGTCGGCGGCGAGCCGCTCGGATGAGCCGGCGCTCGGCGCCGCAGCAGCCGGACTCCGACACCACCACCCTCGAGGAGTTCCTCGACCTCGCCCGCGACCATCGCGTCGTGCCGGTGACCCGCAAGGTGCTGGCCGATTCGGAGACGCCGCTGTCGGCATACCGCAAACTCGCCGGGGAACGTCCCGGCACCTTCCTGCTGGAATCGGCGGAGAACGGCCGGTCCTGGTCACGGTGGTCGTTCATCGGGGCCGGCTCACCGTCGGCACTCACCGTCGTCGACGGGCAGGCCCGCTGGTGGGGGTCGGTGCCGGCCGGGGCACCCGACGGTGGTGACCCGCTGGCCACGCTGGCCGAGTCGTTGCGTCTGCTGGCCACCGACCCGCTGCCCGGTATGCCACCTCTCACCGGCGGGTTCGTGGGGTTCATGGCCTACGACATGGTCCGACGCCTCGAGCGGCTCCCCGAGACCACCGTCGATGATCTGCGACTACCCGACATGACGATGGTGCTCGCCGCAGACCTCGCGGCCGTCGATCACCACGAGGGCACCATCACGCTGATCGCCAACGCGGTCAACTGGGACGGCACCGACGCCCGCGCCGGAGCGGCCTACGCCGACGCGGTCGAGCGACTCGACCGGATGACCAACGCGCTGGCCGCTCCCGCCGAGTCGACCGTCTCGCGGTTCTCGCGACCCGCCCCCGAGTTTCGCGCGCAACGAACGCCGCAGGAATTCGGTGCGATCGTCACCAGCCTGGTCGGCGAGATCGAGGCCGGGGAGGCCTTCCAGGTGGTCCCGTCGATGCGGTTCGAGATGGACACCGAGGCCGACCCGCTCGACGTTTACCGCGCGCTGCGGGCCTCAAATCCGAGCCCCTACATGTACCTGCTGCGGATGCCCGGCGGCACCGACGACGACGGGGTGTCCTTCACCATCGTGGGTAGCAGCCCGGAGGCGCTGGTCACGGTGTCCGATCGGGTGGCCACCACGCACCCGATCGCGGGAACCCGCTGGCGCGGGGCGACCGAGGAGGAAGACCTGCTACTCGGCAAGGACCTCATGGAAGACGAGAAGGAGAACGCCGAGCACCTGATGCTGGTGGATCTCGCGCGCAACGACCTGGGCCGCGTGTGCGTGCCCGGCACGGTGAAGGTCGGCGATTATCGCCACATCGAGCGATACAGCCACGTCATGCACCTGGTCTCGACGGTTTCCGGCGCGCTGCGCGACGACAAGGACGCCCTCGATGCGGTGACGGCCTGTTTCCCGGCGGGGACGCTGACCGGCGCTCCCAAGGTGCGCGCGATGGAACTGATCGACGAGCACGAGAAGACCCGGCGCGGACTCTACGGCGGCATCGTCGGATACCTCGACTTCGCCGGCAACGCGGATACCGCCATCGCCATCCGCACCGCGGTGATGACCGACGGGCGCGCCTACGTGCAGGCGGGCGCCGGGGTCGTCGCCGACTCGGAACCCGAGTACGAGTACAACGAGGCCCGAAACAAGGCGAGCACGGTGCTCAGCGCGGTTGCGGCGGCTGAGACGATGCGCCGGGTCGCGACCGGCGGCGACGACGGGGGCGAGCAGTCGTGAAACTCACCGACGACGACGTCGCGACCATCCGCCGCACATCCGTGCGCCGTCACCAGCTGGTCGCCGCGGTGTTGCTGGCAGCGGCGGCGCTCGCCTTCTGGGTGGCGTCGCGGCTCACCTGGGCGACCGTGTTCGCCGAGGACCACTTGTCGCCCAACCGGGAGTTCACGGTGTCCGGCGCCGACTGGAGCCCCTGGCTGACGCCGCTCGCACTGGTCCTGCTCGCCGCGATCGCCGCCGCGTTCTCCGTGCGCGGGTGGGCATTGCGAGCGCTCGCCATCCTGGTGGCCGCCGGTGGTGTGCTCGCCGCGTTCCCGGCGATCTCGTTGGTGACCGGGGGCGCCGACTCGGCCTACGCCGCACAAGCCGGCGACATCCCCGACCGATTCCAGATCCTCGGGATCGACACCAACGGCTGGGTCGCCGCGGTGGTGCTGATCGGCACCGTCTGCTGCGTCATCGCCGGGGTCGCGTTGTTGCGGATTGCCAACGGTGCCGCGATGTCGTCGAAGTACCAGACGCCGGCCGCGCGCCGCGAGGAGCTGGAACGCAAGATCTTCGCCGATCACGAGCGACGCAAGGCCGCCGCCACCGAGGCCGCCCCACCGCCGGGGGCCGGCGGGGAAACCACGCCGGATTCCCCTGAACCCACCGCCAATGAACGCATGATGTGGGACGCGCTCGACACCGGCATAGACCCCACCGACGGCGCACCGACCGACGACAAGAACTGACCCGTCACCGCTCCCGCAGTGGCCGACCGCGCAGCGGCCAACCCGAAAGCGAGTCGTTCTGCGCCGCGGTCTACCCTGAGGACACACGACGAGCGAAAGGGAGCCAGTCGCCGTGAGCACGCCCACCGTTCTCGATTCGATCATCGAGGGAGTGAAAGCCGACGTCGCCGCACGCGAAGCCGTCGTCGACTACGCGGCGGTGAAGGCGGCCTCTGCGAAGGCTCCTGCACCGCGCGACGCGCTGGCCGCGCTGCGTAAGCCGGGAATCGGCGTGATCGCCGAGGTGAAGCGCGCGAGCCCCTCCAAGGGGGCGCTCGCCGACATCCCCGACCCGGCCGAATTGGCCACGATGTACGAGTCGGCCGGAGCTCGGATCATCAGCGTGCTGACCGAGGAACGACGTTTCCACGGCTCCCTCGCCGATCTCGACAGCGTTCGTGCCGCCGTCGACATCCCGGTCCTGCGTAAGGATTTCATCGTCGGGCCGTATCAGATTCATGAGGCCCGCGCACACGGCGCCGATGTGATCCTGCTGATCGTTGCCGCGCTCGAGCAGAATGTGCTGGCCGCGCTGCTCGACCGGACCGAGAGCCTGGGCATGACCGCGCTCGTCGAGGTGCACACCGAGGAAGAGGCGAGCCGCGCACTCGAGGCCGGGGCCTCGGTCATCGGCGTCAACAACCGCAACCTGAAGACCCTCGAGGTCGACCGGGACTGCTTCGGACGGATCGCACCCGGACTGCCGACGGAAACCATCCGGATCGCCGAGTCGGGCGTGCGGGGGACCGCCGATCTGCTCGCCTTCGCCGGTGCCGGGGCCGATGCGGTCCTGGTCGGTGAGGCGCTGGTGACCAGTGGGAATCCGCGGGCCGCGGTGAGTGAACTGGTGACCGCGGGTACGCATCCGTCTTGTCCGAAACCTGTTCGCTGACAACGGCTGTGGGTGATCCCTACGCCGTGTGAGCCCGAAGAGTCTGTGAGATCGTGTGACCGCTCGAGCGCATTCGCCATCCGAGACCGGCAGTCGTGACGACGCCGCACTGCCCGCGGCCAGCGTCGGACTGACCACTCGTACCTCCCTCGAACCCGACGAGGGTGGCCACTTCGGTGTGTACGGGGGACGGCATGTGCCCGAGGCGCTGATGGCGGTCATCGACGAGGTCACCGCCACCTATCTCAAGATGCGCACCGACGAGGACTACCTCGCCGAACTCGACCGACTCCAGCGCCAGTACACCGGGCGCCCGTCGCCGCTGTATGAGGCCACCCGACTGAGCGACCAGGCCGGTGGCGCGCGGATCTTCCTCAAGCGCGAGGACCTCAATCACACCGGATCGCACAAGATCAACAATGTGCTCGGGCAGGCCCTGCTCGCGCAGCGGATGGGCAAGACTCGCATCATCGCCGAAACCGGAGCCGGTCAGCACGGCGTGGCGACCGCGACCGCATGTGCGCTACTGGGTCTCGAGTGCATCGTCTACATGGGGCGGGTGGACACCGACCGGCAGGCCCTCAACGTCGCGCGGATGCGGCTGCTCGGGGCGGAGGTGGTGGCCGTCGACAACGGATCGGCCACGCTGAAGGACGCGATCAACGAGGCGATGCGCGACTGGGTCACCAACGCGCACAACACCTATTACTGCTTCGGCACCGCGGCCGGACCCCACCCCTTCCCGACGATGGTGCGCGACCTGCAGCGCGTCGTCGGACTCGAGGCGCGCGCGCAGATCCTCGAACTGGCCGGGCGGCTGCCCGACGCCGTCGTCGCCTGCGTCGGCGGTGGCTCCAACGCCATCGGCATCTTCCATCCGTTCATCGACGACGCGACGGTGCGCCTCGTCGGCTACGAGGCCGCCGGCGACGGGGTGGAGACCGGTCGGCACGCGGCGACCTTCACCGGTGGGACGCCGGGTGCCTTCCAGGGCGCCTACTCGTACCTGCTGCAGGACGAGGACGGGCAGACCATCGAATCCCATTCCATCTCAGCGGGTTTGGACTATCCGGGGGTGGGGCCCGAGCACGCCTACCTCAAGGACAGCGGACGCGCCGAGTACCGGCCGATCACCGACACAGAGGCGATGGACGCGCTCGCCCTGCTCAGTCGCCGCGAAGGCATCATCCCGGCCATCGAGTCCGCCCACGCGGTGGCGGGGGCGCTGAAGCTGGGGCAGGAACTCGGCGAGGGCCAGATCATCGTCGTCAGCCTGTCCGGCCGGGGTGACAAGGACGTCGACACCGCGGCCCGGTGGTTCCACCTGTTCGATCCGCCGCCCTCGCAGGACGAGGCGGCGCAATCGCCGGACGCCCCAACCGATCCCGACGCCGGTCATGCGCAGTCAGGAGCCGACCGATGAGCCAGGCCGCCACCGCATCGGACGCCGGTGTCTCCTCGAAACTCGGTCCGGTCTTCGAGAAGTGCCGTGCCGAGAAGCGCGCAGCGCTGATCGGGTATCTGCCCGTCGGCTTCCCGACCGTGGATGAGTCGCTGGACTCGTTCCGGACCATGGTCGAGGCCGGCTGCGACATCATCGAGGTGGGCGTGCCCTACTCCGATCCCGTGATGGACGGTCCGACGATCCAGGACGCCGCAGACATGGCCCTGCGCAACGGGGTTCGCGTGCGTGACGTCTTCCGCGCGGTCGAGACCATCGCTTCGGCAGGTGGCAGCTCGGTGGTGATGAGTTACTGGAATCCGGTGCTGCAGTACGGCGTCGAGAACTTCTCCCGCGATCTGGCCGCGGCCGGCGGGGCGGGGCTCATCACACCCAATCTCATTCCGGAGGAGGGTGCGCAATGGCATGCCGCCTCCGACCAGTACGGCCTGGACCGGATCTATCTGGTGGCGCCGTCATCGACCACCGAGCGGATCGCGCTGACCGTCGACTCCTCCCGCGGCTTCGTGTACGCGGCGTCGACGATGGGTGTGACCGGCGCACGTGACGCCGTCTCCGACATGGCCCCCGAACTGTGCCGGCGGGTGCGTGACTACGCCGATATCCCGATCGGCGTGGGCCTCGGTGTGCGCAACCGGGAACAGGCCGCCGAGATCGCCGCGTACGCCGACGGCGTGATCGTGGGCTCGGCGCTGGTCACCGCCGCCAAGGCCGGGCAGGACCGCCTCGGTGCACTGGTCGCCGAACTCGCCGAGGGAGTGCGTGGCCATCACGACTCGGCCTGAGCGGGTCGGTTAGGGTGGCAGCGTGATCGCACCGACCACGACGTTGCTGGCCTACATCCCGAGTCCGCCGCAGGGCGTGTGGAACATCGGGCCCTTCCCGCTCCGCGCCTACGCGCTGTGCATCATCGTCGGCATCATCGTCGCCGTCTGGTGGGGAAACCGGCGCTGGATCGCCCGGGGCGGCCAGGATGGCGAGGTCCTCGACGTCGCCATCTGGGCGGTGCCCTTCGGCCTGATCGGTGGCCGCATCTACCACCTGATCACCGACTGGCGTACGTATTTCGGCGACGGTCCCAAGGACCCGATCGACGCGCTGAAGATCTGGGACGGTGGTCTCGGCATCTGGGGGGCGGTGTTCTTCGGCGCCCTCGGCGCGTGGATCGGCGCGCGGCGGCACGGCATCCGGCTGCCCGCCTTCGGCGATGCCATCGCACCCCCCATCCTGCTGGCGCAGGCCATCGGCCGGCTCGGCAACTACTTCAACCAGGAGCTCTACGGCCGGGAGACCGCGGTGCCGTGGGGTCTGGAGATCTATGAGCGCACCGACTCCTCAGGCCATCGCGACCCCGGTCTGATCAGCGGTGTCTCCAACGGTGACGTGGTGGCCGTGGTGCACCCGACGTTCCTCTATGAACTGTTGTGGAATGTCGCCGTCGTGGTGGCGCTGGTGTACATCGACCGCCGGTTCCGCATCGGGCATGGTCGTCTGTTCGCCCTCTATGTGGCCGGTTACTGCGTGGGCCGCCTCGGAGTGGAACTGTTGCGCTCGGATCCGGCCACCCTCATCGCCGGCATCCGCATCAACGTCTTCACCGCAGCCATCGTGTTCGCCTGCGCGGCGGCCTATTTCGTCATAGCGCCGCGGGGACGCGAGCAGGGTCTGGAGATGTATCACCCGGCGCGTGCCGCCGAACTCGAGGAACAAGGTGTCGCCGGCTACGTCGACGACTGGTACGACGAAGACCTCGACGAGCCGGACGAATCCATCGAGCCTACGCACGAACTCGATTCGACCCTGGAAGACGAAGTCGACGACGAACCACCCGCAGTCGACGAACCACCCGCAGTCGATCTCGAGAAGTCCACCGCCGACGGCACCGCAGATTCCGCCGACAGCACCGAACCCGACGCCGACAGCACCGGGTCTGACGCCGAGGGCACCGCAGATTCCGGCGAGGGCACCGAGGCCGATGCCGACAGCACCGGGTCTGACGCCGAGGGCACCGCAGATTCCGGCGAGGGCACCGAGGCCGATGCCGACAGCACCGGGTCTGACGCCGAGGGCACCGCAGATTCCGGCGAGGGCACCGAGGCCGATGCCGACAGCACCGGGTCTGACGCCGAGGGCACCGCAGATTCCGGCGAGAGCACCGAGTCTGACGTCGAGGGCACCGCCGATTCCGCCGACGGCGCCGCAGACTCCACCGAGGACTCCGAGTCCGACGCCGGCGACAACACATCTGACGCCGAGGGCACCGCAGATCTAGCCGATAGCACCTCGGACTCCGCTGAGAGCTCTGAGTCCGACGCGGAGGGCACTCCACATTCCGGCGATGGCGCCGAACCGGACGACGTTGACAACACAGTCGAGTCCGTCGAGGCTACCGCGCCTGACAGCGAAGACACCTCGTCTGACGACCAGGTTGGTCCCGAGTCGAGATCCGCTGAGGCCGCGATACCTGAGGCCGGGATCGCGAAGGGGTCCGACGCCCAGACGGCTGAGGGCGGCTCCATGGACGACGAGCATGAGGCCGCGTCCTCCGAGGGTGACAACACCTGACAGCGACAGCGTCGCGGCACATCAACGAGCGTCAGAGAGAGATGTCCGACGCGTAGCCACCGCACTAAGATCCTGATGGTCCGCCCAGGTGGAGGGGACTGGATGACACGAGAGAAGGAATTCAGTAGTCGACGTTGCTGCGAGTGCAGACCTGAGAGTGCGCCTTCGGAACATTTGAGTACCGCACATTTGAGTACCGCGTGACCTCCCACGACGGCACCGCTGCCAGCCGGACGAACTCGGGCCAGCGTGAGCACGCCGCTCAGACGGTCGTTGCCCTGGCACTATTGACGACGATCTACCTCGCGCCGTACCACGTCCACATTCTCTCGGTCACCGCACAGCGGTGGTCGATCGTCGCGATTTCAGTCGTCCTCGCCTGCGTCGTCGTCAACTTTCATCGTCCGGCCGCCTACCGGTGGGCAGCGGTGATCGCAGCCGCTGCGTGTGCCGCTGCCGTCGCCCTGATCCCGATCGGCGGATGAGCGTGGACAAGAGATTCTTCGGGCCGGCGACACCCTTCGCCGCCATCGTCGCGTCGGTGGTGGCGTTGTACGCCTTCTCCCTCTTCCTGCTGTGGGGTCTCATCATCGACGCCGTGGTCGTCATCGCCGCTGGACTGGCGATGCTCGTGTCCGCCGACTCGCGACCGATCGCTACCGGCATCGCCTGTGGGTTTCTCACGGTGACGATCGGATTCGGAGCTGTGTTCGTGGTCCCGATCGATTAGGGCGTATCTCCCGCTCGCACTGCGGTCCGCACCGGCGGCAACCACGGTCCGGGTCGGATAGACTGCAATTTCGCGACACACCCGGTCCCCGACGATGCAGCCTCACATCGACGTCGGTGACCCGAGTGCCGCCAGTCTGCTCCACGGGCCAGTGCTGTCCCAACGGACTCCCAGCATGCGATTCGTCCCGGATCGAGTGGAGGTAGTGATGTTATTTTCTGCACTTCCGGCCAAACAGGGCCTGTACGACCCGGAGGCCGAGGTCGATTCCTGCGGCGTGGCCATGGTCGCCGACATCCACGGCCGACGTTCCCACTCGATCGTCGCCGACGGCCTGCTCGCACTGGAGAACCTCGAACATCGTGGGGCGGCCGGCGCCGAGGTCAACAGCGGTGATGGTGCCGGCATCCTGATCCAGCTGCCCGACGAACTGCTACGCAACTCCGTGGACTTCGACCTGCCCACGCCCGCAACCGACGGCTCCAACACCTACGCGGCCGGTGTCTGCTTCCTGCCTGTGGACCCGGCACTCCGCCAAGCGGCCATCGACCGTGTCGCCGCCCTCGCCGAGGCCGAGGGTGTGACCATCCTGGGCTGGCGCGACCTGCCGGTCGATGCCGAACGCGCCGACATCGGCGACACCGCCCTCGGGTGCATGCCGCACATGATGCAGCTCTTTGTCACCGTCGAACCCGAGCGACCGGGCGGTGACCGGCTCTCCGGCCTCGCCCTCGACCGCTACATCTACCCGTTTCGTAAGCAGGCCGAGCGTGTTACCCCGGAGATCGAGGAAGCCGGCACCGGGCTGTACTTCCCGTCGCTGTCGAGCCGCACCATCGTCTACAAGGGCATGCTCACCACGATGCAGCTGCCGCTGTATTACGACGACCTGCGCGACGACCGGTGTCTCAGTGCCATCGCCATCGTCCATTCCCGCTTCTCCACCAACACCTTCCCGTCGTGGCCGCTGGCGCATCCGTTCCGCTTCGTCGCGCACAACGGCGAGATCAACACGGTGCGCGGCAACCGCAACCGGATGCGGGCCCGTGAGGCGCTCCTCGAGACCGACCTCATCCCCGGTGACCTCACACGTGCGTTCCCGATCTGCACCCCGGAGGCCTCCGATTCCGCCTCGCTCGACGAAGTTCTCGAACTCCTGCATCTCGGTGGCCGCAGCGTGGCGCACGCGGTGATGATGATGGTCCCCGAGGCGTGGGAGAACGTCGCCGACATGGATCCCCGACGCCGCGCCTTCCTGCAGTTCAACGCATCGCTGATGGAGGCGTGGGACGGGCCGGCCTGTGTCACGTTCACCGACGGGACCGTGGTCGGCGCAGTACTCGACCGCAACGGGCTGCGCCCCGGCCGGTGGTGGCAGACGCGCGACGGGCGGGTGATCCTCGCGTCGGAAGCCGGCGTGCTCGACGTCCCGGTCGACGACGTTGTCTCCAAGGGCCGCCTCGAACCGGGACGGATGTTCCTCGTCGACACCGCGCAGGGACGCATCATCCCCGACGAGGAGGTCAAGGGCGACCTGATCAACGCCGAGCCCTACGACGAGTGGTTGCACGCCGGTCTCCTCGACATCGCGACGCTGCCCGGCCGACAGGTGTACAAACCCAACCACGACACCGTCGTCCGGCGTCAGGTGTCCTTCGGCTACACCGAAGAGGACCTGCGTGTTCTTCTGACCCCGATGGCGGCGTCGGGCTACGAGCCGCTCGGTTCGATGGGCACCGACACCCCGGTGGCGGTCCTGTCCAAGCGTTCACGCCTGCTCTACGACTATTTCGTCGAACTGTTCGCACAGGTCACCAACCCACCGCTGGATGCGATCCGCGAGGAGATCGTCACGTCGATGGCGCGCGTGATGGGGCCCGAACAGAACCTGCTCGCGCCGAGCGCGGCGTCGTGCCGGCAGATCCTGCTGCACTGGCCGGTCATCGACAACGAGGATCTCGCCAAACTCGTCCACATCAACGACGACGGCGACAACCCGGGACTCTCGGCGAAGGTGCTCAGCGCCCTGTACGAGGTCGCCGAGGGCGGGGCCGGACTCGCTGCGGCGCTGGAGGATCTACGTCAGCGGGCCAGCCGGGCGATCGCCGAGGGGCACACCACGCTGGTGATCTCCGACCGCCACACCGACCGTGATCACGCGCCCATCCCGTCGTTGCTGGCGACGTCGGCGGTCCATCATCATCTGGTCCGCACCAAGGAACGGACCAAGGTCGCTCTGGTCGTCGAATCCGGGGATGCCCGGGAGGTCCACCACATTGCGCTGCTGATCGGATTCGGTGCCGCGGCGGTCAATCCGCATCTGGCTCTCGAGACGATCGAGGATCTCATCGCCGAAGGTGAACTCACCGGGGTGTCGACGTCGAAGGCCATCCGCAATTATCTCGAAGCTCTCGGCAAGGGCGTGCTCAAGGTGATGAGCAAGATGGGTATCTCGACCATCAGCTCCTACACGGGCGCACAGGCTTTCGAGGCCGTCGGGCTCTCCTCGGAGGTCGTCCGGGAGTACTTCACCCGGACCGTCTCCCGCATCGAGGGAGTCGGGCTCGACGAACTGGCCGAAGAGGTCCGCATCCGTCATCATCGGGCGTTCCCGGACAACCCCACCGAACAGGTCTATCGTCGGCTCGAGGTGGGCGGGGAGTACCAGTACCGTCGCGAGGGTGAACTGCACCTGTTCACCCCGGAGACCATCTTCCTGCTGCAGCATGCCACCAAGACCGGGCAGGCCGAGGTCTTCGAGCAGTACTCCGACGAGGTGAACAAGCTGTCCCGCGAGGGCGGCACCCTGCGCGGCCTGTTCGAATTCGATCTGGCTGCGCGCGAACCGATCCCGCTCGAGGAGGTGGAACCGGCCGAAGCGATCATGAAACGCTTCAACACCGGCGCGATGAGTTACGGCTCCATCTCCGCAGAGGCGCACGAGACCATCGCCATCGCGATGAACCGCATCGGGGGCCGATCCAATTCGGGTGAGGGCGGCGAAGACGTGGATCGTCTCTACGATCCGGAACGGCGCAGCGCGGTCAAGCAGGTCGCCTCGGGCCGGTTCGGCGTGACCAGCGACTACCTGATCAACGCCACCGATATCCAGATCAAGATGGCGCAGGGTGCGAAACCCGGTGAGGGTGGCCAACTCCCGGCGTACAAGGTGTATCCGTGGATCGCCAAGACCCGGCATTCCACCCCCGGTGTCGCACTGATCTCACCGCCACCGCATCACGACATCTACTCGATCGAGGACCTCGCCCAACTGATCCACGACCTGAAGAACGCGAACTCCAACGCGCGCATCCACGTCAAGCTGGTGAGTGCGGTCGGTGTCGGCACGGTCGCCACCGGCGTCTCCAAGGCGCACGCCGACGTGGTGCTCATCTCCGGGCACGACGGCGGGACCGGCGCGTCGCCACTGACGTCGCTCAAACATGCCGGTACGCCATGGGAGATCGGTCTCGCCGACGCCCAGCAGACGTTGATGCTCAACGGACTTCGCGACCGGATCACCGTGCAGTGCGACGGTGCGCTGCGCACGGGCCGCGATGTCATCATGGCCGCGTTGCTCGGTGCCGAGGAGTACGGATTCTCCACCGCGCCGCTAATCGTGACGGGCTGCATCATGATGCGTGTCTGCCATCTCGACACGTGCCCGGTGGGTGTGGCGACGCAGAATCCGGTGCTGCGGTCACGGTTCACCGGTCAGGCCGAGCATCTGGTCAACTTCTTCCGCTTCGTCGCCGAAGACGTGCGAAAGTATCTGGCGCAGCTGGGATATCGGACGCTCGACGAGGCAATCGGTCAGTCGCAGCGCCTGCACACCGACACCGCGCTCGCGCACTGGAAGAGCAAGGGGCTCGACCTCACCCCGATCTTCCGCAAGGTGACCGACAAGGGGCCGAGCCGACGGATTCGCGGGCAGGACCACGGGCTGGACAAAGCGTTGGACCAGACCATGATCGCGCTCGCCGAAGGCGCTCTGGAGGACGCTCATCCGGTGACGCTCGAACTCCCGGTCCGCAACGTCAACCGCACGGTCGGCACCCTGCTCGGCTCGGAGGTCACGCGCCGCTACGGCGCCGAGGGTCTGTCCGAGGACACGATCACGGTGAAGCTGACCGGTTCGGCGGGGCAGTCCCTGGGTGCTTTCCTGCCGCCCGGGGTGACCATCGAGCTCTCCGGCGACGCCAACGACTATGTCGGAAAGGGCTTGTGCGGCGGCAAGATCGTCGTCGCGCCCGACCCCGCGGCATGGTTCATCGCCGAGGATCAGGTCATCGCCGGCAACACCATCCTCTATGGTGCGACCTCGGGTCGGGTGTTCCTGCGCGGACGGGTCGGGGAACGGTTCTCGGTGCGCAACTCGGGCGCCACCGCAGTGGTGGAGGGCGTGGGAGATCACGCCTGCGAGTACATGACCGGCGGCCGGGTCGTCATCCTCGGGCCGACCGGACGCAACATGGCGGCGGGGATGTCCGGTGGTATCGCCTTCGTCTACGACCTCGATCCCGACAAGGTCAACAAGGCGATGGTCGAGCTGATGCGGCCCGATCCCGACGACCTGCGGTGGCTCAGGGACACCATCACCGAGCACACCGGGCTCACCGGTTCGGCGATCGGCGCGTCGATGCTGGCCGACTGGCCACGTCGGTGTCTCGCCTTCACCAAGGTGATGCCCACCGATTACAAGCGTGTTCTCGACGCGGCCCGCATGGCCGAAGCCGAAGGGCGCGACGTCGATTCAGCGATCATGGAGGCGGCACGTGGCTGACCCGCGCGGGTTCCTGGAGATCCCCAAGAAGGAAGCGAAGTACCGGCCGGTGGCCGAACGCGTCACCGACTGGGATGACGTCTACGAGCACGCCGCGAATCCATTGCAGGTGCTCGGCGAGGTGTCCACGCAGGCCCGGCGCTGTATGGACTGCGGAATCCCGTTCTGCCACTCGGAAACCGCGGGCTGCCCGCTGGGTAACCTCATCCCGGAGTGGAATGATCTGGTGCGTCGCGGCCGCTGGGACGCGGCCAGCGCCCGACTGCACGCCACCAACAACTTCCCCGAGTTCACCGGCATGGTGTGCCCCGCCCCGTGCGAGGCGGCCTGCGTGCTGTCCATCTCGGAGGCCACCACCGGTGGCAGCGTCACCATCAAGCGGATCGAGAAGACCATCGCCCACGAGTCGTGGGCCGAGGGCATCATCGGACCGGAGCCGCCGGCGTCCAAGTCGGGCCGATCGGTGGGGATCGTCGGCTCGGGACCGGCCGGTTTGGCCGCCGCACAGCAGTTGACCCGGGCCGGCCACGACGTGACCGTCTACGAACGCGACGACCGGCTCGGTGGCCTGCTGCGCTACGGCATCCCGGAGTACAAGCTGCAGAAGTCCGACATCGACCGTCGTATCGCCCAGATGCGCGCCGAGGGAACCGAATTCGTCACGAGCTGCGATGTGGGTACCGATCTGTCGGTGGCGGAGTTGCGATCGCGCCACGATGCCGTGGTCCTGGCGATCGGGGCGATGGAGGCGCGCGACAACCCGGTACCGGGGCGCGACCTCGACGGCGTGCACCTGGCGATGGAACATCTCGTCCCGGCCAACCGCGAGTGTGAGGGGGACGGACCGTCGCCGATCACCGCGGCCGGTAAGCACGTGGTCATCATCGGTGGCGGCGACACCGGGGCCGACTGCCTCGGCACCGCACACCGGCAGGGTGCGGCGTCGGTGGTGCAACTCGACTACAACCCCGAACTGCCGGGTGATCGCGACGACAATCGGTCACCCTGGCCGACATGGCCGCTGGTCATGCGGACGTCCAGCGCGCACGCCGAGGGTGGTGAACGTCGTTATCAGGTTGCCGTGCAACGCTTTCTGGGCGACGAACAGGGCAAGGTCACCACGATGGTGCTCGCCGAGGTGGCCGTGCGTCGCGACGCCGACGGCCGGCGCGTGGTCACCCCGGTCGGTGACGAGTTCGAGATCCCGTGTGAACTCGCCTTGTTCGCAATCGGTTTCGCCGGTGTCCGGTCCTCGCAGCTGATGGCCGATCTGCAGATCGAGCCGAACAAGCGCGGTGTGATCTCCTGCGGAAGCGACTGGCAGACCGATGCCCCAGGGGTTTTCGTGTGCGGTGACGCGCATCGCGGAGCCTCCCTGGTGGTGTGGGCCATCGCCGAGGGCCGCTCGACGGCCCGTGCAGTCGACACCTTCCTGATGGGGGCCTCTGATCTGCCGTCCCCGGTGCGGCCGGCGACGCTGCCGCTGTCGGTTCGCTGACGGCCGACGCGTGTGAACCCTGTGTTTCATAGTTTTCTCGACGTGCGGAGATGGCGGTGGGACCAGCACAAACAACAGGTGCACGGTGGGTGACCACTACCCACGACGGTGCAGTCGTACCGCCGACGGGACTAAGGTGATCATGTGACACGGCGAACCAAGATTGTCTGCACCCTGGGCCCGGCCACCGCAACCGACGAGCGCATCAAAGAGCTGGTTGAGTGCGGCATGGACGTCGCCCGGATGAACTTCAGCCACGGTAAACACGAGGACCACGCCGAGGTGTACACCCGCGTGCGCAAGGCCTCCGACGCCACCGAGAAGGCGGTCGGAATCCTCGCCGACCTGCAGGGACCCAAGATCCGGCTCGGCAAGTTCGCCGACGACGGCGCGCTCAACGGTGAGGTGCGCTGGGACACCGGCGAGAAGGTCCGGATCACCGTCGACGCCGTCGTGGGCACCCACGACCGTGTCTCGACCACCTACCAGCACCTGGCGCGCGACGCGAGTGCAGGTGACCGCCTGCTCGTCGACGACGGCAAGGTCGGTCTGGTCGTGGACCAGGTCGACGGCAACGACGTCCTGTGCACGGTCACCGAGGGCGGCCCGGTGAGCAACAACAAGGGCCTCTCCCTGCCCGGGATGAACGTCTCGGTGCCCGCGCTGTCCGAGAAGGACATCGCCGACCTCGAGTTCGCGCTGAAGCTGGGCGTGGACATGATCGCGCTGTCGTTCGTGCGCAGCCCGTCCGACATCGAACTCGTGCACGAGGTGATGGACCGCGTCGGCCGTCGCATCCCGGTGATCGCGAAACTGGAGAAGCCCGAGGCCATCGACAACCTCGAGGCCATCGTGCTCGCCTTCGACGCGATCATGGTCGCGCGTGGCGACCTGGGGGTGGAGTTGCCGCTCGAGCAGGTGCCGCTGGTGCAGAAGCGTGCGATCCAGATGGCGCGGGAGAACGCCAAGCCGGTCATCGTGGCGACGCAGATGCTCGACTCGATGATCGAGAACTCCCGGCCCACCCGCGCCGAGGCATCCGACGTGGCCAACGCCGTCCTCGACGGCGCCGACGCGGTGATGCTGTCCGGCGAGACCTCGGTGGGCAAGTTCCCGATGGAGGCCGTGCGCACCATGGACAAGATCGCTCGCGCGGTCGAGACCGGTCCGCGTGACGTACCGCCGCTGTCCCACGTGCCGCGCACCAAGCGGGGCGTCATCTCCTATGCCGCACGCGACATCGGTGAACGCCTCGAGGTCAAGGCACTGGTGGCCTTCACCCAGTCCGGTGACACGGTCCGACGCCTCGCCCGTCTGCACTCACGGTTGCCGCTGCTCGCCTTCACCCCGACGCAGGCGGTGCGCAGTCAGTTGGCGCTGAGCTGGGGAACCGAGACCTTCATCGTCGACAACGTGGACACGACCGATCACATGATCGATCAGGTCGATCACCAACTCTTGCGGATCGGACGTCTCAAGCAGGGTGATGTGGTGGTCATCGTGGCCGGTGCTCCGCCGGGAACGGTGGGTTCCACCAACATGATCCACGTGCACCGCATCGGCGAACAGGACCACTGACCCGCCGGGTACCTCGTCGAATCACGGGCATAGGGTGAACACTCATGACCGCCGACGAATCCGACGACCTCGGTAAGCTGCTCGCACTTCTCGACGTGGAGCGGCGTGACGACAATCTGTTCATCGGCGCCCATCCCGAGCAGAAGACCGCTCGGACCTTCGGCGGGCAGTTGCTCGGCCAGGGCGTGGTGGCCGCGGCCCGGACCCTGACCCGGGGCAATCCGCCCATCCACGCCCTGCATGCCCACTTCATCCGGGGTGGCGACGTGGAGCAGCCGATGGAGTACCACGTCGCGCGGTTCCGTGACGGGAAGTCCTTCGCGAACCGGCAGGTGACGGCCGTCCAAAAGGGCGAGGAGATCTTCACGATGCTCGTTGCCTTTCAGGACAACACGGCCGGGCTCGAGCATGCCGTCGAGATCCCCAACGTCCCGTACCCGGAGGAATTGCCCACTCTGGGTGAGCATTTCAAGGGTTTCGAGGATCGGATCGCGACATTCGTCAACGCGCTGCACCCCATCGACATCCGTTTCGCCAACGACCCGACCTGGAAGGTGCGCGAGGCGGGGGAGAAGCTCAAGGACAACCGGGTCTGGATGAAGGCCGACGGTGCCATGCCCGACGACCCGATCATGCACGTCGCGGCAATGTGTTACGCCTCCGACACCACCGTCCTCGACTCGATCATCACCACGCACGGACTGTCGTGGGGTATCGATCGGCTCTTCGCCGCGACGGTGAACCACTCGATGTGGTTCCATCGCGAGTTCCGCTTCGACGACTGGTTGCTGTACGCCACGCGTTCGCCGGTGGCGACGGGATCGCGCGGTATGGGGTCGGGCCGTTTCTGGATGCGTGACGGCACGCTGGCGACCTCGGTGATCCAGGAAGCGCTCATCAAGTACTTCCCGCCCAAGAAGTAGCGACCGGGCGCTCACACCGGCGGGTGCCGTTGGGGCACACTGGACGCCATGGCATCCGGTCCTTTCGAACAGCATTCCCCGTCGGGATGGCAACAGCCGGCCGCCGGTACCGCCGTCGGCGAGTACTGGCTCGATTCGGGCCCGGCACTCCCGCTGCGGACATGGCAGCGCAAGACCCGATTCTGGGTGATCCTCATCAGCTCGATCGGCGGTGCCATCCTGGTGGCGATCGCGATCGGTGCGCTGGTTCTGGGGCTGGTGTTCTCGCACTTCTTCACCGCGAGCGGCGGCGTGGCCGTCGACTGTGCGAGCGGGACCGCGGCCGCGCCGGGCGGCGTAGTCGCGGAACGAACGCCGGTGATCATCTTCGACGACCGGGGCGAACGGGTGGGCTCGACGACGCTCGGCGCGATGATCCGCGCCGACGATGGGTGCCGCCTTCCGTTCGAGGTTCGCAATCTGCGGTCCGGGAACGGCCCGTACACGCTTCGGGTGGGTGATGTGTTCGCTCAGACGGTCTCCGAGGGAGCGTTGAGCGCAGGTGTGACGCTGCGACCCATCTGACCCAGGCGCGAGCACCCTCGCCTGCGACCCATCTGACCCAGGCGCGAGCACCCTCGCCTGCGGCTTTTACCATTCGATTACCTTTTTGGACAAGCCGGTCCGCCGGTGCGCACGGCTCGGTACGGTGATGTGAACCACACCCCCGGCGAGACGAGGACCTCATGGCCGACCTGGACCCGATCACCTTCCCGCACACGACCGGAGTCGCGGTCTCGACACTGCCGGAGGCCTTCGCGCAGACGGTGACGGTGCGTCCCGACGCGGTGGCGCTGCGAACCGTCGGCGGGATACAGGAGATCACCTGGGCGCAGTACGCGGGCCGGGTGCGCGCGCTGGCCGCCGGTCTGGCCGCGCTCGGGGTGGGCCACGGGGACACTGTCGGCATCATGCTGACCAACCGGCCGGAGTTCCATCTGATCGACACCGCAGCGCTGCATCTCGGCGCGGTGCCGTTCTCGGTCTACAACACGAGTTCGCCCGAGCAGATCGAGTATCTGTTCGGGAATGCGGGCAACACCGTCGTCGTCACCGAGCAGGTGTTCCTCCCGGTGATCCGCGCGGCGTCGACCAAGGTGACGTCGACCATCGTGGTGGATGGCGTTGCGTCCGAAGCGATCTCACTCGACGACCTGGAACGTGACCCGGCGGCCGATTTCGATTTCGACGCGGCCTGGCAGGCCGTGCGGCCCGACGATCTGGCGACCATCATCTACACCTCGGGCACCACCGGACCCCCGAAGGGCGTCGAGATCACCCACCGCAACATGATCGCGGAACTCGCGATCCTGGCCGAGGAGGTCGAGGTCGGGTTCGACGACCGGGTGATCTCTTATCTCCCGGCCGCACACATCGCCGACCGCGTGTCCTCGCACGGGGCGAATCTGGTGCGCGGCATCCAGGTCACCACCGTCGCCGACCCGCGGGAGATCGCCGCCGCGCTACCGGATGTCCGCCCGACCTTCTTCTTCGGCGTGCCGCGGGTCTGGCAGAAGATCCGCGCCGGTATCGAGGCCAAGATGTCCGGAGAGTCGAGCCCGGTCAAGAAGAAGCTGGCGGGGTGGGCGTTGGGGGTGGGCGCGGCGATGGCGCAGGCGCACGTGGACGGCCGTGACCCCGGCCCGGCCCTTCGGGCTCAGCATGCGCTGGCCGACAAGCTGGTACTGCAAAAGGTAAGGGCGGCCATCGGCATGGATCAGATCACCTTCGCCGGAAGCGGCGCGGCGGCCATCCCACCCGAGGTGCTCGTCTTCTTCCTGGGGCTGGGTATCCCGGTCCTCGAGGTGTGGGGGATGTCGGAGACGACGGGGGTGTCGACCATGACCACCGCCGACAACCTCAAGGTCGGTACCGTAGGCCGCCCGGTGCACGGCGTCCAGGCCAAGCTGGCCGCCGACGGCGAGTTGCTCATCCGCGGGCCGGTCGTCATGCGGGGATACCGCAACCAGCCCGACAAGACGGCCGAGACCATCGATGCCGACGGGTGGCTGGCGACCGGTGACATCGCCGAGATCGACGACGAAGGCAATGTGCGGATCGTCGATCGCAAGAAGGAACTCATCATCAACGAGTCCGGTAAGAACATGTCGCCCACCAACATCGAGAATGCGATGAAGGCGGCATGGTCACTGATCGGTCAGGTCGTGGCGATCGGCGACGGCCGGCCATACGTCTCCGCGCTGGTGGTTCTCGATCCGGACGCCGCGGCGGCGCGCGCCAAGATGCTCAGCATCCCCGAGGCCGACATCGCCGAACTGGCCGGACACCCGGAGGTCGTCGCGGAGGTGACCGAGGCCATCCGGACCGGCAACGGGAAGCTGTCCCGGGTCGAGCAGGTCAAGCGCTTCACGATCATCCCGGACGCCTGGGACCCCGGCGGGGACGAGCTGACGCCCACGATGAAGCTGCGACGCAAGCCGATCAGCGCCAAGTATGCCGAGCACATCGGCGCGCTCTATGACGACGGTCCGGCGGCCGGCGTCATCGATCTGGGCTGACCTGCTCGGTATCGACCGGTGCTGCCCGGCCCGGCCGGGACCCGCCGGCAGGCGACGGTGACCCCCCAGAGCACCAGCCAGACGGTCATCCCTCCCACCTGGATGCGCTGGGCGAGTCCGAGCCGGTAGTTGCCCGACAGATTGTCGGCGATCAGCATCCACGCGGTGGACAGCACGATGATCGCGAACACGACGGTCCCCGCGGTGCGTAACAGCGGCCAGGCGGGAGTGCGCCAGGCGACGAGGGTGGCGGCGATCATCGCGCCGAAGATCGAGAACACGGCGAGCGTGCTGGTGAGTGCGTGAATGTGATGCAGCTGCGGCAGGAGGCCACTGGGCTCGGCCCGGCAACCGGGATCGATTCCGGCGAGGCATTCGATCGGCAGCAGTGCGTCGGCCATCGTCGACGCGCCGAAGGCGGCGAGTAGGACGACTGCGGCCACCGCGAGCCGGCCGCGGACCAGAGGCCGTGGGATGAGGGCCACCGCTCCGGCGATCAGCGCGCAGACGCTCGTGGTCACGTCACCGGCCACATACACCTCGCGGTGGGGGCAGTGCTGGGCGTCCAGCTCGCTGAGGAAGCTGCGGAACGGATCGAGCGGGCTGGGCCAGAGGAACTCCAGGACCCACGACGAGTAGCAGATGCCCGCAGCAGCGATCAGGACGCCGACGACGATCGCGCGGATCGACCATCGCGTCGGGGCGATTTCAGGCACCCGGTCAGGATAGTGGCACGCGTGCGTCGGGCCCGCGGCACCTGTTGTTCATGTCGGCGATCGGCGTCGGCATCGCCCGGCGGGGGTGAATTCATCGGGACGGGCTGCACAGAACGTATCTGCGGGATGTCGCCACGCCTACGATCGAGATGTTCCGATGCGCGCTACCGGCACTCCGGCCGGCAGCCGCGATGAGGCCGCCCGTGGAGGGATACGACGCGACAGAGAATCTGGACGTGACGGACAATGCGACCGAGCGCGATCTCGGTCCCATCGACTACATCGTGGTCGAGTGGACCGAGGGCCAACCGACCGGCGAATCGATTCCGCACATCATCGACCTGATCGACCGCGGAATTGTCCGCCTGATCGACATCGTCTTCGTGGCGAAGTCTGCCGACGGAGTCGTCACGCAGTTCGAGCTCGAGGAGTTGGGTGCAGAGTTCTCCGTGTTCGACGGTGCCGCAACAGATCTCATCGACGACGACGATGTGGCCGAGGCCGCTGTCGCGATCGCGCCCGGTGCGTCGGCCGCCATCATCGTGTGGGAGAACCTGTGGGCCGCGCCATTCGCGACCGCCCTGCGCAACAACGGCGGACAGGTGGTCGCATCGGGTCGCGTCCCGGTCGACGCGCTGCTCGAGAGCCTCGAAGCCGGTGAATCGTGAACCCGCTCGAGCGCTGATGTCCCGAACACCATCATCACTCGCACCATACGAGGAGAAGTCATGCCAGGTCTGATTCGCGGGGTCGCCCGCACCGCAGCCATCGCCGGTACCGCCACCGCGGTCAGCAACCGGGTCTCGCGCCGCCAGGCGAACCGGTGGGCGCAGCAGGAACAGGAGCGCTACACCCAGCAACAGCCCCATTACAGCCAACCCCAGTACACCCAACCCCAGTACAGCCAACCCCAGTACGCGGAACCGGCGCCCGCCCAACCCGCGCCCGCCCAACCGGCGCCCGCCCAACCGGCCCCGGCCGCACCCGGATCGAGCACCATCGATCAGCTCAAGGAACTCGCGGCGCTCTATCAGCAGGGGATCCTCACCGACGACGAGTTCGCGGCGCAGAAGGCCAAGATCCTGGCCTCCTGATCCCGCGATCCGTCGGTCACCGTCAGCCTTCGATCACTGTCGTCTCCGCGGCGTCGATCGCGGCTCGCGAGGTGTCTTTCAGTTCCACCCCCGACCGGCCGAGATCGCGTGCCCCGGCGACCAGGCGGGCGGTGATGTCGGCGGCCGCGGCGTATCCGAGTCCGTCCGGCGGGTGGATGTTGGAGATGCAGTTGCGGTCGGCGTCGGTGCGCCCCGGCCGCGGTCGGTGCGTCAGGTAGATGCCCAAGCTGTCGGCGACCGACAGGCCGGGCCGTTCGCCGATGACGACGATCAGCGTCGTCACCCCGAGTGCCTCACCGATGTGATCACCGAGCGCCACCCGAGCCTGGGTCGCGACCACCGGTGGCGCGATCCGGTAGCGCGGCCCGAGGGTGTCGACGAGCGCGGCGAGCATGCCGCGGCCGTGATCGACCAGCGCTCGCGGCGACAACCCATCGGCGAGCACGATGCCGATGTCGGCGTCGGTCCGGGGCAGTTCGGACAGATCCGCGGGCGCACGGCCGAGGTCGGGGCGTCGCAGGTACTCCCCGCGTGAGTCCGCCCGGCTGCGTACGTGCCGTGGTGACTCGATGCCGAGATCCTCGAGGTGGGCGATGAATGCCGGCACGTCCAACGGGTCGTGCACGGCGTCTCGGGCCGCGGCGTGTGCGGCCTGGAACTCCAGAACCCGTTGCGTGGGAAGTGAATTGCCTGCACGGCCCAGACCGATCCGAGCTTGAGTGGTACGCCGGAGGTCGGCCCAGACGTCGGCGGAGCGCGTCGGCTCGCTCATCTGCCCGCCGCCAGTGAGAACAGCGGTGAGGACGTCGGGTCGACCGGCAGGATGCGGCCGTGGTCATCGGCCATTCCGAGCCGGGTGAGCCATGCCTCGAATTCGGGCGCGGGCCGCAGGTCGAGGGCGTGGCGTACGTAGAGGGCGTCGTGGAAGGACAGACTCTGGTAGCCCAGCATGATGTCGTCGGCCCCGGGCACGGCGATCACGAACGCGGCGCCGGCCACGCCGAGCAGGGTGAGCAGGGTGTCCATGTCGTCCTGGTCGGCCTCAGCGTGGTTGGTGTAGCAGACGTCCACACCCATCGGCAGCCCGAGGAGTTTGCCGCAGAAGTGGTCCTCGAGTCCCGCCCGGATGATCTGTTTGCCGTCATAGAGATACTCGGGTCCGATGAACCCGACGACGGTGTTGATGAGCAGTGGCTCGAGGACCCGGGCCAGGCCGTAGGCGCGGGTTTCCAGAGTCTGCTGGTCGACGGGCCGGCCTCCGGTACCAAGATGGGCGCCGGCCGACAGCGCCGATCCCTGTCCGGTCTCCAGATACATCACGTTGTCGCCGACCGTACCGCGGCGCAGAGAGCGCCCGGCTTCGTCGGCTTCGCGCAGCATGGCCACCGTGACGCCGAAACTCCGGTTGGCGCTTTCGGTTCCGGCGATCGATTGGAACAGGAGATCCACCGGCACGCCCTGTTCGATGAGTCCGACCGTCGTCGTCACATGGGACAGCACGCACGACTGCATGGGGATCTCGAAGCGCTGCCGGATGTCGTCGAGCAGATGCAGCAGGTCTGCGGTGGCGTGTGGTGAGTCCGTTGCCGGGTTGATCCCGATCACCGCGTCGCCGCAGCCCATCAGCAGACCGTCCAGGGTGGCCGCGGCGATGCCGCGCGGATCGTCGGTGGGGTGATTGGGTTGCAGGCGGGTGGCGATGCGGCCCTCGAGTCCGATGGTGGTGCGGAAGGCCGAGGTGACCGACGCCGACCCGGCGACCAGGATCAGATCCTGATTGCGCATGATCTTGGATGTGGCGGCCACCATCTCGGGAGTGAGCCCGGGTGCGATCGCGGCGATCCGGGCCGCGCTGTCACCCCGAGTGGAGTTCTCCAGCAACCAGTCCCGGAAGCCGCCGACGGTCAGGTGGGCGATCTCGGCGAACGCGGCGCGGTCGTGGGTGTCGATGATGAGCCGCGTGATCTCGTCCGACTCGTAGGGCACCACGAGGTCCTCGAGAAACACCGACAACCCGACATCGGCCAATTGCCATGCGGCTGCGGCGCGTTCGGCATCCGAGTCCGCGGCGCAGCCGGCCAACTCGTCACCTGAACGCCGGGGCGTGGCCTTGGCCATCAGGTCGACAAGACCGTCGAAGGTGTAGGTGGTGCCGGACACCGACTGGGTGAATCTCACCGGACATCCTCCTCGGCCGCGGCCAGCGCCGCGAACTCCTCGTCGGGCGAGTTCGCCACCAGGCGGTGTCGGCTGTACACCGCGAAGTACAGCATGAACAACGCGAAGACGCCGAGGCACCAGCACGCGGCCACCACGTCCACGAGGAAGGTCGCGATGACCGCGATCGCCGCGATGGTGAGAGCGAAACCGGTGGTCACGATGCCGCCGGGCGTGCGATACGGTCGTCGCATGCCGGGCTCGCGTACGCGTAACACGATGTGGCTCACCATCATCAGCACGTAGCTCAGCGCCGCGCCGAAGACCGCCATGTTCAGCAGCAGTTCGCCCTTGCCGGTGAGCGACAGCACGAAGCCGATGACGCCGGGCACGATGAGCGCGAGCATCGGTGCCTTACGCCGGTTGGTGACCGACAGCGTGGTCGGCAGATAACCGGCGCGTGACAGTGCGAACAACTGTCGGGAGTAGGCGTAGATGATCGAGAAGAAACTCGCGATCAGTCCGGCCAGTCCGATGTAGTTGACGATCTTGGCGGCCGAACCGTCGCCGAGCGCTTCCACGAGCGGGTTGCCCGACTCCGACATCTCCGACGCCCCGCCGGCGGCGGTGGTCAGGATGAGAACGGCCGCACACGTGACCAGCAGGACACTCATCGCCGCGATGATGCCCCGTGGCACATTGCGTTCGGGGTTGGACGTTTCCTCGGCGGCCAGCGGGACACCCTCGACGGCCAGGAAGAACCAGATGGCAAAGGGGATGGCCGACCAGATGCCGAGATATCCGAAGGGCAGGAACTCCGACGCACCGGCCGCGTCGGTGGGCGCGATATTCGTCAGATTGGCGGCGTCGAAGTGGCCGATGGCCGTCACCGCGAAGACGATGAGTCCGATCAGCGCGATGGCGGTGATCGCGAACATGACCTTGAGCGCTTCGCCGACGCCGGCGAGATGAATGCCGATGAAAACGGCGTAGGCGGCGAGGTACACCCACCATCCGTCGGTGATGCCGAAGATGTTCAGTGACTCCACGTAGGCGCCGATGAACGTCGCAATGGCGGCAGGCGCGATCGAGTACTCGATGAGAATCGCTGTGCCGGTGGCGAATCCGCCCCACGGGCCGAGTGCCCGGCGAGCGAAGGTGTAGCCGCCGCCCGCCGCGGGGAGGGCCGAGGACAGTTCGGCCATCCCCAGGACGAGCGCGAAGTACATCGCCGCGATGATCACGGCGGCGATCGCCAGACCACCGAAACCGCCCTCGCCGAGACCAAAGTTCCATCCGGAGTAGTCACCCGACACGACATAGCTGACGCCGAGCCCGGCCAGCAGCAGCCATCCCGCACTTCCGCTCTGCAGCTTCCGCTTCTCCAGGTAGGCGGTGGTCTCATCGTGACTGTCCACGCCACCGACGTGATGCTCGTGCTGTTCGTTGACGGCCATGGGCCCTCCGTCGCTCGATAGCGGTCCCGGCCTGCACGTGAGTCTAGTGCCGTCCCTGGTGAAGATGCGACCGATGACCTGCATCGACCACTCGAGATCGACCCCGGCCCTTGGCGCGAACACGCGGTGAATGTACGTTCATTCACATACGAGCGAGTATTCACAACCGCTGATGGATTACCGAGGAGTGAGCAGGATGGATTACCAGGACATCGACTACACGGTCGAGGGACGGACCGCGATCATCACGATGAACCGGCCGCAGCGGTACAACGCGTTCCGCGCGAAGACCGTGGAGGAAATGATCAACGCCTTCCGCCGCGCCTGGGCCGACCGCAGCGTGCAGGCGGTCATCCTTACCGGTGCTGGGGAGAAGGCCTTCTGTACCGGTGGCGATGTCAAACAGCGCGCCGAGACCGGCGACTACGGACCGAGCGAGAGCGGCATGTTCGAGATCGGCAACCTGCACAAGACGATTCGCGACATCCCCAAGCCGGTCATCGCCGCGGTGAACGGCCTCGCTATCGGCGGCGGCCACGTGCTGCACGTCCTGTGCGATCTCACCATCGCCGCCGACACCGCCCGCTTCGGTCAGTCCGGACCCAAGGTCGGCTCCTTCGACGCCGGCTTCGGCTCGGCCTTCCTGGCGCGCGTCGTGGGCGAGAAGCGCGCCCGCGAGATCTGGTATCTCTGCCGGCAATACGACGCCGAGACTGCCGAGCGCTGGGGCCTGGTCAACTGGGTCGTCCCGGCCGCCGACCTGCTCGACGAGGCCAAGAAGGTGGCCACCGAGATCGCCGAGAAGTCGCCGACCGCCATCCGCATGCTCAAACAGAGCTTCAACGCCGACACCGATCATCAGGCCGGTCTCTCGAACATGGCCATGACCGCCCTGGACCTCTTCACTCACCACACCGATGAGGGCGCCGAGGGCGCCGCGGCCTTCGCCGAGAAGCGCATGCCCGAGTTCAACAAGTTCGCCGCCATCTGAGCGCCGATCACGCGCCCGCAACAAGCAGAGGAAAGCACATGAGTACCAACAGCATTGCCGTCGTCACCGGTGCCGGGTCGGGCATCGGCAAGTCCATCGCCGAGTCCTTCGCGGCACAGGGCACCACCGTGATCGCCGCCGACCTCGACCTCGACGCCGCCAAGCGTACCGCGGAGGCGGCTCCGGCGATCGTCCCGATGAGCGTGGACGTGGCCGATCGCGCCACGGTCGACGCGCTGCGTGACGCCGTGACCGCGGACGTGGGTGTGCCCGACATCCTCGTCAACGCCGCCGGATGGGATCGCACCGACCAATTCCTCAACGCCACTACGGAATTCGCCGAGAAGGTCGTCGCGATCAACTACCTCGGACCGGTGCACATGGCCAGCGCGTTCCTGCCCGGAATGGTCGAGGCATCCACGTCCGACGACTGGCAGGGCGGCCGGGTCATCAACCTGGCCTCGGATGCCGGACGAGTGGGCAGTGCGGGCGAGACCATCTACGCCGGTGCCAAGGGCGGTGTCATCGCCCTGTCGAAGTCGCTGGCACGCGAGATGGCGCGGTACCGAATCACCGTGAACGCCGTGTGCCCCGGGCCCACCGACACCCCGCTCTTCCAGGCGCAGCCGGACAAGCTGAAAGAGGCTCTCGTCAAGGCGATCCCGTTCCGTCGGCTGGCCCGTCCCGACGAGGTCGCCGCACCGGTGCTCTTCTTCGCCTCGCCCACGGCGTCGTTCATCACCGGCCAGGTGATCAGCGTCAGCGGCGGACTCACCATGGCCGGCTGAACCCCCATCACCCGACCTCGGATCACGGAGATCACCCATGAGTGACACACCTGCATACGTCTACGACGCGCACCAGTACCGGAGCTTCTTCGAGCACGAATTCACGTATCTGAACGGGTTCCGCCGCAACGTGGCCCGGTACGCCGCGAAGGTGGCGATGATCGACCCGGTGACCGGCACCGAGTGGACCTACGCGCAGTTGGGCGCCGTGGTCGAATCCCTCGCCGCCGGGTTGCACGCCCACGGCGTCACCACCGGCGACGTGGTGGCCTACCAACTGTTCAACGGCCCCGAGTTCGCGCAGCTCTATCTCGCCGCGCAGGCCGCCGGCGCGGTGGGATCGCCGGTGAACTTCCGGCTCGCCGCGGGGGAGACCGCGGTCATCCTCGACGTCAGCCGCCCTCGGGTGTACGTCTACGACACCGACCTCACCGCCATGGTTGCCGAGGCGATCGCCCGTGCCGACCACACGCCGGCGCTGCTCGTCGGCGTCGGCGGCGGTGACCTGGTCGACGGTTCGGTGTCGATCCGCTGGACGGATCTCCCCGGCGCCGGTGATGTGCCTGCGCCCGATCGCGGCATCTTCGACGAGACCACTCGCCTCTACACGTCCGGGACCACCGGGATGCCCAAGGCGGTCCCCATGAACAGTGCCATCGAGATCTTCTCCGCACACGACGTGATCATGCATTTCCCGCTGGCACCCGAGGACCGCACGCTGAATATGACGCCGTGGTTCCACCGTGGCGGGTTGTATTGCGCGGGACCCAATCCCACGTTCTATCTGGGGTCGTCGCTGGTGCCGATGCGTACCTTCGATCCCGCGCTCACCCTGGACTGGGTCCAGCGCTACCGGCTCACCTTCCTCATCGGGGCGCCGACCAATCTCGCGATGCTCGCCGCCGTCCAGGAAGCCGACCCGCGCGACCTGTCCAGCCTGAAGGGCATCGTCACCATGGGTGCGCCGCTGGAACGTGAAGCGGCGCTGCGCTATCAGGAGGTCCTCACCCCGCGGATCTTCAACGGGTACGGCAGCACCGAGGGATTCTGGAACACCTTCCTGCGGCCGTCGGATCTCCCGGAGATGGCCGGTAGTGCGGGACGCGCATGCATCGACGACGACGTCCGGGTGGTGCGGGTCCGCGACGACGGTGAACTGGCCGACCCGGACGACGTCGTCGCCCGGGACGGCTCCGAGGTGGGCGAGGTGATTATCCGGTCACCCAAATGTGCTGCGGCATACTACGACTCACCTCAGCAGGAGAAGGCCAAGTACAAGGGGAGCTGGCTGCACATCGGTGATCTGGCCACCTGGGACGGCAACGAGTTCGTCACCATCGTCGGGCGTAAGGACGACATGCTGATCTCCGGCGGGGAGAATGTCCACCCGGTCCAGGTCGAGGAGGCGCTCAACGGTCATCCGGACGTGGCGGATTCACTCGTCGTCGGTGTTCCCGACGACCGGTGGGGACAACTCGTCGTCGCCTACGTCGTGCCCGCCGAGGGCGCCACGCCGACCGCCTCGGCCCTCGACGCGTACTGCCGGTCGCACCCGATGCTGTCGCAGTTCAAGCGACCACGGGCCTACCGGATCGTCGATCAGCTGCCGGTGTCGGCCACCGGAAAGAAGCTGCACTACAAGGCCACCGAGTCGGCAGCCAGAGAAGTGGCCGCCGGAGACTTCACACCCGCCACGACCCCGTCAGGAGCAGCGCGATGACCGCGACGATCGCCCACAACACCGCACCGAGGTTCGACGCCCTCGACCCGCTGAACATCGACCTCGGCTACTCCGACGACGAACTCGCCGTTCGTGATTCGGTCCGCGGATTCCTTGCCGAGCACATCACCCCGCACATCGGCGAATGGTTCGAGGACGGCGGCATCCCCGGAGCACGGGACCTGATGAGGCAGTTCGGAGACCTCGGTGTGCTGGGTATGCATCTCGAGGGTTACGGCTGCGGCGGGTCGTCGGCCGTGCACTACGGCCTGGCCTGCCTGGAACTGGAGGCGGCGGACTCGGGTATCCGGTCGATGGTCTCGGTGCAGGGTTCGCTCGCGATGTTCTCGATCTACAACAACGGCTCGCACGAGCAGAAGCAACAGTGGCTGCCTGGCATGGCCGCCGGCGAGATCGTCGGCTGCTTCGGTCTCACCGAACCCGACGCGGGTAGCGATCCCGCAGCGATGAAGACCCGGGCTCGCCGCGACGGTGACGACTGGATTCTCGACGGTCGCAAGATGTGGATCACCAACTCGCCGATCTCGGATGTGGCCGTCGTCTGGGCGAAGACCGAGGACGGTGTCCGCGGCTTCATCGTTCCCACCGACACCCCCGGCGTCAGTACTCCGGAAATCAAACACAAACTGTCCCTTCGGGCTTCGACGACGGGTGAGATCGTGCTCGACGGTGTGCGGTTGCCGGCCGATGCGATGATGCCCGGCAGCGACGACCTCACCAAGGGCACTGGGATCAAAGCCCCGCTGTCCAGTCTGTCGGAGGCTCGCTACGGAATCCTCTGGGGCGCAGTCGGTGCCGCACGCTCGGCATGGGACGCCGCCCGACGGTACTCGATGCAGCGCACCCAGTTCGGCCGTCCGCTCGCTGGATTCCAGCTGACCAGGCCAAACTCGCCGACATGGCGGTGGAGCTGCAGAAGGCCAATCTGCTCGCATATCACCTCGGCCGCTTGAAGGACAGTGTCGGTCTGCGTCCCGACCAGGTCAGCTTCGGCAAGCTGAACAACACCCGAGAGGCCATCGAGATCTGCCGGACTGCCCGAACCATTTTGGGCGGCAACGGAATCTCGCTGGAGTACCCGGTGATCCGGCACATGGTGAACCTGGAGTCGGTGCTCACCTACGAGGGGACGCCGGAAATGCATCAACTCGTCCTCGGGCAGGCCCTCACGGGTGAGAACGCCTTCCGCTGAACCGCCCGGGCCACAAGGAGCACACACATGAGTTCACTTACCCACGACATCGAGCACAAACACTTTCGCGAGAGCGTCGCCAAGTTCGTCGCCGATCAGATCACACCCAACCACGAGAACTGGGAAGAACAGGGCCTCTGGGACCGGAGTCTGTTCACCGAGGCCGGCAAGAACGGGCTGCTCGGATTTCCGGTGCCCGAGGAGTTCGGCGGACCCGGTGTCGACGACTTCCGGTACAACGCCATCGTCATCGAGGAGACCGCCCGGACGGGAGCGGCGGCCGAGGCCATCGCATTTTCGCTGCAGAACGACGTGGTCCTGCCGTATCTGGTCGAGATGACCGATGACGAGCAGAAGGCGCGCTGGTTGCCCGGCGTGGTCGCCGGCGAGACCGTTCTGGCAATCGCCATGACCGAGCCGGGCGCGGGTAGCGACCTCACCGGAATCCGGACCACCGCGGTCCGCGACGGCGACCACTACCTGGTCAACGGCTCCAAGACGTTCATCTCGAACGGCCGCAACGGCGACCTGTTCGTCGTCGCCGCCCGCACGAGCCCGGAGAAGCACAAGGGACTGACGCTCCTGGTCGTCGAGGCCGACACCCCGGGGTTTGCGCGGGGCCGCAACCTCGACAAGATCGGATTGCACGCCCAGGACACCAGCGAATTGGCCTTCACCGACATGCGGGTCCCGGTGGCCAACCGACTCGGCGACGAGGGGCAGGGCTTCTACCAACTCGTGGGAAACCTTCCGCAGGAACGGCTGTCGCTGGCGATCGGCGCGGTTGCCGCGGCCGAGGGCACGTTCGCTCGGACCATGGAGTATGTACGTGAGCGGACCGCGTTCGGCTCGCCGATCTCGTCGTTTCAGAACACCCAGTTCGTGCTGGCCGAACTCGCCACCGAGCTCGACATCGCGGACGTTTCTCGACGACTGCATCGCCGAGCATGTCGACGGCAGGCTGACCGCAGCACGTGCCGCGCGCCTGAAGTGGTGGGCGACCGAACTGCAGGTCCGTACTGCGGACCGTTGTCTACAACTGCATGGCGGCTACGGCTATATGCGGGAGTACCCGGTGTCGCGCGCCTTCATCGACGCGCGCATCCAGACGATCTACGGCGGCACCACCGAGATCATGAAGACGATCGTCGCCAAGGATCTGGGCATCTGACACACGGTCCCGCTCATCGCACGACGGCTGGGTACAGTGAGTGAACGTCGATTCACGCCGCCGCACGGTCGCGTCATCGGCGGCACGGGAGGAGACGAAATGGCCAAGGCAACCGCGTCACGTTCGGCGGCCGACGTCGCCGTCGAAGATGCGGTGCGTGCGGTCCGGGTGTCGTCACGTCGTCGTCAGCTGCTCGATGCCGCCGTTGCGGTCATGGGGCGCACCGGTTTTCATCGGATGTCCATGCAGGCGCTCGCCGAGGAGGCGCAGGTCAGCGTCGGGCTGTTCTACAAGTATTTCGGCAGCAAGGAGGACATCCTGCTGGCCGCGATCGTCGATATCCTCGAGACATTCCGCGATCAACTGCAACCGGCGATGGATCGGGTCGGTGACGATCCGGTCCAACAGCTCATCGCCGGGTTCCGGCAGTACGTGACCATCGTCGACGCGAACCGCGACGCGGTTGTGCTCACCTACCGGGAGAGCCGGACCCTGGACCAGCAGGGCCGTGAGCGCATCAAGGAGCTCGAGGTGGAGACCTCCGCGCCGATGCGGACCGCGGTTACCGAAGGCATCGCGGCAGGCCTGATGAACCGCGTCGACACCGACCTGGTGGTCTTCGACCTGATGATGCTGGCCCACGGATGGGCGCTCAAACACTGGCACTTCGCGCCGGAGTTCGATCTCGAGCACTACACCGCCGCGCAACTCCGTTTCGTGCTGCCGACCCTCGTCGTCGCCGACCGTGTCGATGATTATCTGACGGGCCTCTGATCGGTCGACGCACGAGTCCGGTCGACTTGCATGGTCCTTGCGTAGGCCGCCATCGCCCGCCCGGCCGCGTGCAGCGGTTCGGCCGATCGTCGGGTACGTGCGAGGACGAAGGCGCCCTCGAGAGCGGCGATGCTCGCTTCGACCAGCGAACGTGCATCGTCCTCGCCGAGGCCGCGGGAGACGAGGAGAGTGGTGCCCGCCTCGACCCATCCGGTCATGACCTCGGCCGCGACCGCCCGCAGGTGCGGCTCGGTGTCGGCGATCTCGCCGGCCACCGTGCTCACCGGGCACATGTTCATCCAGTCGGTTTCGACGATGGTGCCCGCAGCCGTGTCAAAGGCCGCCGTGAGGGCTTGTGCCACATCGTCGTACGCGCTCAGCAAGGTGATGACGAGTTCGCCGTAGGCTGCGCCCGATCGTCGCAGCGCCTCCGCCGCGACGTCGCGTTTGCCGTTCGTGAAGTGGTGGTAGATCGATCCGATCGGCGCATTCGCCGCTTCGGAGATCTGTTTCATCCCCGTCGCGCCGTAGCCCTGCTTACGCATCAATTCGGCCATGGCCATCACGATCCGGTCATCGGTGTTCACCCTGGCCATTCTAGAACAACTATTCTAGAATGGTGGTTCTAGGGTCCGACCGGCGGATTCGACAAGGGGATGAGGGACTGATGGGCAGAGTGGACGTCACCGCGGGCACGATCGAGTATCTGGAAGAAGGCGCCGGTCCGCCGGTGGTCCTACTGCACGGTCTGCTCATCGACGAATCGGTGTGGGACGCGGTGATACCGCTGTTGCCCCAAGGATTTCGCTACATCCGCCCGCTCCTGCCGCTCGGCGGGCATCGCATTCCCATGCGGTCCGACGCGGACCTGTCGATGACCGGGCAGGTCAACCTGCTGGCCGACTTCCTCGAGGCGCTCGATCTGACCGATGTGACTCTCGTGCACTCGGATTGGGGCGGGGGCCTGTTCCTCACCGCCCTCGGGCGGGATGATCGGGTGAGTCGCCAGATCATTCTGCCGTGCGAGGCCTATGAGAACTTTCCGCCCGGTTTGCCCGGCCGGCTGCTGACCGTCGCCATCCGGATTCCGGGCGGCATCGCGCTGGCGGCGCGGCAGCTCCGGATCGGCTGGTTGCGGCGCCTGCCGTTCCTCTACGGGCAGATGGTGTCGCGACCGATGTCCGACGAGATGATGCGACGCTGGACCGAACCGTATCTGCGCGACAAGAGGATTCGGCGCGACGTCCTCGCGTACGCGGGTGCGGGGTACGACCGCGCCCAGCTGGTCCGGTGGACCGAGGCACTGGCCGGCTTCGCGGGGGAGGTCCTCGTGCTCTGGTCACCCGACAACAAGGTGATGCCACCCGAACACGGCCGACGCCTCGCCGAGCTGATCCCACACGCGCAGTACCGCGAGGTGCCGGGCGCGGCGGTGCTGTCGATGCTGGATCGACCCGAGGTCGTCGCCGACGAGATGGGCCGCTTCCTCACCGGTGTCCCCGCCACCGGCTTGCCCACCGACCGCGGCTGAACCGAGGGGGTTGCTCTCCGACGAGCGCTACGGTCCGGGGCGAGAAAGCGCAAGAACGGTCGGGCGCACCGTCGATTTCTCGGGAGAGACTCTAGCCTCAATCTTTCGTGAGGTGGCGGTCCCTTGTTGAGTGGCCGGATGAGTGGTCTGAGGACTGAATTCCGGGTGTGGACCGTGGCGTGTTGCCCGAGGCGTCGGTGGGCGTCGGGGTTCACGGTCCCGAGGTGAAGCATCCTTTCTGGATCGATGATCGGATCGGGCCTGGTGGTCAGGCCGGCGCGGGAAGCGCTGCGAGTCTGGCTATTCCGTCGAGCAGGAGGTCGACGTGGGGTGCGTGGGCAGCGAGTTTCAACCGGGTTCGCCGCGCGTGGCGGGTGATCTTGGCGGCGATCGCGAACAGGCGATGGCGCAGTCGTTTGGGTTCCCACCGGCGGGCGGGGTGATCGGTGAACGCGAGCATCTGGGTCCAGGCGATCAAGTCGCAGGCGAGCATCACGATGGCACACCAGATGCGGTTGGCGTCGAATCCGTGCAACGGAAGGTTCGTCAGGCCACAGTCTTTGGCCGTGCGGATACGATCTTCGCAGCGTGCCCGACGCCGGTGACGTAGCTCGAGTGTGGCGAGTTGACCACGGCTGGTGTTGGTGGCAAATGCGGTGAGCCGCAACCCATCGTGGTCGGTGAACCGTAACTGCGCACCGGGATGCGGGCGCTCCTTGCGGACGATCACCCGCATCCCGGCAGGCCAGCCCGCCAGGTCGATCAGCCCGGTCAACTCGGCCACCCATGCCCCGTCGCGTTGCACGCCGTCAGCGTCGTAGGCCGGCGTCCACGCCTCGGGGCTGATGCGGTCGATAGCGGCCGCGGTCGTCTCGGTCAGTCCGAACCCCACCGAGTAGGCCAGGCGCCGGCGGGTGAGGTAGTCGAGGAAGTCGTGGGTGCCGCCGGCTGAGTCGGTACGCACCAGCACCGACTTACCGACCCAATACCCGTGCACCTGCGGTAGCTGCTCGAGTGCGGCGGCGGTGACCGCGATGTGATCGGCAGCTGTGTTTGCACCAGCATTACCCGGTCGCAACTCGATCGCCAGGGGTTCGCCGGTGCCCTCGCTGCCGTGATCGACAAACGCGCACAACGGGTGAAACCCGAACCCCCGCTTGTAGGTTGGTGCCGCATCCTCTTTCTCTGAATGCGCAGTGACCAAGGTGGCGTCGAGGTCGAGGATCATCGGATCATCGACGTCGACGTCATGATCGGGAGCAGCGGTACCGGCTGCCGACCAGCACGCTGCCCGCGCGCCAGCGCGGGCAGTCGTGATCGCCGACAGTGCCGCCGGCGCATCATCAGCCAACGTCGAGATCAGTCGTGACACCGTGGGGTCAGAGGCGACCTGACCGAACACCGCCGGGTCGGCGCGCAACTGGTTGATGTCAGCCAAACAGTCGCCACCGATCACGACGGCCACGGCCAGATCAGCGATGATCTTGCCCGGGTCATGGGTCGCAAGGGGTTTACGCCACGGCACCAACGCTTCGGACAATCGGCTGGTCAGACCCGTTTTCTCCGCGGCCCGCAGGACCACCATGGCGCCGGCGTGCGACACCACCCCGGTTCCGGTGCCATCTGCAGACAGCATGGGGTAGGGCGACGTAGACTTACTCACCTGAATGGTGCTCCTCGATCTGGTCCGATTGATACCTTCGCAAGTTCAATCATCCCAGGTCAGGGCACCATTCTTCATTCACGACACGAAAAAGCGTGAAAGCCCGAGGCTAGGGAATGGCAACCCGGGGTCCGCGAGCAGTGGATATTGTTCTGACTGATGACGAGCGCCGTGAGCTCGAAGGGTGGGCGCGTCGGCGAACGACGGCCTCGGGTTTGGCGATGCGATCACGAATCGTTCTCGCTGCCGCTGATGGCGGGTCGAATACTGAAGTGGCACAACGACTCGGCCTCAATCGCAGTACCGTGCGGCGATGGCGAGGCCGGTTCGTCGAGCACCGCTGCGAGGGGTTGCTCGACGAACCCCGGCCCGGGCGACCTCGCACCGTCGGCGACGAGCAGATCAAAGACCTGATCACCGCAACTCTCGAGACCACTCCGAAGAATGCGACACACTGGTCGACGCGGGCGATGGCTGAGCATCTCGACATGTCGCAGTCAACTGTTTCGCGTGTATGGAGAGCGTTCGGATTGGCTCCACACAAACAGGATTCGTGGAAGCTGTCGAAAGATCCCATGTTCACCGAGAAGGTCCGCGACGTCGTCGGGCTCTACATGAACCCACCCGAACGTGCCCTGGTGCTCTGCGTTGACGAGAAGACCCAGATCCAAGCGCTCGATCGCACCCAGCCGATCTTTCCCATGCTCCCGGGCACCCCGCAACGGGCCAGCCACGACTACGTGCGCAACGGCACCTCCAGCCTGTACGCGGCGTTGGACATCGCGTCGGGCAAAGTCATCGGTTCGCTTCACTCACGGCATCGCGCAACGGAGTTCATCGGATTCCTCCGCAGGATCGACGCCGAGGTGCCCGACGAGCTCGACGTCCACCTGGTCATGGACAACGCCTCTACCCACAAGACGCCCGCGGTCAAACGATGGCTGACCTCGCACCCACGATTCGTTGTCCACTTCACCCCGACGAGCTCATCCTGGATGAACCTCGTCGAACGCTGGTTCGCCGAACTGACCACCAAGAAGCTCCAACGCTCCACCCACCGCACCGTGAGAGCGCTCAACGCCGACATCAAAGCATGGATCGAGACCTGGAACGACAACCCCCGCCCCTACGTGTGGGTCAAGACCGCTGACCAGATCCTCGACTCCATCGCCCACTACTGCACACGAATTAATGACTCAGAACACTAGCACCACCACAACAAAGGAAAAGAAAGAAATGCCGCAAATTCAGTTGACCGTCCCGGCCGGCGCCCTCACCGACCAAGGCCGCACCACCATCCAGCAGGACCTAGCCCGCGCCCTGCTCAAGTGGGAAGGCGCCCCCGACAACGACTTCTTCAAGGCCCTCGGGTGGTCCTACCTGCACGAACTCCCCGAAGGCGCCCAGGTGACCGCCGCCGACACCGAGCCCCGGTTCCGGGTCGATGTGACCGTTCCCCAGTTCGCGCTCAACGACGAACGCAAAGCCGGGCTGTCCAAGGAAGTCACTGGCCTGGTTCTCGCCGCCGCCGGTCTCGGACCGGAACACGCGCTGCGAGTGTGGGTGCTCATCAACGAACAGACCGACGGCACTTGGTCCGTGGGCGGCCAAATCTTCCGTCACGCCGATCTCGTCGCCCTGGCCAAGAAGAGCTAACCGCCTACATCGACGGTCGCCGGTATCCAGACATCGAGCTGACGTGCCTGGATGCCGGCGCCCGCAAACAGGTGTGACAAACCACAGGAACTGTCACATTCCGCCCAAACCCCGCCACCTGACCAGGAACCAGAACAATGACGTTCACCGGCAGCACCGTCCGCTACGAGGCGCGCGACCATCGCGCCTACCTCACACTCGATCGTCCCGACCGGCTCAACGCGATCACCGCACAGATGGCACAGGAGATCAGCGCCGCAGTCGCTACAACCAAACGCCGACGACGCCGTACGGGTGATCGTCGTGCAAGGCGAAGGCCGCGCATTCTGCGCCGGGTATGACCTGAAGCTGTACGCCGAAGGTGGTGAGGACCATCAAGGCGCGGTGTGAGACCCCGTCAAGGATTTCCGCGCCATGAAAGCCAACACCGACCACTTTTTCTCGCTATGGCGCTCGGCGAAACCTACCGTCGCCAAAGTCCATGGCTACGCCGTGGCCGGCGGCAGCGATATTGCAGCGGCATCGGCCCACGGGAATAGGTCGTCAACCCACCGAAAATGCAAGATTTGTCCGGACGAACCGCAGCAGGATGTCCCAATAAACCTCGCAAAGCCCAGCAACCGCAGTGGCCTGAATGCAGTGTTCAACGAGATCGGAAAACGAGCGATAGAGACCAAGCCGGTCGAGCTCTATCCGATGTACGCCGGTGTGCTGCGGGCGATTTCCACGGTCTCACCGCGACTGGCCGATCGTCTCGTCAGCGCTGCGGGCATCTGAGCATCGATCCGTGACGCTCCCGCGTCCGATCAGTGGAACGTGGGCGAGTCGCCCGATAGTCAATTGCCACGTTGCCGGTAGACACCGGGCTCGATCTCGGTGACGGCGTCGGCGCGCATCAGGCGCTCGAGGTGCAGTTCTGCGGTCCGGCGTTCGACGGCGCCCACATAGGGTGCCTCGACGTGCGGACGGTAGACGAGGCGGTGGGCCACGATGTCGGCGATGGTGCGGGGCTCGTCGAGGAACGCGATGAGACGTTCCTCGCGGCTGAGGAGCTTCTCGCGGTAGGCGGCGAGCCGACGCCGGAAGTCGGGCCGGCCGTCGATGACGCCCTTCTGGTGGAAGGTTCCGAACCAGCGTGCGTCCACCGAGTCGGCGATTGCGATCGACGTGAGGAAATCGTCGACGCTGCTCCCGAGATCGCCGTACATCGGCCCGAATGAGGTCAGGTCGATGTCGGCGACGTAGAAGAATCCGTCCGGTTCCACGAGAACTCCGCTGTGCCCCGGGGTGTGGCCGGGCAGATGGATGACGGTGGCGATCCGGTCGCCGAGATCGAACCGATGGCCGTCACCGATGCCGCGCACATCGTCGCGGGTCGGCGGGAGGTCGAACTGATCGGCCAGATAGGCCTCGATGTCGGCTCGCGCGGCGGGATCGAGGCCGTACTGGGTGAGCATGACCTCGAGCGAGGAGACCGCGGCCACATCGAGCGAGTGCGTGAACGTCGGAGCCCGGAAGTGCTTGAGGCCGGCGATGTGATCCTCGTGCGCATGGCTGACCAGGACGGCATCGGCACCGACCGGGTCCCGGTCGAGCGCCAGTGAGGGATCGATGACGAGAGTTCCCGACGAACCACGCACAACCACCGAGTTGCCGTAGGGGACGACACCACCGTTGTCGGCCATCAGCACCGACACACCGCCGAAGATCTCCTCGCGGAACCCGGCAGGTGGTCGGCGCCGCTCGGCTGTCACGACTCGCCGGATGCGTCCAGCTTGAAGCCCACCTTCAGGGTCACCTGGAAATGCGCGACCTGTCCGTTCTCGATGTGGCCGCGGGTCTCGGTGACCTCGAACCAGTCGAGATGATCGACGGTCTGGGCGGCACGTGAGATCGCGCTGCGAATGGCGTCGTCGGTGCTCGTCGTCGACGATCCGACGATCTCGACCACCTTGTAGATGTTGTCTCCCATGGGTCCTTCCTCTCGGTCGCCGGTGCGCACACCGGTTCTGCAGTTCGGTTCCCCCGGGCCCCACCCCTGCGTCCTGTCTACCAGGTCGCCGAATGGCCGACCGTTGATTGACGACCTCTGCCGGCCGACCGGGACGACCACCCCGCCGCGGCCGATAGGATCCGGGCGTGAGTCCGATCGCATCGTCCGAGACCGCTCCACGCAGGTGCCCGTGCTGTTCGGGACTGACCTTCGACGAGTGCTGCCGCCCGGTGATCGACGGCAGCCGGCCGGCGCCAACGGCCGAGACCCTGATGCGTTCGAGATTCTCGGCGTTCGCGGTGGGGGATCGGACTCATCTGCTGGCGAGCTGGCATCCGGACACGCGGCCGGCCGAGCTGGAACTCGACGACGACCTGCGCTGGTATCGGCTCGACATCGAATCCGTGAGCGCCGGAACGCCTTTCGACTCCACCGGCGAGGTGACCTTCACCGCCTATCACCGCGGGCCGAGCGGTCCGGGCACCCTGCACGAACGCAGCCGGTTCGAGCGGGTGTCCGGGCGGTGGTACTACCTCGACGGTCGGGTGGGTTGAGTCACCTCACTGTTCGGTCGCGCGGCTCATTGTTTGGGCGCGGGCGCCACTCATTGTTTGGGCGCGGGTGCTTCGACGGCGATGATGGGATCTCCCACCGACGAGGTGCCCGACTTGATCTGGGTAACCGACGCGAACTTCTTGGTGTTCATGACGACCACCGGGGTGATGATCGGGTAGCCCGCCGCCTCGATCTTGGCCCGATCGAAGGTGACCAAAGGTGTTCCGGCGGTGACCTTCTGGCCGGCCTTCACCTTCACATCAAAGCCGTCACCCTTCATCTGGACGGTGTCGATCCCGACGTGGATCAGCAATTCGATCCCACCGTCGAGCACCAGCCCGAAGGCGTGACCGGTCGGCTGTGCGGCCACGACCATCCCATCGGCCGGTGCGTACACGGTGTCACCGGACGGCAGGACGGCCGCTCCGCCACCCATCGTGCCCTTGGCGAACACGGGATCGGGTACGTCGCTGAGCGGGACCACGTCACCGTCGAGCGGTGAGCCGATCTCGGTGACCGGTCCATGGATCTTGGTCGCGTCGGGATCGGTGTCGGATTCCACCTGCGTTGCGGTACCGGTCTTCTCGATGACTGCGGTCGCGGCACCTGCACCGGCAACCGCCCCCGTTCCGAGTGCGGCGCCGCCCCCATCCGGATCCGGTGCAGGGCCACCCGCCTTCTCCGCGGCTCTCTCGGCTTCCTCGGCGTCGCGAATGGCTTCGAATTCGGCTTGCTGCTCGGGCGTTCGGAAGCCGGAGAGCACCACGAGCACCATTGCGGTGAAGAACGCCGCGGCCACCGCCACCGTGTACAGGATGACGTTGTCGAAGGCGGGGATGGTGAGCAGCGAGGTGAACACGAACGCGTTGGTGGTGACACCGCCGCCGATACCGATGATGAGGCCGCCGACGAAGCAGCCCACGAGCATTCGTGGATAGATCCGCTTGAACCGCAGATGAATACCGTAAAGGGAGGGCTCGGAGATGCCGCCGAGTAGACCCGCCGCGAGTGCGCCCGATGCCGTCTGGCGCATCTGACGGTCACGCTGACGCCAGGCCAGCAGGAGCACGCCCGCCGTGGCGCCGAAGCAGGCGAAGTTCCATGCGCCCATCGGGCCCTGGATGAAGTCCGAGCCGTTCTCCTTGATGTTGATCAGCATGATCGCGTTGATCGGCCAGTGCAGACCCAGGGGCACCATGAACGGATAGGCCAGCGGGACCACGATCGCGAAGATGAACGGCGAGAAGTCGTTGATGGACTTGAGGATGTCGCCGAGACCGGCGCCCACGTAGACACCGATCGGGCCGATGAGGAAGGCCGTCAACGGGATCATGATCAGCATCGCGAGGAACGGCACGAAGATCAGCTGGACGTTCGGCGGGATCAACTTCTTCAACAGCTTGTACAGCGGGCCGAGCACCGCGGCCATCAGCAGCGGTGGGAACACCTGTGAGCTGTAGTCGTTCACGGTGAGCGGTAGGCCGAACACCTGGATGGTGTTCACGTCGAATCCGAAGATCGTGTGGTGGGTTGCCTGGTCTTCGAGTGCGGTGAAGGCCGGCAGCATCAGCACGGCCATGATGCCGAATCCGACCCACGGGTCGGCGTCGAGCTTCTTGGACGCGTTGTAGGCGATCATCAACGGCAGGAAGACGAAGATGCACTGCCAGCACATGTTGACGAACTGCCACGACGGCGAGAGTTCGGTCCGGGGATCGGCCCAGTTGTCGATGACACCGATCGTGCTCATCAACGACATGAACGTGATGAACAACGACGCACCGAGCAGGGCGCCGAGGATCGGCCGGAACGAATCGGACAGGTACTCGAAGAGCGAGTCGAGCCACGCCGATTTGCCGCGCGGGCCCTTGGCTCGTTCCGCGGCCTTGATGGCGGCCGCCGAGTCGCGGGCCTTCATCTGGGGCAGCGCCTCGATCTCGTTGTACACCGATTCCACCCCGCCACCGATGATCACCTGATAGCGGTTGCCCTGCTGCGGCACCGCACCGAGGACACCGGGAATGGATTCGACGACGTCCTGATCTACGTGGGACGCGTCGTGGAGCTGAAAGCGTAATCGCGTTGCGCAGTGGGTGAGGCTGACGATATTGCCAGGGCCACCCACACTTTCGACGATATCGGCGGCAGAGTTCTCGGACATGACTCTCCTTTGGGTGCCTGGAACACGCGTCGGGGTCCATGCAGCGAGCGTGCTTGTTTCCCAGCAAGGAGCCGCGACGCCCGTCTGCACCTTTCGCGATGCTATCGCCCTGGTGAGCGGTTGGGGCGGAGTTGGCCAACCCGTCGCGTCAAACGTGACCGCGGTGCGCGCACAGCCGGTTCGGAGAGTGAAACCTACTGTGCCACGCCCAAATCTTGCGGTCACGCACCGCCGAATCTGAGCCGGCGTCGAGGCCGGCGACACGTTTCGGTCACGAGAGAGTCACGTGTTCGGGGTCGACGGGCCTCAGGCCACCTTGCGGTCGGCGGCGCCGACGTCGGAGAGCCGGCCACCCGGATCGATGTTCATGATGACCGGTCCCATCGTCTCGGTGGCGCGTTCGATCACCGCATCGATCTGGGCGGGATCGGCGGGATCGGCGACGATGGTCCAGACATCGTGCCGAACGCTCGCGTCGACGTAGGGGACCAGTTGCGACGCCGACGGTCCGGTCACGACGACCCGGTAGCCGCTGCGCAGAACCTGCGCCGCGATCGTGTGAGTGCGCGGCGTGCCGTCCATGACGATGAGGACGGTGTCGGAGGTCGGGGTGGATCGGGAAAAGGTGATGGTGTTGGTCATGTCCCCATCACAACGGCCACGACTGCGACGCGCGTGTGCGGTGCCTGATCATTGGCTGCGAGTCGGCACGTTACCCGGAGCAGGCGAGTACCCCGCGGGCCTCCACCCGCGGCGGGTCATCGTGACCGAAGTCAGTCCTTGTCGCCGGGGATTCCCGCGAAGAATCCGAGTCCGATGATCACGCACGACACCAGTGCCACGGCGGGCATCACCCACATGCTTCCCATGGAACGACCATACGATCACGCGGGCGCGGGCGCAGGGGGATTTGGTCCCTTTGGTTCAGGTTCCCGGTCTGTGCCGCCCGGCGCGTCAGCCGCCGTGTCGCTCGAGCCATGCGACGAGGGGAGTGGCCGCACGCCAGTCCGTGCGTATCCGATCGACGAGCGCGGGAGTCCCGATCACGTCGGCGCCGAAGCCGTAGTCCTTGCCGATGGTGATCGACTTGTGGCGTAACAGGTCGATCCGGGGATGTCCGGGATCCCAGCCCCGCGGTGCCGTCTTGAGGCGGCTGCCGCTGATCTCCCACCCGGTCTTCTTGAGCGTGTTGACAATTCGTTCCAACTCGCGGCCGTGCCGGTCGTTGTCGATGGCCCGGCGCAGGGTGGCGAGCCGCTCGGTGCTTGCCTCATAGAACCCGGCGCCGACGCGAACTCCCGGCGCGCCGATCTGGACGTAATAGCCGGTGGCCGGCGCGACTGCCACAAAGGCACCCTGATGCGTCTTGTACGGCGTCTTGTCCTTGGCGAACCGCACGTCCCGGTAGGGCCGAAAGATCTTGGCCTGCCCGAATTCGGCGGCCAGTTCCTCGGTGAGCGCGGCCATCGGCTCGGCCACCGCCGTGGTGTAGACGTCTCGGTGGGCTTCCCAGAAGGCCTTGGTGTTGTCCATCTCGAGGTCGTCGTAGAAGTCGAGCGCGGCCTCGTCGAATCCCTGAAACGCCATGCCGGACACGCTACGCGGGCGCGTGGCCGGCAGGACGCAACGGCGTGCCGGGGTGGGAAACCTACGTTGCTGCGGCCTACTTTGCTGCGGTCCGGCGCAACCGGACGTTGACGAATTCGCCGAGACCCCAGCGTCCGAGTTCACGACCATAGCCTGAGCGCTTGACCCCGCCGAACGGCAACCCGGGCAGCGTCGTGCCGTGCTCGTTGACATAGGCCATCCCGACCTCGAGACGGTCGGCGATCTCGGCGGCACGCCCGGCGTCGGTGCTCCACACCGATCCGCTCAAACCGAAGTCGACGTCGTTGGCCAGGTCGACAGCCTCGTCGGCAGAGGAGACCCGATAGACCATTGCGACGGGACCGAAGATCTCCTCGGCGTAGGCGTCCATGTCCGGGGTGATGTCGGTGAGGACGGCGGGCGTCAGGAACGCGCCGTCACCCTCGACGACGGTGCCACCGGTGTGCAGCCGAGCACCCTGCTCGACCGCGTGATTCACCTGTTGCGCAACGGTGTCGCGCGCGGACACCGACGACAACGGCCCGACCTTGACCGACGGATCGGTGGGGTCGCCGACGGAGGCCTGCTTGAACTCCGTGACCAGATTGGCCAGGAAGTCGTCATAGAGATCATCGAGCACGATGAAACGCTTCGGCGAATTGCACGCCTGCCCGGCGTTGGACAACCGGGCCGAGGCCGCGATGTGCGCGGTACGTGCCACATCGTCGGTGTCGAGGATGATGAACGGGTCGGAGCCGCCGAGTTCGAGGACCGACTTCTTCAGGTTCTCCGCGGCCACTTTGGCCACTGCGGCACCGGCCTTTTCGCTGCCGGTCAGTGAAACGCCGGCGATTGCCGGGTCAGCGATGAGATCGGCGATCTGATCACTGCTCGCATATACGTTGACGTACGCGTCCTCCGGCACGCCCGCCTCGTGCAGGATCTCGGCCATAAGCGCCGACGACGCTGCACAGATCGACGCGTGCTTCAGCAGAATCGTGTTGCCCACCAACAGATTCGGTGCGGCGAATCGGGCGACCTGATAGTACGGGTAGTTCCAGGGCATCACACCCACGAGCGGTCCGACGGGATACTTCTGCACCAGGGACTCCTGCGCACCCTGCGGGTCGAGGGTCTCCGGTTCGAGGAGTTCGGGACCGTGGTCGGCGTACCAACGATAGATCGAGCCGGCGAGCGCGACTTCGCCGGCGGCCTGCCTCAGTGGTTTACCCATCTCGGTCGTGATCGCCTGCGCCAGTTCGTCTTCGCGCTTCTCATACAGCTCGGCGGTGCGTCGGAGCGTAGCGGCGCGCTCGACGGCGGTGGTGTTGCGCCACTGCTCGAACGCTGCGGCGGAGCGCGCTCCGAGCTGTGCGACCTCGTCGTCCGTCAGGGCGGGGAACTCGCGTTCGGTCTGGCCGGTGGTCGGGTTCGCGGTGACATAGGTGCTCATGTCCCGATGCTACGGACGGCCACCACGACGTGGTCGGAAATGCCCGGTATGACCCATGATGAATACGATATCCGGGATCGACAACCACGTCCTGCCTGCCGCACACCGGTTGCGATACCGGGATTCCCGCCACGCCCACGTCGGATGTCTGGATAGTGGAGGTAGGGACGCGCAACCCCGCGCGCCTCCTGGCGAGAAAGGACTTCTGATGGCACTGGACGACGAAGACATCATCTCCGGGAGTGCCGGCGGTGAAGGACCTGCCGACGGTGGTTCCAATCCGGATGGGCATGACGGTGGTGCCGACGGCACCGCGGCCGGCGGTGAAGGACCTGCCGACGGTGGTTCCAATCCGGATGGGCATGACGGTGGTGCCGACGGCACCGCGGCCGGCGGTGAAGGGCCCGCCGACGGTGGTTCCAATCCCGATGGGCACGACGGTGGTGCCGACGGGACGGCGTGATCTCGCTCGATGTTGAGCCGTTGCACAGCAACCGATCTCACCACCTTTGCCGATCAGTACTGGGGTCGGCGGCCGATGCTCAGCCGGGCGGCTTCGCTGCCGGCGGACTTCGGTGACCTGCTGTCGGTTCGGGCGGTCGACGAGCTGATTGCCGAACGCGGAGTCCGCGCCCCGTTCATCCGGATGGCCAAGGAGGGTGTGGTCCTCGCGCGGGACTGTTACCTGGGGCCTGCGGGTTTCGGCGCGGAGATGCCCGATCAGGTGGACCCGGCCGGGGTTCTCCGCGAGTTCGCGGCCGGGGCGACCATCGTGTTGCAGGGCCTGCACCGGCTGTGGCCGCCCGTCATCGACTTCGTCCGTGCGATGGTCGACGATCTGGGGCATCCGGTGCAGGCCAACGCCTACGTGACACCCCCCGGCAATCGGGGATTCGATCCGCACTATGACGTGCACGACGTGTTCGTCTTACAGGTGGCGGGCACCAAGCGATGGCGAGTCCATCGGCCCGTACACACCCATCCGCTGGCCACGCAACCGTGGACCGATCATCGTGCCCAGATCGAGCGCCGGGCATCGGACGACGCGCCGGAGATCGAGGCGGTCCTCTCGCCCGGCGACGCGCTCTATCTGCCGCGGGGTTGGATTCATTCCGCGGACGCATTGGGGGACACGTCGATTCACCTGACCATCGGCGTCGGAGCGGTGACCGTCCGCGACGTGGTTGCAGCGATCGTCGCCGAACTCGACGACTGTGCGGAATTCAGGCAATCGTTGCCGTTGGGGATCGACCTCACCGGTCGGGACCAGACCGTCCCGATCGCGACCAAGGCGATGGCAGCCGTCGTCGAGCGGCTGCGGGACCACGCAGCCGATGTGGGGGAGGGCGCCGCGGCTCGACTTGCCCGGCGTCACACTGCCCGCACGCGCCCGGTCCCGGTGCGGCCCCTGGCGACACTCGAGGCCATCGGCGTGGTGAACGCCGCGACGCGGCTGCGGTTGCGGCACGGGCTGGTGCCCACGCTGCGTCGGGTCGCCGACCGGGCGGAACTGCTGACCGGTGAGCGCTCGATCAGCACCCCCGGCTACTGCCTGGAAGCTCTGCGAACGATTCGTAGTGGTGAGATCGTCAGTGCTGCAGAACTTCCGGGACTCGACGCGGCCGACGGCACGGTACTGCTGCGAAGGTTGCTGGCCGAAGGCGTCGTTGTGGTGGTTGACGATCGCCACGTGACTCCACCGGGGCCGGAGGCATGAGGGATTCTCGTCCCTGTAGCGACCAGTCGGTCGAACGCGGCGATCCGATGTTCGGCACGGCTTCGGCCGGACATCGCTGGCTGCTGTTGGAACTGGCCGGGCCATGGGGCCCGTCGGTGTTCCTCAATTCACCGTCGGTGATCGATCCGGCGCTCGGCCGGTCCATCGTGCGACGGGTGGAGGCGACCGGAATGCGGATCGTCGCGATCCGCCGTCCGGGCCGTCGACCGCCCGTTCCGCGGTGGCGATGGTTCATCGCCGAGGCGCGGCCCGGGGCCGAACGGCTCTACGCCGGGGAGGTCGAGGGTCCCGCCGACTACCTCGACCTTGACCTACAGGGATTCGACGGTGCTCCCACTGCCGATCCGCTCGTCGCGATCTGCGCGCACGGCAAGCACGACCAGTGCTGTGCCGTGCGTGGACGCCGGGCTGTCGCCGCGATCGCCGACGCGTACCCCGAATGGACCTGGGAGTGTTCACATCTCGGTGGGGACCGGTTCGCTGCGACGATGCTGCTGCTCCCGCACGGACTGTGTTATGGGCGGGTGGACACCACCGACGATCCGGCAGGGATCGTTGCTGCCTACACCGAGGGACGTCTCGTCGACGCCCTGCTGCGGGGCCGGACGTCGCTTCCGCATCCTGTGCAGGCGGCGCAGCACTTTGTCCGCCAGGCAACTGGAGATGCCGCCATCGACGCGCTGGCGCCGATCGATGTGGACAAGCGCGATCACCAGATCCATGTGCGGCTCGACGGCCCCGCCGGACCCATCGACGTGACTCTCGCCGAGCACATGTCCGATCCGCTGTTGTCGATGTGCACCGCAAGCGTTCCCGGTCGGGTCCGACAGTTCGTGTTGGTATCCATCGAAGGACTGTGATGCCGGCGCGTGTTGCACCCCGGCGCGAGACTGGCATCGCTACCGTGCTGACCCATGACAGCGATGACCCCGCCGCGATGGGGGATCAGCGGCGGGGCCATCTGGCACGGGCGCGGGTCGTCTGTCCACCCTCGCAGCCACACCCCGATTCACCGGTGTCGAGACGGTGAACCGCGGTCTGTGCTACGAGGAGTGAACGCGTGGCGCCCCTGTGGTCTGGGGTCGGTCGACCGGTGGTCTGGGTGGGTCGATCAGCTCAAGACTGCCGGGTGAACCTTGCCGCCGAATCAGCCGGTACTGAAAGGATTCTGGGAATTGGTGTCCACCGGCCCGGGTTCGCCCCCCGCGTCGATGCGGCCCTGGGTGAAGTGCCGCCGACACAGCGGACGGTAATGCACCGGACCGTCGCCGGTATCCCCGATGGCGATCAGTTCACCAGCGTGGACCATGCGGCCGTTGACGATTCGTGCGTTCAGACAGGCGTCTCGGCCGCACCAGCACAACACCACGGCCTGCATCCGGTGGATCTCGTCGGCAATCTCGACCAGGCGTGCCGATCCGGGGAACAGGACCGACCGGAAGTCGGTGAGGAGTCCGTAGGCGAAGACGCTCACTGCGTGGTCGTCGACGAGTCCGGCGAGCTGATCGACCTGGGCGATGGTCAGGAACTGGGCCTCGTCGCAGACGAGGAAATCCGGGATGCCCCGACCGGTGATCAGCGCGTGGACATCGGTGTGGTCGTCGACGGCGATCGCCTCGGCCGCCAGGCCGATCCGACTGGTCACCAGTGGGCGGTTGGATCGGTCGTCCTTGGTGAGCAGGACACCACTGCGTCCCTGCTGCCGCTGGTTGAAGTGGGTCTGCAGGGCGAGGGTGGACTTTCCGGCCCCCATCGGGCCGTAGTAAAAGACGAGCTCGGCGGATGCACTCATCGGTTTGCCGTCACGTCGACGTCCTCACCCATGTCGAGAATGATGCGCTACCGCAGCCTGCGGCGCAGATGGTCACGGTAAGTCGGTGATCAGACGCCGATCATGTCCGGCCGACGCGGCAGCGTGGTGCGGATCGCCATGAGTTCACGCGCATGGGCGTCGAGCGCGATGTCCTCGGCGGACACCGGAACCCAGCGTCGCACGGCGGTGGCGTCACCGTTGTCGTCGACCGCGGCAACGATCATCAGGCTGTGTGCGCAGTCGCGCATCTCGCCGTCGTGCGGGTTGCCGGCGCGGACGTGTACGGATATGTGCATGGTCTGCTTGCCGGTGTGGATCAGGCGCGCGTCGAGTTCGACGACGTCGCCGATGTGGATCGGCGCGTAGAACCGGATGCCGCCGACGTAGGCGGTCACGCACCGCCGTCCACACCAGCGGGCCGCGTTCAGATAAGCCGACTCGTCCATCCACTCCATCACGCGGCCGCCGTGGGCGTTGCCGCCCCAGTTGACGTCGGTCGGGGCGGCGAGGAAGCGCGTCTGCGAGCGCGGCGCGGTTCCGGCGTCGGAGTAGGTGACACCGGCCATCGCGTCTTCGATGCTGCGGCGCACCGGAATGCGGGTGGTCGCATACTCCTGGGCGGCGCGGTCGGCTTCGGTGATCGGAACCCATTGCGGCACAGGGCGGGGCCGGCGGTCCTCGCCCATGGCGACAAAGATGACCAGGCACTCGCTCGCGACGGTGAACAGGCCGGTATGCGGGGAGGCCGAGCGTACCGAGCAATGGATGTGCATGCTCGAGGTGCCGGTGTGGATGATCGTGGCGGTGACCTCCACGATGTCGCCGGGTTCGATGCCCCGGGTGAAGGTGATGTTGCCGAAGTAGGCGGTCACCGAGTAGCCACCCGACCACGTCGCCGCGCACGCGTAGGCCGCCTTGTCGATCCACGACAGCAGCCGCCCGCCGCGGACGTCGCCGCCGATGGTCGTGGCGTCGGTGGGCGCGGCGAGGAAGCGCAGCGTGATCTCGCGGGCGGGTGTGGCGGACAAATCGGTACTCCTGGGCTGCTCGACAATCAGCTGATTGTGCCCTGCTACTAGGCCGTACGGGGCACAGTGCGGACTGATTGTGGCCGGTTCCACACTGCCGCCACCTGCGGCTTCGCACGTCGGAGTCGACGATTCGGATGATGGTCACGCCCCCATGACCAGGGGATACTCGTCGGTATGGCTGGACCCGCGGGCCTGCGACCCCCCGACCCGATCCCGGCGGTCACCACCATCGACGACGTGGTGGCCGCGCTCGACCAGTCCTGGTCTGGGCTGCCCTGACTCCGAGCCGGCTTCGGGACGCTCAAGCCGTACTGGCCAGTCAGGTGAGCGGCGTGGTGACCGACATCAACGAACTCTCGCCCGCGCTGGCCGAGATCTATGCGGTGCTGGCGCAGAATCAGATCTTCGCGATCAACGAGGTGGCTGCGATTCCGGCGCCGATCGCCACCAGTCTGTGACCCGCGATTCGGAGCGGACACCGGCCGCAGGGACCGCGGCTGACAGGAGAACGTCAGGATTCGACGATTCGGCGTCAAGATTTCGTCAGGACCCTTCGCTCACGGGCGTCACGCGCGTACGAACATCGATGTGTCTGCACTGGAGCTCTCGGCTCGGCCGAGTATCGACCATCGACCTGCGCCGCGGAGCGTCGTATGCGACGACCCCCTCGAGCGGCGCCGGCTCACTGTCACCACCGGACTCGCCGCGCTGTCGCTCGATGCGATGGCCTCGGTCGCATACGGCCCTGAGGCGATCGTCATCGTGCTCGCCGCCGCCGGGAGTCACGCCATCGGATACACGTTCGCCGTCAGCGCCGCGATCGTTGCTCTGCTCACGGTTCTGGTGCTGTCCTATCGCCAACTGATCGCGGCATTTCCGGACGGTGGAGGGGCCTACGCGGTCTCCAAGAAGTACCTGGGCCGCCATGCGCCCCTGGTCGCCGCAGCCTCATTGGTGCTCGACTATGTCCTCAATGTCGCGGTCTCCGTGGCCGCCGGCACCGCCGCGCTGACCTCGGCGGTGCCGGCGACGCGGCCCTACACCGTCTGGATCGCACTCGGTGTCCTGCTGTTGATCACCGTGGTGAACCTCCGTGGGATCGTCAGCAGCGCACGGTTGTTCATCGTGCCGACCGTCATCTTCGTGGTCGCCATCATGTCGGTCATCGTCGTCGGTCTGATCACCGGCGGCCACGCGCAACCGGCACCCGCATCGGCCACCGGAGCTCTCACCACCGTCGGTGTTCTGTTGCTGCTCAAGGCTTTCGCGAATGGCTGTGCAGCGTTGACCGGTGTCGAGGCGATCGCCAATGCGACCCCGCAGTTCCGCGAGAACCGGATACGCCGGGCCCAACGAGCCGAGGTCGCACTCGGGGTGGTCCTCGGCGTGATGATGCTGGGAGTCTCGGCCCTCGTCAGTCACCCTGCATATCGCGCCGCGCGACGGAGAGACAGTGCTCTCGCAGATCGCCGAGGGGGTCTTCGGCCGTGGGTTCCTGTACTACGTCGTCCAGACCGCCACCCTGGTGTTGCTGGCGCTGGCCGCCAACACGTCGTTCGGCGGTCTGCCCCAACTGATGAAGGTGGTCGCTGCCGACGACTACCTGCCCCACCGGTTGACCAGACGTTCGGCCACCGGCGTCTACCGTGAGGGGGGTGCTGGCACTGGCGATCACCGCCGCAGTGCTCATCATCGTCACCGACGGAAACGTCAACATGTTGGTGCTGCTCTTCGCTATCGGCGTATTCATCGGTTTCACCCTCGCCCAGGCCGGGCTGGTCCGGCACTGGTTCGTCCAGCGGGCCGGCGGCTGGCGATGGCGCGCCGCGCTGAATGGACTCGGTGCCACAATGACCGGACTGGCAGCCGTGGTCGTGACGGTGATGAAGGCCGACGAGGGCTCGCTCTGGGTGATGGTGGTGCTGGTGGCATTGGTGGTCGCCATGCTCGGCGTCTCCCGCTCTTACCGGCATCGGCGAGCCGCACAGGAGGACGCCCCCATTCCGGTGGGAACAGCAGCAACTCAACGACATTCGTTCGCCGGGCGTGGCATCGCGCTGGTGCCGGTGACAGCGAACTGCGCCGCACTCGACCAAGCCCTCCGACAGGCCAACGCCTTCGCCCGGGAGGTCCGGGCCGTCCACGTCCATGTCGACGGCGACGATCGTGAGGCGTTCCGCGCCGACTGGCGCACGCGTCATCCGATCGTGCCGCTCGTCGAGCTGGCCGCGCGTGACGCCGATTCGGTCATCGTCGAGATCGTCTCGTATGTCGACCGGATCGGACAGGCCGACGACGTGCTCGTGGTGATCCCGGATCCGGAATCGCCGACCCGGGCACGTCTGCTCTCGGCCGGGCGGGCCGACGATCTGCAACGGTTGCTGGGCAAGCGGACCTCGGCACTCGTGACGCGGGCTCGTGCGGCCCGGACGCACGACTGATCAGGGACAGAGGCCGGCGGCACCGCCAACCGGCGCGATATGGGCGCCCAACTGCGTCGCTTCGGCGGTTCCGACGTGACGGCGCCGCATCTAGTGTGTGTTCTGTGACACAGTCCGATGCCGTCCGGCCGCCGTTCGACCCGGAGTTGAAGGCGGGGCTGGCGGTGATCGGTGGCATGTTCCCACCGACTGTCACTCCCGAGCTGATCGGATTCATGCGACGTTCCTACGCTTCGCGACCCGTCGCGGAGACGCTGGCGGGCCGCGACGTCGAACACCGGGAGTACGAGATGGCTGGACACGGCGGGGACCGCATCGTCGTATCGGCTTTTCGCCCGCGCGCCGTTCCCGATTCGCGTCCGGCTGTTCTGTACGCGCATTCCGGTGGGCTCATGTTCGGGGATCGGTTCAATGCCCTTGACGCAAGCCTGGATTGGGTGGAGCGCCTGGGTGCTGTGCTGATCTGCCCCGAGTATCGGTTGGCCCCGGAGTATCCCGATCCCTACGCACGCGAGGACATGTACGCGGCGCTCGAGTGGCTGGCGCGGAACGCACGCACGCTGGGTGTCGACACCGGCCGCATCGTTGTCGCAGGCGCCAGCTCAGGTGGCGGTCTGGCCGCGGGCGTGGCACTGGCCGCACGCGACCGCGACGGTCCGGCGATACAGGGACAGATGCTGTCCTATCCGATGCTCGATGACCGCGGGAACACGCCGTCGACCACACAGTTCGACGGGATCGGCGTGTGGGACCGGGTCCAACGAAACCGGCTGGCGGGCCTACCTCGGCGATGCCTACCGAACCGATGACGTGTGCCCGTATGCGGTACCCGCCCGCGCGACCGATCTGAGTGGATTGCCTAGGGCCTTCCTGGATGTCGGCGACTGCGAGATCTTCCGCGACGAGGGCATTGCGTACGCGAATGCCCTGTGGTGCGCGGGCGGCAATGCCGAACTCCACGTGTGGCCCGGGGCTTTCCACGCCTGCGACATCTTCGCCCCGCACACCGCTCTGGCGAAAGCCATGCTGCGCACCAGGTTTGCCTGGATGCAGCGCGTGCTCGCCGACTGAATCGACGCCCGGAGTTTCCGGTGTCCCACGAGAAGAATCACGATCAGAGAGGTGTTCTCATGAGTACTCCAACTGTCGGATCCCAGCAGATTGCGGCCGCGGCCGATGCTGTGGTGCAACGAATGTCGGCCGGTGATGACCGGGTGCCCGGTGTGGTCGCGGGAGTGACCACCGACCGGGAGACGATCTACCTGGGCCACTCTGGATCTCGAGCACTTGACGAACCGGCCGCGATGACCGATGACACGGTGTTCGCGATCTTTTCCACGACCAAGGCGATCGCGGGCACCGCCGCCCTGCAACTCGTCGAACGAGGTGAGCTCGACCTTGATGCCCCGGCGAAAGAGTATGACCCCAGGCTCGGCGAGGTCGAGGTGATCGAGGGTTTCGGCGACGACGGTCAGCCGAGGCTGCGGGCACCCGAGTCGGATATCACGACCCGCCAACTACTCACGCACACAGCGGGATTCGGATACGACTTCTTCAACGAGGCCTACGCGAGGTTGGCCACCGAGCACGGGCAGCCGAGTATCATCACCGCGTCGATGGCCTCCCTGCGCACGCCACTGCTGTTCGATCCCGGGACGCGGTGGGAGTACGGAACCAACATGGACTGGGCGGGACTGGTGGTGGAGGGTATCACCGGCAAGCGCCTGGGCGAGGTCATCACCGAGCGCATCCTGAATCCGCTGGCTTTGTCCGACACCGCGTTCACCCGTACCGATTCGATGCGGCAACGGTCGGCGACAATGCATCACCGTGGCGCCGACGGGTGCCTCACCCCCGATCACGACTTCGCACTTCCGGATGACCCGGAAGTCCACATGGGCGGGCATGGTCTCTATTCGACCGTCGGCGACTATCTGAAGTTCATCCGCATGTGGATCAACGACGGCCGGTCCGATGCAGGCGAGCAGATCCTGCGGCCCGAAACAGTGGAACTCGCCGAACGCAACCATCTACCCGGAGATATGAAGATCACGGCACTGCCCGGTGTGATCCCGTCGCTGTCCAACGATGCCGAGTTCTTCCCCGGAATGCCCAAATCGTGGGCGCTCAGCTTCATGATCAACGAAGAACAGGCTCCGACCGGGCGGCCCGCCGGGTCACTCGCGTGGGCCGGGTTGGCGAACCTCTACTACTGGATCGACCGGCGCAACCGCATCGGAGGCTACTGGGCGACGCAGATCTTGCCGTTCGCCGATGCGTCGGCCGTTGTCGGATATTGGATTTCGAGACCGCGGTGTACAACACGCTGGCCGGCTGACAGCCTGGGCGTAACGTCGACCACACCCGGTCTGGCCGTCGGAGAGGAGCCACGTGCAGGAACTTCTCGGTCGAATCTCGGACCTGGACCCCACCGCGAGTCTCGGGATCCGAGTGATCGCGTGTTTCGACGAACTCGTCGCCGGCAAGGTGAACATTCACGGTCTGCTCGCGACTGCTGCGGCGCTGGCGGGTGTCCGGCAGGCGTGCAGACGCCCTCGATGCACACTCGGGTGTCGGTTCTGGGGGAGCCGTTGACCGGCGACACACCGGAGACGCGGCGTCAGGTATGCGTCGATGCGCAATCGGTGGTGTGGCTCGAGCGCGATGGGGACGAGCGCCCCAACGACGCGATCATTCTGGAGCGGCTCGCCTTGGCGACAGGCATCCGCCTGGCCGGTTCGGCCCCTGAACTTGCTCGACGGGATGTCGCGGTCCTGCTCGACCGGGCCGCTGCTCTCGATGATCGTCGCGAGGCAGCGTCCCGGTTGGGTCTGGTCACCGGCGTGCAGTATCGCGCCGTGGCGACCCCACTGTTCGCCGAGTGGACGTCACGCCCGAGTTGGCCCGGCGATGTGGTGGCGACACCGCTGGGCACGATCCATGCCCTGATCTCTCCGATCAAGGTGACCGCGCGGACGGTGCCGGCATCGCCCTGTGGGCTGGGGGTCGGGGCGGGTATCGACGACCTCGCAGAGTCGTTTCGGACCGCCTTGATCGCGTTGAAGCTGTGCGAGCGCCCAGAGCGTGCGGTCGATGCCGCGCAGTATGGAGGGCTCATCCACCTTCTCGCGGACGTCACCTCGACGGCGACGAACCCGGATACCGATCGACTCGAAGCCGTGATGGACAACGGTTGGGGGCGCTCGACGATCGCGGCGTTGCTCGATTCGTCGAGCGCCCGACAGGCTGCGCGGACGCTGAACGTGCACCATTCGACGATGCAATCGCGTATCGAGCACTTGTCGACGGCGTTGCAGTTCAATCCGCTCGACGGGTTGGGCCGCGCGGCTGGGTGTCGCGTTTCTCACCTGGCGAATGCGCCATTCCCGAGCGCTCGAATTGCCCCGCCGTGACCTGCGAGAGCGTGGGTGTCAGTGCGCGCGAAGGGAATCGTCACTCGACGATGATCACGTGCAGTGTGCGCGGTCCGTGGACTCCTTCCACGCGATCGAGCTCGATGTCGCTGGTGGCGCTGGGGCCGCTGATCCACGTCTGCGGTCGGGTGTGCGCGTCGTCCGCGGTCAGTCGGGCGACGGCCTCGGGTACGTCGCTGACGACCTGGGCGGCGTCGATGATGCAGATGTGGACGTCGGGAACCAGCGAGACCGCCCGTCGGCCCTGACCGTGCGCGTGGTCGAGCACGATGGTGCCGGTGTTGGCGATGCCGATCGCGGCGGTGGTGATGACCGCACCCACCGCGTCGAGTTCCCGCGGTGTCAAGGAGTCGTCGTCGGCCCAGGGCAGGTCCACTCCGACCCGGGCGCGGACGGTGCCGTCGGCGATCACCGCACCGTCGATTGTCTGGGCTGCGGTGGAAATACGTTCGGGCAACTCAGCTTCGGACACCCGCTCGACGACGGCGCGATAGTCGGCGACGCGCTCGGCGAAGCGATCGACCACATCGAGATCACCCGTGGACACCGGCCGGCCGTAGATCCAGTCCACCGGCTCTGCTGCGGTGGCGTCGTCGACGTCGGCCAGCGCTGTCCGGATGCGATTCAGGATTTCGTCTCGTGCGCTCATCAGCGGGTCCCCTGATCGTTGCCGCGTTCGCGTTTCCACCAGTCGCGGAAGGACTCTGCTGGTGGTACCGGCACATCCCGGGCCGAACTCCACCTGGACAATGGCCAGGGCAGCGCGCCGAGGGTGCGTCGTTCCCCGAAGAAGCGGTGACTCGTGGTGGCGGCCTTCTGCGCCGCCTCGAGACGACGATGATCAGCAAACATCCACGCCCCGGCCTTCATCGCCGCAGCCTCGGCGCTCGGCAGTCCGCCACGCTTCTCGTCGACGACCCGGGTTCGCAAGTGCACCAGGATGTCCGGGATATTGATCCGGACGGGGCACACATCGAAACAGGCGCCGCACAGGCTCGAGGCGTACGGCAGCGACTGGTCGACCGCCGATGAGGTGCCGCGCAACTGTGGGGTGAGGATCGCGCCGATCGGCCCTGGATAGACCGACCCGTAGGCGTGTCCGCCGGCCCGCTCGTAGACCGGACAGACGTTGAGGCATGCCGAGCATCGGATGCAGCGCAGGGCATCTCGGCCCACCTCGTCGGCGAGCACGTCGGTGCGGTGGTTGTCCAGCAGCACGATGTGCATGTTCTGCGGCCCGTCGCCCGGTGTGACTCCGGTCCAGACGGACGTATACGGGTTCTCGCGTTCGCCGGTGCTCGATCGCGGCAGAACCTGCAGGAAGACCTCGAGATCGGACCAGGTCGGCAGGATTTTCTCGATGCCCACCACCGAGATCAGGGTCTCGGGCAGGGTCAGACACATGCGGCCGTTGCCCTCGGACTCCACCACCACCAGGCTGCCGGTGTCGGCGACGGCGAAGTTGGCTCCGCTGATCCCCACCTTGGCCCGTAAGAACTTCTCGCGCAGGTGAAGTCGCGCCGCTTCGGCCAGTCGCCGCGGATCGTCGGTCAGATCCTCCGGGGCAGGCCGGCCGACCTGCTTCATGCGGCGCAGGAAGATCTCGCGAACCTCACTGCGGTTGCGGTGGATCGCCGGAACCAGGATGTGACTGGGCCAGTCCTCGCCGAGTTGCACGATCAGTTCGGCGAGGTCGGTTTCCCAGGCGTCGATCCCGGCGTCCTCGAGTGCCTCGTTGAGTTCGATCTCCTGGGTGGCCATCGACTTCACCTTGACCACCTCGTCGGCGCCGGTCGCGCGGACCAGGTCGACCACGATGCGGTTGGCTTCCTGCGCATCGCGTGCCCAATGCACCACGGCACCGGCGGCGGTGGCCTTCTCCTCGAACTCCACCAGCAGGGCGTCGAGGTTGCGTAGGGTGCGATTCTTGATCTGCTCGGCCGCCCGGCGCAACTCCTCCCAGTTGTCGAGTTCGTCGACCACGGCCGCGCGTTTGGTGCGGATGATCCCGGTGGCATGCGCCAGATTTCGGCGCTGGGTGGTGTTGGCCAGCTCCGTTCTGGCGGCGGCGGGGAACTTGGGCATCCCGACAAATGTCGAGGTGACGCCGACATGTGGATGTCCCGATCCGGTCACTGGGGCGGCATCGAGGGTGGCGGCGGCGTCCAGGCGGTGGGTGTTGGTTCTCATGCGAGCTCCTTCTCGGTCGAGGCGAGGATCTCGGCGAGGTGCATCATGCGAACCCCTGCCCGCTCCCGGTTGAGCAGTCCACCGATGTGCGCGAGGCACGAATTATCGCCGGCAACAAGAACTTCCGCGCCGGTGGCCTTGACGTGAGCCGACTTGTCCGACCCCATCGCCACCGAGGTGTCGGCGTTCTTCATCGCGAAGGTACCGCCGAACCCGCAACAGTGATCGGCGGCGGGCAGGTCCACCAGGTCGATGCCCTTGACTGCGCGCAGGAGCCGGAGCGGTTTGTCGCCCACCCGAAGCATCCGCAGCGAATGACAGGTGGGATGGTAGGTGACACGGTGGGGGAAATACGCCCCGACGTCGACGACGCCGAGCACGTCGACCAGGAACTCGCTCAGCTCATACGTTTTGGGCGCGTAGGTGGCCACCGCGTCCTGAAGCGAACGATCTCCCGCACGGGCCGCCAGCGTGGGGTGCTGATGGCGGACCGACCCGACGCAGGAGCCCGACGGTGCGACGATGGCGTCATAGTCGCAGAAGACGTCGGCGAACTGCCGGACGCCCGGAATGGCCTCGTCGGCGTAGCCGGTGTTGGTGAACATCTGTCCGCAGCAGGTCTGGGCCATCGGGAATTCGACTGTGATGCCGAGTCGTTCGAGGAGCAGCACCGTGGCGCGTGGCGTTCCCGGCCACATCGTGTCGTTGAAACAGGTGGCGAACAGGGCGACTCTCATCACGGCACCATCCAGGACAGGACCGTCGACTGCAGACCGACGAGCAGACAGAGCGCGATGAGCAGACCGATGCTCCACCAGATGACCTTGCGGAAGATCTCCGATTCTCGTCCGAGCAGACCCACCGCGGTGGCGGCGATGGTGAGGTTCTGCGGGCTGATCATCTTGCCGACGACGCCACCGGATGTGTTGGCCGCCACCAGAAGTGTCGGATCGATGCCGGCCTTCTGGCCGGCGGTTTGCTGCAGCGTCGCGAACAACGCGTTGGCGCTGGTGTCCGATCCGGTGACCGCGGTTCCCAGCCACCCGAGGATCGGGGAGAGAAACGCGAAGGCGGCTCCCGCGCCGGCGATCCAGGTGCCGATGGTGATGGTTTGACCGGACTGGTTCATCACGTACGCCAGCGCGAGCACCGCCGCCACGGTGAGGATGGAGTACCGCATCTTGACGACGTTGGCCACCCAGATCCGGCCGGCTTCGACGAGCGACAGGCGATAGACCAGCGCGACGATGACGCCGGAGATGAGCAGCAACGTGCCTGGCGAGGACAGCCAACCGAACGCGTACTGCGTGGACGTCGAGACCTTGCCCGACGCGGTGGCGATCTGGCCGTCGAGTCCGGGCCAGTTGATGGTCACGTCGGTATCGGCGAGGAACGACTTCACGGGTGTGAGGAGTTTGGCCACCGCGAAGACCACGATCACCAGCAGGTAGGGGAACAGGGCCATCAGGGTGCGGCGGGCGCCGAGTGCCTCGTCGTCGACCGCCGGGCCTGCGACGGCGGCCACGCCACCACCACCGGTCACCCGGGTTGCCCCCGAAGTGCGCTGCACGCCACCATCATTCACATCCTCACCGAGTGCGGTGAGTTCGTTGCGGCGTTCCACACCGAGGCGTTCGGCGGCCGCGGTGCCACCGGTCGGCTGCCAGAACCGCAACATGACGACGGCGACGGCGAGGGAGACGAGGGAGGCGATGATGTCGGTGAGCTCCACCGAGATGAACGTGGCGCTGACCCACTGGGTCACCGCGAACGCCACGCCGACCACGACCGCGATCGGCCACACGTCGCGCAGTCCCCGTCGGCCGTCGGCGAGCAGCACCAGGAAGGTGGGGACGAAGACGGCGAGCAACGGTGTCTGGTGGCCCACCATGGCGCCGATGTCGTGATAGTCGATGTCGGTGAGTTTGCCCGCGGTGATGATCGGGGTGGCGATGGCACCGAAGGCGACCGGTGCCGTGTTGGCGAGCAGGACGACGGCGGCGGCACGCAGTGCGGTGAATCCGACGGCCATGAGCATGACGCCGGTGATGGCCACCGGCGCGCCGAAGCCGGCCAGTGCCTCGAGGAGGCCGCCGAAGCAGAAGGCGATGATGATCGCCTGGATGCGCGGGTCGTCGGAGACTCCGTTGATCACACGGCGCAGATCCTCGAACCGTCCGCTGGCCACCGTCAGCTCATAGAGCCAGATGGCGTTGATGACGATCCACATGATCGGGAAGATGCCGAAGACAAAGCCCTCCGTGCCAGACAGAAATGCCAGTTCGACGGGCATTCGGTAGGCGGCGATCGCCACCACCAGGGCGACGAGCAGGCCGGCGAGACCGGACCAGTGCGCCTTCCAGCGCAGCACGCCGAGTGCGATGAAGACGGTGAGCAGGGGGAGCGCGGCGATGATGGCCGAAGCGACCAAACTGCCGCCGACCGGTGCCAGGTCGGGAATGTACATGCGGACTCCGCAGGATTATGGGGGCTGTGGGGTGTGGCCGTCCGTCGTGTGGTCTGACCACACCGGATACGGTAAGGTGATGGAGGTCACGTTGTCAATCCCGTCGACCCGACAGCCCGGATGATCTGCGGCGTCACGCGTGAAAGGGCGGTGGTCATGTCGATCGACGAATCGCCTCCGGACGTGCGCGCCGCAATGCAAGACTGGCAACCGGTGGCGCGCAGCCGCACTTACGAGATGGTCATCGACGCGATCGAGGCGCAGATCCTGGCCGGGTCACTCGGTGTGGGTGATCCGCTGCCCGCCGAACGTGATCTGGCGGCCAAGCTGCAGGTGAGCAGACCGGCGGTCCGCGAAGCGCTGCGTGTCCTCGACTCGCAGGGAGTGTTGCGTTCGGGCGTCGGAAGTGGTGCGGGCGCTGGGACTTTTGTCGCCGCCATGCCCGCGGAAGCGCTGACGCACTTTCTCCGGCTGCACCTGGCGCTGTCGAACTTCGAGTTTCGCGACGTCGTCGACGCGCGCGTCACGCTGGAGTCCTCGAGCGTCGAACTCGCCGCTCTCGCAAACGATCCCGAGCGACTGGCCCCCGTACACGCGGCGATGGCCGCCATGGATGCCGCCGGAGAGGATCGCGCGGCGTTCAACGACGCCGACACCGCATTTCACACCGCGATCGCCGAAGCGGGCGGCAACCGTCTCGTCGCCGCGATGACCGTCGCCATCCGCAATGCACAACGCCAGGCGATCCTGGCCGCGTTCAACGATGTCGAGGACTGGGCAGCGATCCGCGATGTCCTGATGAGGGAGCATCGTGCGATCCTCGACGCGATCACCGCCGGTGACGGAAAGGGTGCGGCGGCTTTGTCGGCCGAGCACATCCGGGGCGCCTATGAACGGCTGCCCACTCTGCATGACTATCGCCTCTGAGCGAGAATCCGTGGGCGCGACCGCCGATTGCCCGCTCTCTGAGCCCGCATAGGGTCACCCACAAGCGTTGCCTCACCAGGCCCCTCCGAGGCGCCCTGCCGGCGCCGCGAGCATCTCAGGCAGCGTTGGTGGAGTGCCGCCGATTGCCCGCGTCCACGGATTCTGGTGACGTCACATTTCCCACGACTCTGATTGCGTGGGCGGGTGTGTCAGGGATGGACGCCGCGCTTGTTCAGCCACACCTGAGGATTGATCTTGTTGCCGCTCTTGTCCCACACCTCGTAGTGCAGGTGCGGGCCGGTCGATTGCCCGCGGTTGCCGACGGTGGCGATCTGCTGGCCTGCGCGGACCTTCTGGCCCTTGTGCACGAGGCTCTTGTCGACGTGTCCGAAGACACCGGTGGTGCCGTCGTCCTGGCTGACCCGGACCCACATCCCGAAGCCCGACGCCGGACCGGATTCGAGGACGGTGCCGTCGGTGACGGCGTACACGGGTGTTCCGATGCGGTTGGCGATGTCGACGCCGTTGTGTTGCGAGCCCCAGCGCTGTCCGTATCCGGAGGTGACCGTTCCATGGACGGGTACCGCGGCGCGGCTCTTACCCGGGCCCAGCAGATTCGGGGGCAGCACGTTGCGTGCCAGGTCTTTGACCTGCGGGGGCAGGTTCAGATTCTCTGGCGACAGTTTGGGCGGCAGGACCACGGGTGCCGGGGGAGTCGGCTTCGGCGCGGGCTGGGCGTCGGCCTGCGCGGCACCGCCGATGCCGAGGCCGATGACGCCGGCAAAGGCCGCGATAGCTCCGGCCTTCACCCGGGTGCTCCGGGCTCGGTGGGTGTTCGTGCGGTTGTTCGGTCCTTGTCGTGACACAGCGGGTCCAATCTTGTTCGGTAACGGATTGATTTCGGAATGGACACGGCGAGGCTACCCACGGCTACTTAAGCGGACCCTGAGTGCGGGCGGATTCCGTGGCGCGGGTCACATGTGGTCGGCCATCCGGCCGGCGTGATGGATGCAATCCGATTCGGCCGTGGGCTGACCGTGCGTCGCGCCCCACGGCCGACGGCGTCCCGACGGGCGAGGGTCCTCCGTGTCGAGGCTCGACGCGAGCGTCGACGGGCGATCGAGTTGCTCGTCGCCGCAGGGCGTCGTAGGTACTTGGTCGAAGCATCCTCGCGGCGTTGCGCGCAAGCGTCACACCCGCATTCGCGGCCAGGTGGTCCGGATGCCGCCCGACGATGCAGTCGTTTTCAACGCGTGCGGAACCCCCTGTGGGGCGCGCGGATCGGCAGGCGGCGAAACGACCGAAAGGTTGTCAGGTGGGCCTACCGATGACGGCGTCACGTCCGGTCGGTTGTCTCGGGTATCGAGCGCGCCATCGTGGTGTGCGGATGAGAGCCACAGCAGGACGACGCTGGCGGGTGGGATACGTCACGCGTCAAAAATCGGATGACGGCCGCGGCTGGACCCCATAACCACACGTCGCATGGACAGCAGTGAGTTCGACATTCATCCTGGGGAGATTCTGGCCGAGTGCCTCGACGACCTCGACATGTCCCAGACGGACCTTGCCAAGCGGCTAGGTGTCGCGCCCGAGACGATCGGCGAAATAGTCGACGGTCGTGCGGCCGTGACTGCAGAAATGTCGCTGCGGCTCGGCCGACTCTATAATCAGTCCGACGAGTTCTGGCTGAACCTGCAGACGACATGCGATCTTCGCCGGTCTCGTGCACGTGCGAATCTGATCGAGATGGCACCGATCGTCGCCCATGATCAGCCCAGCATCGAGGACTTGGCGCGACGCGCAGCAGAGTGGTCGGCCGAGTTGAACCGGCGTTTGGAGTAGTGTGAAAAACCCCTGCCGGACAGGGGTTTCGTGGTGCCCTCGGTGAGACTCGAACTCACACTGGACGGGTTTTGAATCCGTTGCCTCTGCCAATTGGGCTACGAGGGCGTGTGCGCGGATCGCTCCGCTGCAACGACCAACTCTAGATGATCGGCCGGCCGGGGCGTCAACCGGTACTCTGCCACCATCGACCTCGACGTCGCCGACCCATCGGGTGGCGGGATCGGGTGAGGTCTTCGACGTGGAGGAGGGGATGGTGACCGTGACCGACAGCGCCAAGGTGTCCGGCGAGGGTATGGCGAGCGCGCACAAGGTGCTCGTGGCCGAGGACGACTCACTCATCCGGATGGACCTCATCGAGATGCTCCGTGAAGAGGGCTATGACGTGGTCGGGGAGGCGCCCAACGGGCAGGCCGCCGTCGAACTCACCGAGAGCCTCGGACCCGACCTGGTGATCATGGACATCAAGATGCCCATCCGCGATGGCATCGACGCCGCCACCGAGATCGCACAGAAGCGCCTCGCGCCGGTGGTGATGCTGACCGCGTTCAGCCAGCGTGACTTCATCGAGAAGGCCCGCGATGCCGGCGCGATGGCCTACCTGGTCAAACCGTTCACCAAGGCCGACCTGGTCCCGGCGATCGAGGTCGCGGTCAGTCGCTACCAAGAACTGAAGATGCTCGAACGCGAGGTCGCGACGGTCAACGACCGTCTGGAGACCCGCAAACTGGTCGAGCGGGCCAAGGGCTTGTTGATGGAGAAGCAAGCGCTCTCCGAACCCGAGGCGTTCAAGTGGATCCAGCGTGCCGCGATGGATCGTCGTACCACGATGAAGGCCGTCGCGCAGGTCGTCGTGGAGACCCTGGCTACCTGACGTCAGAGTGCGAACTCGGTTGGCAGCACGCGAGTTTCACTGTCTTTACGTAGAGGCAACACGATCGCGCTAGCTTTTCGGAAGCGAAGCGCGGTTCGACGCGTCGTCACGACGCACCGCATTCGCCACAACAGAACACGAGGAGAGCAGTGATGTCTTTTCGCTTTGTGAAGAGCGGGGCAGTGGTGATCACCGCTGCCGCAGCGCTCGCAGTGGCGGGGTGTAGCAGCTCCAGCTCGGACTCGTCCGAGAGCGCCGCGTCGTCGACCGTTGCAGCCAAGTGCGACAACCCGCCGCAGGCCACCCCAGGACCGGTCAGTACCGCGCCCCTCAAGTTCGGCACGTTGCTGCCGGAAACCGGCAGCCTCGCCTTCCTCGGCCCGCCGATGGTGGCCGGTACCAAGCTCGCAGTCCGAGACATCAACCAGGCCGGCGGCGTGCTGGACAAACCGGTCCAGCTCGTGACCGGCGACTCGGGCGATACCACCACCGACACCGCCAACGCCACCGTGGACCGCGAACTCGCGGCCGGCACGCAGGTCATCGTGGGTGCCGCGTCGTCATCGGTGTCGCTGAAGGTCATCGACAAGATCGCCAACGCCGGCGTGGTCATGTTCTCGCCGGCCAACACCTCCGACCAGTTCACCTGCTACCAGGACAAGGGCATGTACTTCCGTACCGCCCCAGCCGACGTGCTCCAGGCGCAGGCGCTGTCCCAGACGATGGCCGGCGACGGGGTCCAGCGAGTGTCGATCCTGGCGCTCAACGACCCGTACGGCACGGGCCTCGCGGAGAACACCGCCAAGGATCTCGAGGCGGCGGGCATTCCGTCGGATCAGATCCAGAAGATCATCTACGACCCCAACGCGCAGTCGTTCAACGCCGAGGTCGATCAGGTCAAGAACTTCAACCCGGACGGCATCGCGGTCATCGGCTTCGAGGAGTCCTCGAAGATCCTGACCCGCATGCATGAGGTGGGCATCGGCCCGTCGGACGGCAAGAAGGTCTACGGCGTCGACGGCAACATGGGCAACGCACTCGGCAAGGCGGTCGGGCCGGGACTGTTGGCCGGGATGAAGGGTACGACGCCGCTGACCAAGACGTCGGATCAGTTCCACGCACAACTCAAGAGCGTCGATCCCAACCTGATCGACTACAACTACGCAGGTGAGAGCTACGACGCTGTGGTCATCTCGGCGCTGGCCGCGGCCAAGGCCAAGTCGACCGACGGTCGCACCATCGCCGCGAACATCAACGCGATCACCAATGGCCCCGACAAGTGCAACACCTACCAGCAGTGCCTGGAGATGCTAGGCCAGAACAAGGACATCGGCTACGTGGGGCAGACCGGTGACCTGGCGTTCAACAAATCTGGTGAGCCGACCAACGGGTCCTACGGAATCCTGGAGTTCACCAACAAGAACACCCTGGTGGATCCGGTCGCCAAGTACGTCAAGGTGAAGGCCAACTGATCGGAGCGATCCGATACTGACAGGCGAGAGGGGCTGGAAGCGAATTCGCTTCCAGCCCCTCTCGCGTTGGTGTCACCCCTCAGGGTTCCTTCGCGTGCCGGCCCGGCGGTTCCGTCCTGGCGGGCTGCGACTTCTTCTCCGAACTGCCGGCCAGCGTGCCCAGGTAGAGTTCGATCACCTTGGGGTCATTGGCGAGGTTGCGGCCGGTGTCGGTATAGGCGTTGCGGCCCTGATCGAGAACGTAGCCGCGGTCGCAGATCTGCAGGCAACGACGGGCATTCTGTTCCACCATGATGATCGAGACGCCGGTCGCGTTGATCGCCTTGCAGCGAATGAACACCTCGTCCTGGAACATCGGGGACAACCCCGCCGACGGCTCGTCGAGCAGCAACACCGACGGCTCCATCATGAGTGCGCGGCCCATCGCGACCATCTGACGTTCGCCGCCGGACAAGGCCCCTGCCTTCACCTTTCGGCGTTCGGCCAGCAGCGGGAAGAGTTCGGAGACGAACTCGAAGCGCTCCTTGAACTTCTTGGGGCGCAGATAGACGCCCATTTCGAGGTTCTCTTCGATGGTCAACGCGGAGAAGACATTCTGCGTCTGCGGGACATACCCGACACCCCGGTCGACGAGGACGTGCGCCTTGGCCGAGGTGATGTCGGCGTCGCGGAGAGTGACCGAACCGCGGCGCACCGGGATCAACCCGAACAACGTCTTGAGCAGTGTCGATTTGCCCGCACCGTTCGGCCCGATGATGCCGACGATCTCACCGTCGTCGAGGAAGAAGTTGCAGCCCTCGAGAATGTTGATGCCCGGCAGGTAACCGGCGGTGATGTCGTCGGCGCGGAGCAGCGCGTTGACGGCCAGCTTCGCATGCTCCTCCGGCGTGGCGGCGAGCTGTGCGGGAGTGAGGGATTCGGGGTCGGTGTTCATTCCTCACCCTTTCTGTCGTCGGCGGCCTTTCCGACGACGAGGTGATCCGAGGCCGTGGACAGATCGCCACCTTCTTCCAGGGTGGCTTCGATGGCAGCCTCGACACGTTCGGCGATGACCGCGGTGGCTCCCACCGGCCGGCCGTCGTCGTCGAACTCGAGCACCTGGTCATGGTGGCCGCCCAGGTAGGCGTCCACCACGGCTTCGTTCTCCCCGAGCCGGTGGGGCAGCGTCTCGGCGATCACCTGTCCCTGGGCCATCACTACCACCCAGTCGCTGATGTCACGGATGACGTCCATGTCGTGTTCGACGAAGACGACGGTGACGCCGTCGTCGCGCAGCGACTTGATGTGCTCCAGAAGGCTCTGTGTCAGAGCGGGATTGACGCCGGCCATCGGCTCGTCGAGCATCACGATCTTGGGGTCGGTCATCAGCGCGCGGGCCATCTCGAGCAGTTTGCGCTGCCCGCCGGACAAGGAGCCGGCCAGGTCGTGGGCCTTGGCGTCGAGCTTGAACCGGACCAGCATCTCGTGTGCCCGCTCGGTGATCTCGCGTTCCTGACGGCGCCACATCCAGGGGGCGAGGGCGGCGAGGAAGTGTTCGCCGCGCTGACCGGTGGCGCCGAGCTTCACGTTGTCGAGCACGCTCAGCTTCGATAACGCCTTGGTGAGCTGGAAGGTTCGCACCATCCCGCGTCGGGCGACCTGATGCGGGACCATCCGGCCCAGCGACTCGCCGTCGAGCTCCCAGGTGCCGGTGGCAGGTCTGTCGAACCCGGTGATGAGGTTGAAGAAAGTCGTCTTGCCCGCTCCGTTGGGGCCGATCAGACCGGTGATGGCGCCGCGCTGGATCTCCAGATGATCGACCTGCACCGCCTTGAGGCCGCCGAAGGTGCGAGTGATGTTGTCCACCTTGATGATCGGATCGGGCTTGGCCGACCCGGGTTCGGCGGTGACCTCGGCGAAGATGCGGGTCCGCTCGTGCGCCGACAGCGGTCTGAGGCGCCCGCCTGCGGTGGCGTCCGTCTGCGGTGGTGACGTCTTGTGCATGTCAGGCATCGAGTTGCACCTCCCTCTTGTTGCCGAGTATCCCCTGTGGACGGAACACCATCATGAGCATGATTGCGAGTCCGAGGATCACGTAACGCACCGCGCCGACCTGCTGTTCGGTCATCGAGATCAACGGGTTGTCGCCGGCGGTGGCCTGACGCAGCAGCACGTCGGGAATCGCGAGCAGGAACCAGAAGAGCATCGCCCCGACCACCGGACCGAACACCGTGGCCGCGCCGCCGAGGATGAGTGCGCCGTAGGCGAAGAAGGTCTGTGCCGTGGAGAAGAAGTCGGGGTTGATCGACGGTGAGGCAAGGGAATTGAACACGCCACCGAGTGCGCCGATACATCCGCCGAGAACCAGCGCCTGCATCTTGAAGAAGTAGGCGTTCTTGCCCAGTGCGCGGGCCGCGTCCTCGTCCTCGCGAACGGCCTTCAGCACGCGTCCCCACGGGCTGTGCGAGAGCAGGTACACCATGAGGCACAGCAGCGCGACGATGCTCCACCCGATCACCATCGCCCACAGGTCACCGCCGATGAACTTGATCCCGAGGAAGGAATACTGCTTGCCGTTGTCGAACGGGCTCTGGGCGTAGAACGGTGCCGAATAGCCGTAGATCCCGTTGGTGGAGTGGGTGACCTCGTCGGTCGACGTCGATCGGAACACCAGCCGCAGGATCTCCGAGGCCGCGATGGTGACGATGGCCAGGTAGTCCGCGCGTAGTCGTAGCGTCGGCACACCGAGAACCATGGCCAGTACGGCCGCGGCCGCGATGCCGACGATGGCGCCCAACCACAGCGGCTGGTCGTAGTTGACGGCCATGATGCCGACGCCGTAGCCGCCGAGCAGCGCGAAGCCGATCTGACCGAAGTTGAGCAGGCCTGCGTAGCCGAAATGCAGGTTGAGTCCGATCGCGAGGAGCGCGTAGAAGATGGCCGACGGTCCGACGAGCTGCGCCAGCGCGACCTGTAGTGCGGAGACGATGTCCATGTCAGCCGATCCTCGCTCGTGATCCGAGAATGCCCTGAGGCCTGATGGTGAGAATGACGATGAGGATCAGCAGCCCGCCGATGTATTTGAGGTCGGGACTGAGTACGTATGTCGAGAGCTGAACGACGAGTCCGACGATCACGCAGCCGAGCAGCGCACCGTAGGCGGTACCCAGGCCGCCGAGGGTGATGCCGGCGAACATTAGCAACAACAGTTTGAAACCCATCTCCCATTGCACGCGCCCGCCGAGCTCGGACAGTGCGAAGAGCACACCGCCGAGTGTCGCGAGGCCGCCGGCCAAACCCCAGACGAACAAGATGACGCGGTCGACGTTGATGCCGGAGGATTCGGCGAGGTCGCGGTTGTCGGCGACGGCGCGCATTGCTTTGCCGATTCGGGTCTTCTGCAGCATCACCGCCACCGCGAGCAGCGTGACGAGGCTGATGATGATGCAGGCCAGGTTGACCGGGGTGATCGCGAAAGCCCCGGAGCCGATCTGGGTCTGCACCTGATAGTCGGCGAATGGCTCGGACCGGTCGGAGAAGAACATCAGGATGAGGTAGCGGATGACCAGGGCGAGACCGATGGACACCACCAGCATGGCCACCAGCCCGGTTCGTCGTCGGCGCAGGGGACGCCACAAGCCGAGTTCGTTGACGATGCCGACACCCACGCCGATCACGACCGCGATGATCGTCGCCGGGATCAATTGCACCCCGAGTTTGACGTTGATGACCCAGGCGATGACCGCACCCAGGGTGACGAGCTCACCGTGCGCGAAGTTGGTCAGCCCCGTGGTGCCGAAGATGAGGCTCAGGCCCACACCGGTGATCGCGATGATGAGACCGAAGCGCAGTCCGTCGATGGTGAGCCGGGTGAGTTCTTCGAGCGGTGACACCTCCAGGCCGGTGCGTTTGGCGCCGAAGGAGAAGATGACCGGCTTGTCGGAGCCCTCCTCGACGGTGACCTTCACCTCGTCCTCCTGCACCGTCACCCCTTGAGGGAGTGTCTTGGCGTCGAGGACCACGGTGTACTGGCCCGGCTGTACCTCGATCTCCCAGGACCCGGTCGAGGCCGACGTCGCAGTACCGACCACCGCACCGGAGCTCTCTTTCGCCTGGATGGTGACGTTGGGGACCGGCGTTGCCCCGTTGCGCAGGACGCCGAACACCCGAACGGCGTCTTCGGGCGCCGCGGATGCCGAAGAGGTCCCGACGACGCCACCGACAGCAAGTGCCGCCATCAACAGGAGTAGGAGCGAGACGCATCGTGCCAGGGCGGATCGTGGGTGTCCCGGAGGGGATTCGGCCGGTACGGCCACCTGGCAGTCAGGCTGGGTCATCGCGTGTGCAACCTCCCGGTCGAGTCGATCATTTGCCGACGCATTGGGGCCACGATCTCCCCACCGCCGCATTGCCGGACCTTAGCGGCCACATCGCTTCAAGGTGACGACAACTGCGTTTCCCGGAGGTTACATCTGATGCGTCCGTGGTCAGTGGGGTGTCAGTCTCCGGTCGGGCGACGATCGTGTCGCGGATCCGTAGTCTTGACCCATGGTGGCGGTGCGTGTGGCGGCGACGACGGACCTCGACGTGGTGGAGCGGGTGTTGACCCAGGCCTTCATCGACGACCCGGTGATGGTGTGGCTCCAGCCAGATCGCCGCAGGCATCGTCTGCTGCATCGCGTGCTCGTGGAGAACGTGCACGGCGCGCGCTCGACCTTCGATCTGGCCATCCGCGACGGTGTCGCCGCGGGCGCCTCCGCATGGGAGCCGCCCGGCCACAAGGTCGGTGTGCGCGATCAGGCGGTGTCCATGCTCCGATTTGCCCGTGCGCTCGGTCCGCGCATGCCGCGCGGGATCGCCATCGAGCAGACCTTCACACCCCGTCGACCCAAGGAACCGCACTGGTATCTCGGCCAGATCGGCGCGGCCGCACCCGGACTCGGAATCGGCACCGCGCTGCTCGAACATCGGTTGTCCCAGATCGAGGCACCTGCGTACCTGGAAAGTTCGCATGAACGCAACGTCCCGCTCTATGAACGGTTCGGGTTCCGCGTGACCGACGAGGTGGTGCTGCCGTATGACGGCCCGAAGGTATGGCTGATGTACCGGCCGATGCCGTGACGGCCGCATCAGCTGTCGGGGCACATCACTAGACTCCCAGAGGTGAGTCCCGCGCAGAGTTCCACGACAGCGACCAAGACGACCACCCGGGGTAAGAAGGCCGAGCGCAAGCCGGTACTGATGCTCCTCGACGGCCATTCACTGGCCTACCGTGCGTTCTTCGCGCTGCCCGCCGAGAACTTCAAGACCGCGACCGGGCAGACCACCAACGCTGTCTACGGCTTTACGTCGATGCTCATCAACCTGCTCCGCGATGAGGAACCGACGCACATCGCGGCCGCCTTCGACGTCTCGCGCAAGACCTTCCGCTCGGAGATGTACCCCGCGTACAAGGCGCAACGATCCAAGTCGCCGGACGAGTTCAACGGTCAGGTCGACCTCACCAAGGAAGTGCTCGACGCCCTGGGTATCCCGGTGATGGCGATCGAGGGGTACGAGGCCGACGACATCATCGCCACGCTCGCCACCCAGGCCGACGCCGAGGGCTACTCGGTGCTGGTCGTCACCGGCGACCGCGATTCGTTGCAGCTGGTCAACGACTCGGTGACGGTGCTCTACCCGCGCAAGGGGGTCTCGGAGCTGACGCGGTTCACCCCGGCCGAGGTGGAGAAGAAGTACGGGTTGACGCCGACACAGTATCCGGACTATGCGGCGCTGCGTGGTGACCCCAGCGACAACCTTCCCGGCATTCCGGGTGTGGGGGAGAAGACGGCCTCGAAGTGGATTCGGGAGTACGGCTCGCTGGCCTCCCTCGTCGATCATGTCGACGAGGTGAAGGGCAAGGTCGGCGACGCACTGCGCGCAAACCTGGCGTCGGTGCAGACCAATCGTCAGCTCACCGAACTGGTCCGCGACATGCAACTGCCGGCCGGGCCCGACGAACTGGCCATGGTCGGCTGGGACCGCGACCGCATCCACCAGCTCTTCGACGATCTCGAGTTCCGAGTTCTGCGCGATCGACTGTTCTCGACGCTGAGTTCCGCGACGCCCGAAGCGGAATCGGGCTTCGATCTGGACGGAGCTGTGTTGGGGCAGGGCGAGGTGCGGGCGTGGCTCGCCGAGCACGCCGGCACCGGACGCAGCGGACTCGCGGTCACCGCACCGCATGTGGTGGTCGGCGCCGACCCCACCGGCCTGGCAATCGCCGCTGCCGACGGCACCTCGGCCTACGTCGATGTCACCGCCGTCGACGCCGACGACGAGCAGGCCCTTGCCGACTGGCTTGCCGACCCCGCGATGGGCAAGGCCCTGCACGAGGTCAAGTGGGGGATTCATGCGTTGCGGTCGCGGGGCTGGACGCTCGCCGGGGTCACCAGTGACACGTCGCTGGCGGCCTACATCGTGCGGCCCGGTCAGCGCACCTTCAACCTCGACGACCTCGCCCTGCGCTACCTCCGTCGTGAGTTGCGTGCCGACGACGGGTCCGGTGACGGGCAGCTCTCGCTGCTCGACGACGACGGGGGAGCCGCGAAGCTCGCCGAACAGCACATGCTGGAAGCGCGCGCCGTCGTCGAACTGGCCGAGGTCCTCGACACCGAGCTCGACCGGATCGACTCGCTGCCGTTGCTCACCGAGATGGAGTTGCCGCTGGCCTTTGTGCTGGCCGATCTCGAAGCGGCGGGCATCGCGGTGGACGTCGACCACTTCGGCGAGTTGGAGAAGAACTTCGCGCAGCGTATCCGCGTCGCGGCCAACGCCGCCTATGACGTCATCGGCGAGCAGATCAACCTCGGCTCACCCAAGCAGTTGCAGACGGTGCTCTTTGACAAACTCGACATGCCGAAGACGAAGAAGACCAAGACCGGGTACACCACCGATGCTGATGCGCTGCAGGCCTTGTACGAGAAGACCGAGCACCCGTTCCTCGCTCATCTCCTCGAGCATCGCGACGCCACCCGGCTGAAGGTGACCGTCGACGGCCTCCTGAAGTCGGTGGCCGACGACGGGCGAATCCACACCACCTTCAACCAGACGATCGCGGCGACGGGCCGGTTGTCTTCGACCGAACCGAATCTGCAGAACATCCCGGTCCGCACCGCCGCGGGACGGGAGATCCGGCAGGGCTTCATTGTGGGCGCCGGGAGCGGAGCGAGCGGGGATGGTGGTGTGGGCGCCGGGAGCGGAGCGAGCGGGCCCGATGGTGTGGGCGCCGGGAGCGGATCGAGCGGGCACGATGGTGGTACCGGCGATGGCTTCGACTGCCTGATGACCGCCGACTACAGCCAGATCGAGATGCGGATCATGGCGCACCTGTCCGAGGACGCCGGGCTGATCGAAGCGTTCAACACCGGGGAGGACCTGCACAACTTCGTCGGGTCGCGCGCCTTCGGCGTGCCGATCGACGAGGTGACCACCGAGATGCGTCATCGGGTGAAGGCCATGTCGTACGGACTTGCCTACGGGCTCAGTGCCTTTGGTCTCGCCGCGCAGCTCAAGATCAGCCGTGACGAGGCCAAGGAACAGATGGACGCCTACTTCGCGAGGTTCGGCGGGGTGCGCGACTACCTGCACGACGTCGTCGCCGAGGCGAGGCGTAACGAGTACACCGCAACACTGTTTGGTCGTCGCCGCTATCTGCCGGACCTCAACAGCGACAACTGGCAGCGGCGTCAGTCGGCCGAGCGGATGGCGCTCAACGCCCCCATCCAGGGCACCGCCGCCGACATCATCAAGGTCGCGATGATCAACGTGCACAAGCGACTTCAGTCCGAAGAGCTCAGATCACGGATGCTGCTGCAGGTGCACGATGAACTCGTCGTCGAGGTGGCGACGGGTGAACGTGACGCCGTCGAGGCGGTGGTGCGCGAGGAGATGGGTGCCGCGATCACGCTGTCGGTGCCCCTGGAGGTGTCGGTCGGGTTCGGGCGGTCCTGGGACGACGCGGCCCACTGATGGGCGCTGACCTGCGGATCGGCGTTCTGTACGGCGACGGCATCGGTGCCGAGATAGTGCCGTGTGCCCTCGCCGCGGTGGACGCCGCCGCAGCGCTCGAGGATGTCGGCATCGAGTGGGTTGAACTGCCGATGGGGTCGTCGGCGATCTCTTCGCACGGGTCGTCGTTGCCGGCGGAGAGTCTCGCGGTCCTCGATACTCTGGACGCCTGGATTCTGGGTCCGCATGACTCGGCGTCGTATCCGCCGGAGCATCTGCGCATGCCGAATCCCAGTGCGCTGTGCCGCAAGCGATATGGCCTCTACGCCAATCTGCGACCGTGCCGCGCTTACCCGGGTGTGCCGGCCACCACCCCCGGCATCGACGTGATGATCGTGCGGGAGAACTCGGAGGGTCTGTACGCCGACCGCAACATGGCCGTCGGTTCCGGTGAATTCATGCCGACCCCGGATGTGGCCCTCGCGGTGGGGGTGATCACCCGGCAGGCCACCGAACGTATTGCACGCCAGGCCTTTGCGATCGCCGAGCAGCGCTCGCGACGGCTCACGATCGTGCACAAGGCCAATGTCCTGCAGCTCACGACCGGGTTGTTCCGCGACGTCTGCCGCGAGGTCGCCGCCGAGTATCCGGACGTCGTCGTCGACGACAAGCACGTCGATGCGATGGCCGCGCTGCTGGTTCGGCGTCCGGCTGAGTTCGACGTCCTCGTCACCGAGAACCTGTTCGGCGACATACTGTCTGATCTCGCAGCCGAGTTGGCCGGCTCGCTCGGGCTGGCCGGATCGGTGAACTGCTCCGCGACCAAGGTGATGGCACAGGCCACCCACGGGGCCGCGCCGGACATCGCGGGTCGTGGCGTCGCGAACCCGGTGTCCATCGTCGCGTCGGCCGCGATGATGTTGCGCTGGTGGGGAAATCGTGACGACGACCCTCGACTGGCCGCCGTCGCCGATCGCATCGCGGATGCTGTGGCGGCCACCTTGGCGTCGGGACTTGCCACCGCAGACCTGGGCGGCAGCGCTTCGACGTCCCAGGTGGGTGAGGGGATCGTGCAGGCGATCACGAAGTCGGCCGGCTCGGGTTCTTGATCGACAGTCGTCCGTCGACCATCTCGTAGGTGTTGTCCATGTGATCGAGATGGGTGAGATCGTGGGTGACGAGAAGGGTTCCGGTGTTGCGCTCACGAGTGAGCTCGACGATCAGATCGATGATGGCTGCCCCTCGCTCACTGTCGAGAGCACTGGTGGGTTCGTCCACCAACAGCACGTCGGGCCGGTTCATCAGGGCACGGGCGATGTTGACGCGTTGTCGTTGCCCGCCCGACATCTGGCCGGGTAGCCTGCCGGCGTGCTCGGACAGGCCGACCGCATCGAGCAGTTCGTGGGCGCGTTCACGGATGCGGCGTGCTCGGGCCGGACGCCAACTCGTCGAGCTCGTGAGACGCGCGACGGCTTCGAGCTGTTCGGTCGCGGTGAGGGACGGAATGAGGTTCGGTTGCTGGAAGACGAACCCGATATGCGTGAGCCGGATGGCGGCAAGCCGGGCCCTGCTGAGGCCGGTAACCTCGACCGGATCGCCGTCGATGTTCAGGTGGACGCTGCCGGAGTCCGGGCGTAGCAGGGTGCCCGCCACGGCGAGCAGCGTGGACTTACCTGACCCGGACGGACCGGTGATGGCGGCGATGGAACCTCGCGGTAGACGCAGATCGACCCGATCGAGAGCGGTGATGCGGGTATCGCCGTCGGGGAACCGCCGGGTGAGGTCCCGCAGGTCGAGGGCGACGTCGTGCGCGGCCGGGGTGATGTCGGGCATGTGTGCGGTATCGGTGATCATCGGGTGCTCCCTAGTGCGGTGAGTGGGTCGGTGGTGACGACGTAGCGGAGCGACAGCGCCGCGCCCGCGAGGCCGAGAAGGACGATGGCGGTGGCCGGCCACAGCACCGTGCTCGTGGACAGCACGAACGGAATGGAGCCGAGAAGCCCGCCGGCGCCGATCGTGACGGAGATGCCGATCAGACTGCCGCCGACCAGAACGATGCCCGCCTGACCGAGCGCATCAACAGCGAGCTTGGCGGTGGGTGCGCCGAGGGCCTTGAGGACGGCAGTATCCGGGATGCGCTGGATGGCCCACACGAGAAAGAAGGCGCCGATGACCAGTGCCGAGATGGCCAGCAACATCAGGGTCATCAGAGTCAGCGAGGTGTTCTCCGCGTTGTAGGACGGCAAGGCTGCGAGCGAATCCGACGTGGACATACTTGTGGTGCGGGTGGCCTTCGCCAACGCGCCGACGTCGGTGCCGGGTGCCGGATTCACCGCCAGGACGGTGGCTGCACCGGAGTTCGGGCTCAGCTGCTGCCAGTCGGACAGTGCGAGGTAGACCACCGGTGTGTGCGCGTACCAGAGATCGCCGACTGTGTTGGCAACCCGGAACTCGCGATTACCCAGTGATACCGTCTGACCGGGCGAGACCCCGAGCTCCGCGGCCGCCGGACTGCTGACGAATACGGTTCCCGGAGCGGGATTGCGAGCGGCACCGCTGATGCCGAACAGGGCAACCTGAAAGGGATCGGAGTGCTGATGGGTGGTCGCCTGATTGCGCGAGATGCCCACCTCGGTGACTTCGGCACCCGACGCCTGCCAGCCAGAGATGCTCGCCGGGTCGAGGGCCGAACGGTCATAGGACGGATCGGTGCCGTTGGCGGCGAACACGATCTGCGATCCGGGCAGCGCGTTCAGTGCCGACACATTTTGGTGACGCAGTCCTGCCGTGAGTCCACCGAGGAAGGTGACGAGCACCGTCACCAGGACGACGACGAGCGTGATCAGTGCGAATCGCCCTCGGGCTCTGCGGAGTTCGCGAATGGCGACGAACATGACATTCCTTTCGACGGGTTCGATGACCAGTGTCGTCGCGTGCTGGGTCGACGGCGTCGCGCGTCCGGATGCGGTTGGCTGCATCGTTGGTGTCGTGCCGTCTGGCACTTTTGATGGATGCGCTGAGACGATCGGACGCTACCGTTGGGGGACATGCATCGAACAGCCGCGAGTTCGGCAGCCACCGCGCTGCAGTGGAGCCTGCATGTGCTGGCAGTCGTCCTCGCCGGTGTCGTCGCGCTCCGCGCGCTCATCGCGGACAGTGGAGGTGGCGTGGCTGCGGCGGCACTTGCGCTCGCCTGGGCCATCACCTACGTCGTCGGGGCTGTCGCGATCGCCGGGAAGACGCCGCTACATCCAGTCGGAAAAGCGTGGGGGTACGGGTGGGCCGCCGCCCTCACGGTGGCGTGGCTGGCCTGTCTGTGTGTGAGTGCCGAAGCCGTGTATCTGGCGTTCGTGCTGTTCTTCGTGTATCTGCACCTGCTCGGGATGCGCCGCGGCACCCTGGCGGTCTGCGCCGCGACCGTCGTCGCGGTCGTCGGGTTCGCCGCACACAACGGCTGGTCGGTAGCGGCCCTGATCGGCCCGGTCCTCGGCGCCGGCGTCGCCGTGGTCATCTCTGCCGGATACCGCGGTCTCTACGCCGAAGTTGTTGCCCGGCAACAGCTCATCGACGAGTTGGTGGCCACCCGGGAGAACCTGGCGGCCGAGCAACGCGCCGTCGGCCGGGCACGAGAGCGTGAACGCCTGTCGCGGGAGATCCACGACACGGTTGCCCAGAGCCTGTCCAGTATCCAGATGTTGTTGTTCGCCGCGGAACGGTCGGTCGTCCACGCCGATGCGCCGGTGCCCGCCGAGTTGCCGGTAGCCCGCGAAGCGGCGGCCGAGGCATTGACCGAGACTCGTCGGCTGATCGCCGAACTCAGTCCCGCCCCGCTCGCCGGCAGGTCGCTCGTCTCGGCCATCCGACGTATCGCGGACGGGGCCGGCACGCACGGCATCGACACCGACGTCGTCGTGGACGGGAACCCCGAGGTATTGCCGATGGCTCTCGAGTCGGTGATGGTGCGCATCGCTCAGGGCGCGGTCTCCAACGTGGTCCGGCATTCCGGCGCGACGTCCTTGCGCGTCACGATCACCTACGCACCCGACCGTGTCCATCTCGACATCGTGGACAACGGAAGGGGGTTCGACGTCGAGGATGCGCAAGCGTTCGGACTCGCGACGATTCGGCGTCGCGCCGAAGAACTCGACGGTCAGCTCGACATCACCTCCGAACCCGGCAACACGTCTGTGGCGGTTGCCTTTCCGATCTGCTCGCCGGATGAGTCGGTCGACATCGAGCCGATGGAATCCGACTCGGCGGCACGGCGTGTGCGGTATGACCGTGGCTGACTCGGCCGGGGATTCCACGCTGTCCGTCGTGCTCGCCGACGATCACGCGATCGTGCGTGCCGGTCTGCGCGCACTTCTCGCGCATCACGACGACATCCGGGTCGTCGCCGAGGCGACCACCGCGGACGAGGCGGTCCGACTGTGCACGGCGGTTCTGGGAACACGCGTCGACGTGGTACTGATGGATCTCCGGTTCGGGGACGGCCGCGGTGGTGTCGAGGCGACCAGACAGATCCGGGAATCCCCGAACGCGCCCAGCGTCCTCGTGCTGACCAACTACGACACCGATGCCGACATCCTTGCCGCCATCGAGGCAGGCGCCAGCGGTTACCTGCTGAAGGACACCCCACCCGAGGAATTGGTGAGCGCGGTCCGAGGAGCTGCGGCCGGGGAGAGCGCGCTGTCGCCTGCCGTGGCGTCGAGGCTGCTGTCGCGGATGCGCACTCCGCCGGACACCGTCCTGACGCCCCGTGAGATCGAGATCATCGCCGAGGTGGCGACGGGCCGCAGCAACCGGCAGATCGCCCGCGAACTCATGTTGAGTGAGATGACGGTCAAGTCACACCTGGTGCATGCATTCACGAAGCTGGGAGTCGGCTCGCGCACCGCTGCGGTTGCCGAGGCACGGCGGCGGGGCGTGATCGACTGACCGAAATGGGCCCGGTCGACATCACCGCTGGGCATCGGCGAAAGCCGACTGCACCTCGCGGGGGATTCGCCCGCGGTCAGACACCTGAAAACCGTTGGCGCGAGCCCATTCTCGAATCTGTCCGGACGTCGGGGTTGGCGGCTTCGCCGGCGCGGGGACGGTCTCGTTGTCCTGAGCGAACGCGTGACCCGAGGTGCCCGACAGTGCCGCCTCGTGCAGGCACGCACCGAACCATCGATAGAGCCACTCCTGCGCGAGTGCTCTGGTCTCGCAGAACACGATCGGCACCGACGGGAAACGCGCCTGTGCCTCGGCGACGGCATCGGCCACCGACGACGCCGGCGTGTGCTCGAGTTTGAACAGCCGGGAGTAGCCGGAATCGACGACGACCGCGGCGCGGGGTGCGGTCGACAACTCGGCCAGCTGGTAGGTGAGTTTGCCCGACAACAGTGTCCCGGCGAGGTCTTCGATGCTCTTGCGCTCGGCGACGGCGATCAGCTCATCCTCGTCGAAGACGGCGTAGTCGCCGGACGGGAGCGCACGCTTGACGGTGGTCGCCTGCTGCTCGGCGAAGCGATAGCCGTACCGCTCCCGGGTGTCGACAGCGATCTCGAATACCTGACCGTGTGCCCGCGCTTTCGGGGTGTTCACGTTGGGCCGGGCCTGCTTCGCGGTACGACGCGACTGCCAGAAGATCATCTCGCGCCCACGCGCGCGGGTGAGGACGAACTGTGATCGGTTCTCCCGTCCCCGGTCGAGGACGAGGTCGATCGCGGCGCCACGTTTCCTGATGGAGCGGACCGGGAGCCGTTCGACGATCTCGGCGTCCTCAGGCCAGTCGGCGACGCGGTGGCAATACACCTTGCTTGTCCGGGGCCACGTCTCGCGCACCTTGAGCACGATTCCGTCTGTCCCGAGCGGCAGTCGGACGAGATAGGGCAGCGTCGTGCCTTCCTCGGGGTTGCGGGCGATGAGGAATTCGTCGGGCATCGCCGATCAGCGTGCCGCATAGGTTATGCGATGCCAAGTCCGTCGAGTCGCCGTCGGTGTCCTCCGAACGGTGGATTGCGTCGCCGAGCCCAATACAAGCAGACCCCGACGCTCCTAGTGTGAGTCACATCACAGTTCAGGCGGATGGCTGTGACGCTCCGAGCATCCGCACCCGGGGGGGGGCGCTGGAGGTCCCTGCTGTGAATCTTGAAACCGGGGCACGGTTCGCCGGGTATCGGGTGCTGCGCATGATCGGGCAAGGCGGAATGGGGCAGGTCTACCTTGTCGAGCATCCGCACCTGGGTCGCCTGGAGGCGCTGAAGCTGATCGCGGTCGACCATGGCGACCCACAGTTCGAAGAACGGTTCACACGCGAGGCCAGAACGGCGGCAGCGCTGAAACACCCCGGCATCGTGACCATCTATCACTACGGGATCGAGGAGCGGACCCCGTGGTTCACCATGGACTTCGTCGACGGCGCCGACCTGGCCTCGGGTCAGCATCTGACGAGCGCTGAAGTGGGCGTGGTGATTGCTCGAGCTGCGGAGGCTCTCGACTACGCGCATCACCACGACGTGGTGCACCGAGATGTCAAGCCGGCCAACATCATGGTTACTCGAGCCGAGGACTCGACCGCCCTCGATCGTGTGGTTTTGCTGGACTTCGGCATCGCCCGCCTGATGTCCGGTGCGCGGTTGACAGCGACCTCCGCGTTCATCGGGACATTTCGCTACGCGGCACCGGAGGTGCTGGAGGGGGTGTCGGCCACCGATCGCGCCGATCAGTATTCGCTCGCGTCGACCGCGTTCGAACTACTGACAGGGGGGCGCCATTCACCGCCGAGCACCCGGGTGCGTTGGTCGCGGCGCAGTTGACTCAACCGCCGATGCTGCCATCCGAGACGTCGCCGGACCTTGCCCCCGTGGATCATTGCATGCGCCGCGCAGTGGCGAGGGAACCGGCGGCGAGATACCCGACATGTGCCGATTTCGCGCATGAGTTCACGGCCGCCCTCCTCCATGTCGGTCCGACGTCATCGCCCGCGGCAACCCAGGTGGTGGCACGCCCGCCGAGGCCCGGCATCGGACCGACCGTGTCACCGGAGTCGCTGCGTGCCCAGCGTGCTGGTCCGATCGCTGCCATGGGCTACTCCGCTGCCCATGAATCGTCCAGTCCGCCACCGGCATCGGGTGGCGCAGCGCCCGGACCCGGCCAACAGGCGGTGGGACCGATGGGACCGCCATCGCAGTCATCCTGGCCATCGCAACCGCAGTCACATCCATCCCAACCACCGTTGGTCTCGTCGTCTCAACCAGCGAAAGGGCGTCGGCGCAAGCTGCTGTGGGCGGCCCTCGTCGCCGGCGTTCTGGCCGTCGCGTTGCTCGCCGTCGTCGGTGTGTCCGTGTTCAGGTCGAACGGAGAATCCAACGCGTCGTCCACTGATGGCGCTCTGCCGGGCACCTTTGTGCCGCTCACGGAGATCAACGCCGACGGCAGCGTGGCCGCCCACGACGAGAATCAGGCACTCGATCCTCGCGGATCGGGACATGCGACCTGTCCGGTGACAACGATCGCCTGGGCTGGGCCGCTGAGTGGCGAGCGGACTGAGCGAGCGAGCGGCATGCGCAACGGGGTCGGCCTTGCCGTTTCCGCTCACAATGAGGCAAATCCCGGCTGCCAGGTGAGACTTCGTGAATTCGACACGGAGGGCACACCCGAGCGGGCCGCCCAACTGCCAGCCGGCATCCTCGGCGATCCGTCGGTCGTCGGTCTCGTGGGACCCTGGACATCGGGAGAGGCTTTCGCGATGGGTCCGGCACTCAACACCGCTGGCCTTGTATTTGCCAGTCCGTCGGCCACATCCCCGAAGTTGGTCCAGTCCGGGTGGCGCACCTTCTTCCGGGGCACCATCACCGACCAGGATCTCGGTGTCGCCGCGGCGAACCACATGTCCAAGACCCGACGATTCAACAAGGTCTGTGTAGTGGGCAACGACTCCGACAGCTCAAGCGATCTCGCACCGACGGTGGCCGCGAACCTGGGACAGGCAGCTGCCGTCGGATGCGTTCTCACCGTCACGCGCGGGGCCAATGACTACTCGGAGCAGGTCTCACGGATCAAGCAAATCGCTCCGGATGCGGTCTTCTACGCCGGCACCTACCTGGAGGCGTCGGCGTTGGTGCGCCAGCTGCGGGCGGCCGCGGTGACATCAGTCTTTCTCGCGGGTCCTGACTCGGTGTACAACCCGCGCTTCCCGGCAACGGCCGGTCCAGCTGCGTCGCGCAGCTTGGTGACCTGTCCGTGCGGACCAGCGACTCCGAAGTTCAGCGCCGCCTACCGCGACAAGTTCCAGCAGGAGCCCTTCGTCTTTGCCTCGGAGCCATACGATCTGGCCACCATCATGTTGGCAGCGATCGACTCAGGTGTGACCACGCGCGCTGCCATGGCGGACTACTTCCGCCGCTACAGCGGGTCCGGCATGGCACGCGACTACCAGTGGTCTGCCAACGGAGAGCTGACCTTTCCGCGCGCCTGGGTATTCGAGGTCAGTTGATTGCGCGGCGATCCTCCGACAGATGCGACACAAAAATCGCGGTGCCCGGAAAGTAGCTGCCCCGCAACGGACTCCATTGACCCCAGACGCGGTCGAAACCGTCGGGCCACTCCGGTTCGATGATGTCGTCGAGGATCAGTCCGGCGGCGCGGATCTCGCGGACCCGGTCACCGATGGTGCGGTGATGTTCGACGTAGGTGACCTCACCCGTCTCGTCGGTCTCGACGTAGGGGGTACGGCTGAAGTAGGGGATGGAGACCGTCAGGCCGTCGGGGCCGGGATCGTCGGGGAACATCCAGCGCATCGGATGATTCACCGCGAACACCCACCGTCCGCCGGGACGCAGTACCCGGGCGACCTCGGCCATCACCCGGGCGGAGTCGGCCACGAACGGGACCGCGCCGAAGGCCGAACACGCGGAGTCGAAGGAATCGTCGGCAAAGGGGAGTGCCTCGGCGGTTGCCTGGATCAGCGGGACCCGCCGAGCGTCGCGGCCCATCGCCGCGACCCCGATCGCCAGCATCCGACGCGACAGATCGATGCCGACCGCGCGTGCGCCGTGTGCGGTCAGCCAGCGCGCGCATGGTGCCGATCCGCAGCCGATCTCCAACACATCCCGATCGGCGATGTCGCCGAGGAGGTGGGCATCCTCCTCGCGGACACCTTCTGGGCACCAGACGAAATCACCACCGTCGCGGCCGGTGCCGAGAAACTCGCCGTGCTCACGGTGATACTCCTCGGCGTCGGAATCCCACCAGGAGCGATTCGCCTGCATACTGATCTGCGAATCGACGTCGGGTAGCAGTCGTGGCGCTCGCGGGGCATCAGGGACGTCGCAGTTCACAGCAGCATTCTAGGGTCCGGTGTTGGAAATTCATTGACGAGTCCGACGCCCAGGCGGTGCCTCGCTGCGTTGGCGTCGTCGCAGGTACATCCGGCCGGGGAACCACGGGCCGGGGTCACGTGGCGAGTTCGTAGAACCGGAAGAATGCGAAATCGTCGATGGGTAGCGTTGCGGCGGAACGGTATCCGGCGTCGCGCGCATACCGGGCCAGCGTGTCAGGGCGCATCACCGTGCCGGTCGCGGCCGACGGCTGGACGGACATCCCGTCGGGCAGGCATACAAACATCGAGAAGCCGTACATCAGCCGGTCCACCTCATCGGCCGGGCCGTCGAATCGATCGGAGACTGCCTCGTCCATGACCACCATGGACGCCCCGGGAGCCAGCGCCGCGTGCACGGACGCGAGGACATCGACCGGCTGCGGCATGTCATGTACACATTCGAAGGCGAACGCGATGTCGAAACTGCCTGCGGCACGGGCGGAATCGCCGTCGGCCATGCGGAAGTCGACGCGCTCGGACACTCCGCGCGCGGCGGCGTTGCGTTGCGCCATGCGCACCGATTCGGGGTCGATGTCGAGGCCGGTGACGGTGGCGCCGGGGTAGGCCTCGGCGAGTGCGATGGTCGACCAACCGCCCCCGAAGCCCACGTCGAGAACGCGGGCGCCCGGCCGGGACAGCACGGCGTGCAGATGGTCGACGCCGGCCAGTGCCGGTGCGAGACGTTGCTCGAACCAGGGGCGATTGAGTGCGGCCTGACACTCGCGGGCGTCGGCACCGAGTTGTGCCCAGCTCACCCCGCCCCCGTCGCGGTAGGCCGCCATCAGCTCGGGAAGATGGGTGAACGCGGCGGCATACATTCGGGGCAGCGCCCCCAGATAGGTCAGACTGTGCTCGTCGAGCAGGACCTCGGCGTGGGCGGGTGGCAGCGCGAAGAGCGGTGGCGTGGCATCGGGATCGGCGTCGACGATGCCGTAGGCGGCCTGCATCTCCAGCCATTCGCGTGCATATCGGGGATGTGTGCCCGTGCGCGCGGCGACGTCGTCGGCGCCGGTGGGACCGTGGGTCGCGAGATCGGCGTACCACCCAGGCGTTCACCCACGTAGATACTCATGGTCTCGGCGGTGGCCAGAGCGGATGCGAAGAGTCTTTCGGCGAAGTCGTCGGCCGACGAGGTGTAATCGGTGGGTTCGGAGCGGGTCATCTGCTGATGATCGACGTGCGCTCACACGTCCGGACCTGAACCCCACGGATCGCTCCCGATTTGCAACACCGGGTCAGCAGGCGCGTCCCGGTAGTACGTGCTCGCTCTTCGCATCCGAGTCCCAGCGTCGCACCGCGTCGAAGACGATGGCGGGCTCCCGGCTGTCGACGGTCGCCAGGACGGCGAGCGCCGCGGCGACCTGCTCGCCGGACAGTCGTCGTGCCAGTGTGATGTGCGGAGTCCAGCATCCCGGTGCGCTGTGCGCGAAAAGCGTTGGGGCGCCCGCATCGTCGACCATGGCGGGACCGGCGAGCCGGGCCACCTGCGCATGGATGGAGAGCAGGTCGCTCGACGGCACCACCAGTCGCGCGAGCGTGTGATGCGAGCCACCGCCGAAGACGATCGGGGCACCGAGGCGGGCGCGTATCGGCAGGCGCTGGGCCACCGGCAGGATCGCGGTGTCGGCGCTCGCCGAGATCCGGCCGGCCGCCACGAGCGTGACGTGTGGGCGGTTGGTGGACGATCTGATCGTCGCGGCGCTGGGCAGGTCGGCATCGACGAGCGCCCGCCACTGGGCGCGGGTGAGGGCGTCGGTCTCGTCGTCGGGTAGGAGCTCGATGGAATGCGCCACGGCTCCAGTCAAACAGACCCGCGTACATCACCGACCGACGCTCACATGCAGAGCGTGATGAGCTCGTGGCACGTGCCCTGGCCGAGCGAGTCGCACTTCTCGCGGGCGAGGGTGATCGCCTGGGCACGGCCACCGGTGGTCTGCGACCAGCCCGTGGGGCCCCAGCCGCTCGCGACAGTGGCAGTTGCCACAGATCCGCAGTAACCGGTTTGGATCGGGACGTAGCCGCAATAGCTGTCCGACCCCCATCCCTTGCTGTGGATCGATGTGTTGCAGGCGTTGACGGCAGTGGTCTTGGCGGTGTCGGCGTCGGAGTAGTTGACGCTCGTGTTGTAGGCGCCCGACCCGGCGAACGCGATCCCGCCGTAGAGCGTCGGCGCCTCGGTGGTGGTCGTCGTCGTGTACGTGGGGTACGGCGTGTACCCGGGTGTGGTGCTCGAATCCGACGACTCGGTGCTGTCGTCGGCGGTCGACGAGGAGCTGCTCGCGTCGGCGCTGGTGTGCGAGTCGTCGGACGATCGGTTCGCGAAGACGATGCCGACGGTCGCCGCGACCGCGATCGCCACGATCAGGACGACGCCGCCGATCACGGCGAGTACTGCGGTGTTGTTGTTCCGGCGCGGCGGCGGGAATCCGGGCCCGCCGAATCCCGGAGCGCCGGGAGGCGGACCGAACGGGGGACCACCGAAGCCGGGTGCACCGAACGGGGCGCCGGGCTGACCTGCGTTCCCGGTCGGCGGCTGTCCGGGCGGCTGGACACCGGAGGGCCCGAACGCCTGTGTCGGCTCCGACGGCAGTGGACCCGGCTGACCGTAGGGGGTGGCGTTGTACTGGGTGGGCGCGAAGTGTGGATCGTCCTTCGGGGTCTCGTTGCCCCATGTCTCGCTGCCCCACTGGCCACCGTGCTGGTCTCCGCCGCTCGGCTGTCCCTGGGCGGGAGCGCCGTACTGGGGATTGCCAGGCTGAGGGGTGTTGTGCTGAGGGGTGTTGTACTGGGGACCGTTGTGTTGGGGGCCGCCGTACTGGGGACCGTGGTGGCGAGGATCGTCCGGCCCCGGATATCCCTCGTTGCCGGGTCGCTGGTCGTTCATCGGTGATTTCCCCCTCGCTACCTGACCGTTGTCAGTCGCCACGGACGCATTTGCCCAGCACAACGGGTCTGGCGTAGTGTTATACGGGCACGCGCGCATAGTCGCGTGCCGTCGTCGTGCCTGGTGTCGACTCTACGACCTCCGGCTACGACAAGCGGAACTGTACCTACTACACACCTGTCCGGAGCAACTCAACATATGTCGTCCCCCACGATCACCTCGCCGCAAGTAGCCGTCAACGATATCGGCTCGGCCGAGGACTTTCTCGCCGCCATCGACTCCACGATCAAGTACTTCAACGATGGCGACATCGTGGAAGGAACCATCGTCAAGGTCGATCGGGACGAGGTTCTGCTCGACATCGGTTACAAGACCGAAGGCGTCATCCCTTCCCGTGAACTGTCGATCAAGCACGACGTGGACCCCAACGAGGTCGTCAACGTCGGTGACGAGGTCGAGGCCCTGGTCCTCACCAAGGAGGACAAGGAAGGCCGCCTGATCCTGTCCAAGAAGCGCGCACAGTACGAGCGCGCCTGGGGCACCATCGAGGAGCTCAAGGAGAAGGACGAGGCCGTCAAGGGCACCGTCATCGAGGTCGTCAAGGGCGGCCTGATCCTGGACATCGGCCTGCGTGGCTTCCTCCCGGCGTCGCTGGTGGAGATGCGTCGCGTGCGCGATCTGCAGCCGTACATCGGCAAGGAGATCGAGGCCAAGATCATCGAACTCGACAAGAACCGCAACAACGTGGTGCTCTCGCGCCGCGCGTGGCTGGAGCAGACCCAGTCCGAGGTGCGCAGCGAGTTCCTGCACCAGCTCCAGAAGGGCCAGGTCCGCAAGGGCGTCGTGTCCTCGATCGTCAACTTCGGCGCCTTCGTCGATCTCGGCGGCGTCGACGGCCTGGTGCACGTTTCCGAGCTGTCCTGGAAGCACATCGATCATCCGTCCGAGGTCGTCGCGGTGGGCGACGAGGTCACCGTCGAGGTTCTCGACGTCGATCTCGATCGCGAGCGGGTTTCGCTGTCGCTCAAAGCAACCCAGGAAGATCCGTGGCGTCAGTTCGCCCGTACCCACGCGATCGGCCAGATCGTGCCGGGCAAGGTCACCAAGCTGGTGCCGTTCGGTGCGTTCGTCCGCGTCGACGAGGGCATCGAGGGCCTGGTTCACATCTCCGAGCTGGCCGAGCGCCACGTCGAGGTGCCGGATCAGGTTGTCGCCGTCGGCGACGATGCGATGGTCAAGGTCATCGACATCGACCTCGAGCGTCGTCGAATCTCGCTGAGCCTCAAGCAGGCCAACGAGGACTACACCGAGGAGTTCGACCCGTCGAAGTACGGCATGGCCGACAGCTACGACGAGCAGGGCAACTACATCTTCCCCGAGGGCTTCGACGCCGACACCAACGAGTGGCTCGAAGGCTTCGAGAAGCAGCGTGAGGCATGGGAGGCCCGGTACGCCGAGGCCGAGCGTCGCCACAAGATGCACACCGCTCAGATGGAGAAGTTCGCCGCTGCCGCCGCCGAGGCGGCCAACGCACCGTCGGATTACTCGTCGGCATCGGAGAGCCGTGGTACCGGCAGCAACGCGCCGGCCTCGACCGGTGGCTCGCTGGCCAGCGACGAGCAGCTCGCCGCGCTGCGTGAGAAGCTCTCGGGCAACGCCTGATAGCTGCACTCAGCTGAACCGAAGGGGCCCTTCCGGATTCGTCCGGAAGGGCCCCCTTCGTCAGTGCGGCACCAGGAGCCGATCCATGGTCATTTGACAATAATTTTCATTAACCAGTTGACTGTCCGTCGTGCATTCACCACGGACATATCGGACACGATCCTTGACCCTGCTCGCGACGCTCGCCGTCGCGCTGACCGCCTGCGGAAGTGGCGGCGACGATACGGCCTCGACGTCGAGTTCACCGAGCGCCCCGGTCGAGCAGCAGAGCGCCACACCGAGACTCGCCCTCAGCTACGACGGCGGCATCCTGGTGCTCGACGCCGAGTCGCTCGAGCAGGTCGCCGACATCGAGACCGAAGGCTTCATCCGGCTCAACAGCGCGCAGAACGGGCGCAACGTCTTCGTCTCGGAGACAGGCGGTTTCCGTGTTCTGGACATGGGGACCTGGACCCGTAAACACGGCGATCACGGCCACTATTACACGACGACCCCGCAGCTCACGGATATCCGATTCGGCGGCGAGGAACCCGGCCATGTGGTCCCGCATGACGCCCGCATCACGCTGTTCAGCGACGGCACGGGTGAGGTGAACATCGTGGAACCGGCAGAACTGTTGCGCGGCAACGCGAAATCGACGAGTTTCACGGTCCCGCAGCCACATCACGGGGTTGCCGTCGCCCGCGCGGACGGGACGCTGGTGGTCACCGTCGGAAACGAGGAATCCCGCAGTGGCATAGCGATTCTCGATCGTGATCGGCGCGAGATCGCGCGCAACGACCAGTGCCCGGGCATACACGGCGAGGCGGCCGCGGCCGACGGCGTGCTCACCTTCGGCTGCGAGAACGGCATCCTCATCGTGCGGGGCAATCAGATCCAGAAGGTCGCGAACCCGGATCCCTACGGCCGGATCGGAAACCAGGCGGGTGACGAAACGTCACCCATCGTCTTCGGCGACTACAAGACCGACAAGGACGCCGAGATCGAGCGACCCAACCGCTTCACCCTCACCAACACCCGCAGTGGACAACTGCGCGTGGTTCCCTTCGACTCCAGCTACAGTTTCCGCTCCATCGAACGCGGCCCGGGCGGCTCGGCCGTCCTGTTGGGCACCGACGGCGCCCTGCACGTCTTCGACGTGAACACCGCGGCCCGGACGGCCCGCATCCCGGTGATCGGCGCCTGGACCGAGCCCGACGAATGGCAGTCGCCGATGCCGAATCTGTTCGTGCAAGACGGCGTGGCCTACGTCTCGGATCCGGCCGCCAAGAAGATCGTCGCGGTCGACCTGGCGACCAAGGAGAAGGTGGGTGAGGCCACGCTGCCCCATCCCACCATCGAACTCACCGGCGTCACCGGCTGAGGTCCGTGGATGCCCTGCCCCCGGCACGCCGGCGGCGGGGCACCCGGCGCGGACTCCGGCGGGTTTGCCACACTGGTGGACGTGATCAGGCTGGGACTGACCGGCGGCATCGGGGCCGGTAAATCGACAGTGGCAAAGACCTTCGTCGAACACGGTGCGTACATCATCGACGCGGACAAGATCGCGCGCGAGGTGGTGGCCCCCGGGTCGGAGGGACTCGCCGCGCTCGTCGCTGCCTTCGGCGACGACATCCTGGGCGCCGACGGTGCGCTGGACCGGCCGGCGCTGGCCGCCAAGGCCTTCGCCGACGATGAGTCCCGGACCACACTCAACGGCATCACCCATCCGCTGATCGGCGCCCGCACCCAGGAGCTGCTCGACGCCGCACCGGCCGATGCGATTGTGGTGCAGGACATTCCGCTGTTGGTCGAGAACCACACGGCACCGTTCTTCCACCTCGTCGTCGTCGTGCACGCCGACGAGGAGCTCCGGGTGCAGCGACTCACCACCTTGCGCGGGGTCGCCGAGGCCGACGCGCGCGCCCGGATCGCTGCCCAGGCCACCGAGGAGCAGCGGCGGGCGGTGGCTGACGCCTGGCTGGACAATTCCGGGACGGCCGACGATCTGGCCGAGGCGGCGGCCGCGCTCTGGGAAGGGCGGCTGGTGCCGCTCGAGGCGCACGTCCGGCAACGGACGGCGGCCGAGCCGATCGCGGACCTCGTTGCCGCCGAACCCGATCCGGCAGCGCTTCCCGCCCGACTCACCAACCGGCTGTGGGCGATCGCCGGTGAGAAGGCCACTGCTGTTGACGTGACCGCTGTTGACCAGAACGCGACCGGCTCGGTGACCGAGCTGACGATCACCGCACGGGATGTCGAGGCGGCGGCCGCGCTGACCGATCCGCTGGCCGACGGCGGATTCGCACCGGTGGAAACCGGTGTGCATCGTTCGTGTGATCCGGGCCGCCCGGCGACGGTACGGGTGGTCACGCCGGCTCCGTGAACGCGGGGCCTGAGGCTCCCTGTCGGGGTGTGTCGTTGGTTGCGGACATGGTTGGCTCGCTTGTGGTTTCGACGCGCGGCGGGCTCGCAGGCTCGCCCGGCGCGGCTCAACCAGCGGGTAGGGCGGCGGCGTGACCAGCGGGTAGGGGGGCGGCGTGACCAGCAGATAGGGCGGCGGCGCAACCGGTTCACGGGCAGGTTGGTCCGGGGGAGTGGATTTTCGAATCCGGGGATACGGGCGGGTCGTGGTTGTTAGGGTCGCAGTGAGCTGCGCCACCCACTGGTGGCCGGTGAGTGCAATCCAGTCGGGAGGTCGGGGAAAGTCATGTCGGGAAACAAGTTTCGTGTTCGTGTCGCCGTCGTCGGAGTCGTGGCCGCGGCCGCCGGAATCCTCGGTGCGGTGACGCCGTCGGAGGCGTCGGTGAGGGTCGAGGGCATCGCGATCGGTACTTATCCGGGATACGGGTCGGTCGCCGGACACTATGGCGCCGGATGTACCTACTAGGTGGCAGCGATGGTCGACGACACGGCGCCGTCGGCCCAGCGCGTCTCGATCACCAGTAGACGTCTGGGTGGTCCGGCCGTGCGGTTGGTCGACGTGAAGCCGACTCGACGCGTCGTGTCCGCGAATTGGACGCCGCCGGCGCCGGGAACCTACGTCCTCACCGCCACGCAGGGGTCGTCGTCGAGGTCGCTGCGTGCACAGGTCGGAACCGGGGTGCAATTCCCGCCGTTCTTCGGCCGCGGGCAGTGTGCGGTGTTGATCCCCTGACCGGGGCCCAAAGATCGGCGCCGATCAGCGAAAGTGATCGGCGAGGCGGCGGTGGCGGTGTCGGAAGAGATGACCGACAAACCACTCGAGTAGCGGTGTCGCAGGCCGCAGAACCCGTCGCGGCCGGAACTCGAGGGTGTCGCTGACCTCGGTTCCGCCGTCCACGGTGGTCAGCCGACGGGTGTGTCGCCAGATCGCCATGGCGAGCATGGATGATTCCTCGCGAAAACCGGATCCGGGCACGAGTTCGGCGATGGTCAGGTTGTCGTAGTCCAACGGCAGGAACCCGCCGTAGAGCAGCCACACCTTGCCGACGGGTACACCCACCTCGATGTCGGCGACGGTCTTGCCGCGGTGCCGTCGCGGTAACACCATGCGCATATACGGCATGAGCTCGGCATTGATGCCGGGCATGCTCGCCACCCGGTCCCAGACGGCATCGGGCTGTGCGTGCACCACGGAGGTCTGTACCACTCGGCAGAGTGTCATGAGCGATCCATCCAGGTGAGTCGATGCCCGATCGCGGCGTCGAGCCACGCCTGGACGTCGTGACCGAACTCGGCTGCCCCGACCAGGGCACGGGTGGCGATGGTCACTGCCTCCTCGGACTCGGTGAGCGTCATCAGGCCGGCGGCATGCGCCTCGAACAGCTCGTCGACGTCGACGAGATCCAGCGGCCGGCCGGGGACGTCGACGAGATCGAGATACCAGTCGACGGCGTGCCAGCGTCCGGCGTCGTCGGGTCCGGTGGAGCTCCCGACGTCGAGGTAGAGCCGCTGACCGTCGCGATACCCGTCCCGAAAATGAAAGATGTTGGCGCGCAATCCCAGTGAGGGCAGAAGCCAGGTTTCCAGATGCTCGAACCGTGGATGGTCGGCGGTGCGGGACATGTAGAGGCCGTAGTCGTTGACCTGATAGTCGAGCACCGGCCGTACGAAGCCTTTGTTGTCGGTGTTGGTCATCGCGGGTACGTCGAAGACCTCGCGCTTGGGTGGATGGGGCTCGTCGGCCATGAGCAGACTGTAGTGCAGCGCCGCCCCGGCTCAGCGACGGAACATTCCTGTCGGTGTTCGCGTTTACCCTGGCACTATGGCTTTTGCTGCTGAACACCCGGTCCTCGCGCATTCAGAGTTCCGGCCGGTGGGTGAGATCGTGCGCACCGGCGGGAAGTTCGAAGTCGTCAGCGAGTACGAACCTGCCGGTGACCAGCCCGAGGCGATCGATGACCTCGAACGCCGCATCCGCGGAGGCGAGAAGGACATCGTGCTGCTCGGTGCCACCGGCACCGGTAAGTCGGCCACCACCGCCTGGCTGATCGAGCGCGTACAGCGCCCGACGCTGGTGATGGCGCCCAACAAGACGCTGGCCGCACAGCTGGCCAACGAACTGCGCGAGATGCTGCCGAACAACGCGGTGGAGTACTTCGTCTCCTACTACGACTACTACCAACCCGAGGCGTACATCGCGCAGACCGACACCTACATCGAGAAGGACTCGTCGATCAACGACGACGTCGAACGGCTCCGGCACTCGGCCACGTCGAGTCTGCTGTCCCGGCGGGATGTGGTGGTGGTGGCGTCGGTGTCCTGTATCTACGGCCTGGGCACCCCACAGTCCTACCTCGACCGGTCCGTCGAGGTGGAGGTCGGTGCGAACATCGATCGCGATGCGCTGCTGCGGCTCCTCGTCGACGTGCAGTACACCCGCAACGATCAGTCGTTCACCCGTGGCGGGTTCCGGGTGCGCGGCGACACGGTCGAGATCATCCCGTCCTACGAGGAACTCGCGGTGCGTATCGAGTTCTTCGGCGACGAGGTCGAGGCGCTGTACTACCTGCACCCGCTCACCGGAGACGTTGTACGCCAAGTCGATTCGCTGCGCATCTTCCCGGCCACCCACTACGTCGCCGGTCCGGAACGCATGGAACGGGCGATGACGAGTATCGAGGCCGAACTCGAGGAACGGCTCGCCGACCTCGAGGGCAAGGGCAAACTGCTCGAGGCGCAGCGGCTGCGCATGCGCACCACCTACGACCTCGAGATGATGCGGCAGGTCGGCTTCTGCTCGGGTATCGAGAACTATTCGCGTCACATCGACGGACGGGCGGCGGGCAGCGCCCCGGCCACCCTCATCGACTATTTCCCCGACGACTTCCTGCTGGTGATCGACGAATCCCATGTGACCGTCCCGCAGATCGGCGGCATGTACGAGGGCGACATGTCCCGTAAACGCAACCTCGTCGAGTACGGGTTCCGCTTGCCGTCGGCCGTGGACAACCGCCCGCTCACCTGGGACGAATTCGTCGACCGCATCGGGCAGACCGTGTACCTCTCGGCGACCCCGGGCCCCTACGAACTGGGGCAGGCCAACGGTGAGTTCGTCGAACAGGTCATCCGCCCGACCGGCCTGGTGGACCCGCAGGTCGTCGTGAAACCGACCAAGGGGCAGATCGACGACCTGGTCCACGAGATCCGTGAGCGCACCGAACGTGACGAACGCGTCCTCGTGACGACCCTGACCAAGAAGATGGCCGAGGATCTCACCGACTATCTGCTGGAGCTGGGAATCCGGGTGCGCTATCTGCACTCCGAGGTCGACACGCTGCGTCGCGTCGAACTGCTGCGGCAGCTCCGCTCGGGCGACTACGACGTCCTCGTCGGCATCAACCTCCTCCGTGAAGGTCTGGACCTGCCCGAGGTGTCGCTGGTGGCGATCCTCGACGCCGACAAGGAAGGTTTCCTGCGTAGCACCACGTCGCTGATCCAGACGATCGGCCGTGCGGCCCGCAACGTCTCCGGCGAGGTCCACATGTACGCCGACACGATCACCGACTCGATGCGCAATGCCATCGAGGAGACCGAACGTCGGCGGGAGAAGCAGGTCGCCTACAACACCGAACACGGCATCGACCCGAAGCCGTTGCGCAAGAAGATCGCCGACATCCTCGACCAGGTCTATCGCGAAGCCGACGACGACACCGTCAAGGTCGGTGGCTCGGGACGTAACGCCAGTCGCGGCCGGCGTGCTCAGGGGGAGGTGTCCAAGGCGGGCAGCGCCGGTGTCATCGAGAAGCGCGACGTCTCGTCGATGCCGCGGGCCGAACTCGCCGACCTGGTCGCACAGCTCACCGATCAGATGATGAACGCGGCCCGCGACCTGCAGTTCGAGCTGGCCGGGCGTCTCCGCGACGAGATCGCCGATCTTAAGAAGGAGCTCCGCGGGATGGACGCGGCCGGCATCAAGTAGCGCGGTCGGCGCCATGTGCGTGCGCTGCGACGCCGACGGTCGGATTTGTGCCGATCACCACGAACCTCTGGCAAACCCGGCGCGTGCGCATTACCCTGCCCGATCAGGGGCCCTACAGTGTGGGGATGCATGAGCCCTGCTGGAGGGCAGTGGGGTGGGAATCTTCTTCTGGAGGTTGGGATGAGCGCATACGAGACCGTCGTCGTCGGTACGGACGGTTCCGAATCATCGATGAAGGCGGTGGAACGCGCAGGTGCTCTGGCCGGGGAACGGGCTCAGCTCGTGATCGCTTGCGCTTACTTCCCCAATGACCGCGGCTCCGGCGAGGCGGCCGACATCCTCAAGGACGAGGCCTATCAGGTGACCGGCTCCGCGCCGACCGAGGAGATCCTGCGGACCGCACGTGAGCGTGCGGCCGGTGCCGGTGCGACCAACATCGTGCCGCGGCCCGTCAAAGGCGCGCCCGTGGACGCGCTGTTGCAGTTGGTGACCGACGTGAAGGCCGACCTGCTTGTCGTCGGCAACCGTGGACTGAACTCGATCGCCGGCCGGCTCCTCGGGTCGGTGCCGGCCGATGTCGCGCGCAAGTCGGCGTGTGACGTGCTGATCGTGCACACCACCCACTGACACCTGTCACTCACGGACGCGTCGGGAATCCCCCGGCGCGTCCGAGTAGTGCCGGCACCGCTTTGTCCAGCGCCCCGCCGAGCCACTGTGCGGCGTCGATCAATCCGGCCATGTCCACACCGGTGGACACCTCGGACCGATCGAGTGCGTAGAGCAGGTCCTCGGACGCGATGTTGCCGGTGGCGGCCGGTGCGAACGGGCACCCGCCGAAGCCGCCGATGCTCGCGTCGAGCGCGTGTGCGCCGGTGTCCAAGGCAGTCAATGCGTTCGCGTATCCGGTGTTGCGCGTGTTATGAAAATGCCAGCGCTGCGCGATCCCCGGCGCTGAGGCTGTAGCGGCCGCCGACAACGCCCGGACCTGCGCGGGTACCCCGACGCCGATGGTGTCGGCGAGGGCGATCTCATCCGGCGCGGCACCGTCGACGAGATCGGCGACGATCTGCCTGATCCAGTCCACCTCGACCTCACCGGAGAACGGGCAGCCGAAGGCGGTTGCGACCGTGACCGTGGTGCGCATGCCGGCCGCCCGGGCGTCGCGCACCACGTCAATTGCCGCCGAAATCCCCTCGGCGACACTGCATCCCTGATTTCGTCTACTGAACTCCTCGGTCGACACGACGACGGCGTTGACCTCGTCGACGCCGGCGGTGACCGCACGGTCGAGGCCGCGTCGGTTCAGGACGAGACCGATGTAGGAGACGTCGGAACGCCGGGGGACCGCCGCCATGACCTCCTCGGCACCGGCCATCTGCGGTACGCGTTTGGGATTGACGAAGCTGACCGCCTCGATGCGACGAACCCCGGCGTCGACCGCGCGGGTGATGAGTTCGACCTTCTCATCGACCGAGAGCAACGTCTGCTCGTTCTGCAGCCCGTCGCGGGGGCCCACCTCGACCAGTTCCACCGATGTCATCCGTCCATCGTGACACTCGTCAGCGATTGCATGCAACGGTGGGGAAGTAACCCGATTTTTACGGTGATTACCGCACGAATCAGCCGATCTCGGTCTAGGTTGTGAACAATCAAGGCCGAGGGAGTGCAATGACCAGGGCAGTCGACCGCGTGTACGCACACATCCGTGATGCCATCGTCGACGGTCGGTACGCCCCGGGGGCGCGGCTCGGTGAGGTGGAGATCGCCGAACTGACCCGGACCAGCC